>CAZLXP010000033.1:0-24286 GCA_964563535.1 uncultured bacterium | reverse complement strand
CGCCAGCGGCCCCGAGCCGCCGGGGTGGTGGCCGCCGTAATCGCGAGCCGGGTCGGCCGGCGCGGGCGGCTGCCACGTCGGCCTGTAAAACGGCATGAACGGGTCGCCGGCGAGGACGTACCTTATCAAAGAATCGCCGCCCGGGCGGTGAGCCGGGAATATTTCCGAGACTTGCGCCGTCGCGAAGCACAGCGCCTCGCCCAGCGTATAACCGCGCGTTACCAGACGATTGACGAACGAGATCCAAAACCAACCGGACGACGGCGCCCCCACCGGCGTATACGACGAGATGGAGGCCGCGGCCAGGTGCCGCGTCGCGACGGCATTCATATCGCCGGCGCCCACCGAGCACGCGTTGAACGCGGCGACCAGCCCGGGGCTTTGGTTCGGCATTCTGTCCCAAAAATTATAAGAGAACAGCTCGCCGTCGAAGTTCACGAAACCCGACGGGCCCCCGGGCCAATCCTCCTTGCCCCACGCGACGTTTTCCGTTATGCCGGTATCCTTCTTCAGGGGATAGACGCCGCCCTTCGAGCCGTGGCTCGAGCAGTAGAAGAAACCCGCGCCGTGGGATACGTCCCGTTGAAAACCGAGGAGGTCCTCGGCCGGCACAAAGGGGTGACGACCCGACCCCGCATAGGGGCTGTCGTGCACGACGGCTTCGTACCCATTATCGCGGAAGTCCGCGAAAACGCCGGGGTCGTCGAAGCCGCCGCCGCGGCACCCCAATACCTCGTTAACTTTGTGGAGCTTGCCGTAATTGTCCTTGAACGTCTCCGGGCACGAGACGACGTTCTGGGCCATATAGGAAACGCCGCAAAAAGTGACGCGGCCCGGCCTCGGGTTGGCGAAGATGAGCGCGCGGTAGGCCGACGTCATATTGACCGAGGCGAGACTCCCCGCCGGCGGATTGGCGAAGCGGCCCGGCGCGGCGCCGCGCTCGTAGGGCGTCTCGCTATCGCCTATTATCGCGCGGTCGAAGGTGTAGGGGAGACTCCCGTCGCCGAAGGCCGGCGCGAAGGTCAAGACGTACTCGAGCTGGTTGGGGTCCGTACCCCCCAGCGACTCGAGCCAGGCGTAAAACTGGTCCGCGACGGCCTCCTCGCCGGCGAGGACCGCCGCGGGCATAACGTACGGTTCGAGCAACTTCTCCCGGCTCTCGGGAACGTACGCCCGCTCCATCTCCGAAACTTCAGAGGTCAGCACCGCGATATTTTCCGGCACCTCGAGGACGAAGCCGCCATACCGCGCCGCCGCCACCGCCGCCGGCGCCGCCATCCGCGCGCCGCGGAAGCAACAGAGCACCGGCGCGGCCGGGTCCGTAAGGCCGTTCATATAAGTAACGACGCCACGCTCATTCTTTAGGTCGGCGACGACGCGAATCCCCCGTCCGGCCAGCGCGTCATTTACCGACGACGGCAATACGTCGCCTATCTCGACGACGACCGCCTTCGACGGCTCGAGGTATCCGATGAATTCCAACGTCTCGGGCGCAAGCCCCGACGGCTCGGCGTAAAAGAGGGGCGCGTTTAAATACGCGGCTATGGAAGCGGCGTTCGCCGCGCTCTCCAAATCCTGGATTTCAGGCACTTTGGTATACGGCGCGACGACGACGTACTCGCTGGCGACCCAATCGCGCGACAGCTCGGACGCGACGCGGGGCGGCGACCCGATTATTTCCCAGACGTCGTCTCGGCTCAGGGCGAAATACTTCCGGGCATACTCGAGGTCGGCCGCGGCCACGCCGCCCACGGCGACGAGTTGCCTTAACCCGCTGCGGCCTTCCAAATACTTTTTATACGCGTCGAAGAAGAGGTTGACGGTATCGTTGCCGACGGCGTCGGCCAGCACGGGGGCCTGGTACGTCTCGCCGCCGTGGCGGAAGACACAGGCCGGGGCCGCGGCGAAATAGTTGTAAAGGCCGTCGGCGCTCGCGTCGTCGTGGACGAGGGCGAGGCGCGGCATCGGCTGCCAGCCGGCGGAGGCCGCTACGGAAACCAGAACCAGGGCCGCGACATGAGAATATGAGCGCATCTCTTATATTTTATCACGCCTCGGACACGACCGCAACGGCTCCGTATTTAGACTTGACGACAAGGTCGACTTTCAATTATACTAAAACTATCCGGGCGATTAGCTCAGTTGGCCAGAGCGCCTGCCTTACAAGCAGGAGGTCGGAGGTTCAAGTCCCCCATCGCCCACAAAAACAAAGGGCCCCGGGCGCCTTTTGGTATTGGCGACTAAGTTGTGCCGTATCCCAGCGCGGGCCGGAAAAAACTTGACAAAGGCCCGGCGGTATAATATTAATTGATTCGATGTATTTTTAAACGAACGGCGCGCCGTTCGTTTCTTTCATATTAAAACGCGGGCCGCGGCGTAGAGTGCCGGTATCGCAACGCCCTAGCGTTTATTAAGAAACGCCCTAACGTCAAACCACTACCTCCCACGCCGGTCGTAGAAAAGCCACGGCCAGACCCGCCGCGCAAAATTGCGCGGCACGTCAAAGGAATTCGGTGAAAGCTACGTCCCCCGACCCCCGCATCCTCTTATGCACCGCGTACCGGCGCTCCCGCGGCGACTATTTGGACTTTTTAGGTGGCGCCACGCGGGGCCTCCCTAAGTTGAGCTCGCCGTGCCGGCTCAGCCCCGGCTTGCGCTTCATCAAACAAAACGTCCCCGAGGTCGAGATACTCGAGTATCCGCGGTGGCACGAGTACGTCGCGAAGTTGAAGGAAGGTTGGGATATCGTCGGCTTCAGCGCCTACCAACACGACATCGCCGAAATCGAGAGGATGGCGGAGGAGGCGCGGCGGCAAGGCGTGGCCGAGACGTGGGCCGGCAACTTCGGCGTGTTGGACGAAAAGGTCCCGGGCATAGTGGACCGGATATTCGTGGGGCCCGCGGAGGACCAAATCGCGCGGTTTTTCGGCCGTCGCGTCCGCGACGAGGATATCGAGCACCCGGCGATGATGGTCCACGTATCGCTGCGCCCCGGGAACATACGGCACTTCAGCGCGGGCTTGCTCTATACCCAGCGCGGCTGCCCGTATAAGTGCACCTTCTGCCAGACGCCGGCGTTCGACGAACGGCGCTTCACCATCAACTGCGAAAGCATCGAGCGCGTCCTGCGTTATTACCGGAAGGTCGGCGTCAAATATATTTTCATTATGGATGAACTCTTCGGCACCGATAAGCGGTTCGCGGACAGCGTGACCAGACTCCTCAGCCGTTACAACTTCCATTGGTTGGCTCAATCCCGCGCCGCGCTCTTCCTGCACTACCTCGACGAATGGTACGAACGCGGCCTGCGCATTACGCTCGTCGGCGTGGAGGCCATGTCCCAAAATGCCCTCGACGCGGTCGACAAAAAGCAAACCGTCAACGAGGTTACGGCTTTCGCCCGGCGGACCGCGGAAAAGCCGGGCATGTTCCGCTTCGCCTACTACCTCATAGGTCACGAGAACATGACCGCCGAGGAGACGCTCCGCGACGCGCGGCTCCTCAAAGAATTAGATTTCGACTCGAGCGGCGTGTGCGTCATCACCCCTTACCCCCGGACGCCGTTTTGGGACAAAGTGGAGGCCGATTACGGCATCTTCGACCGGACCTACGGCCATTATAATTCGAAGCACCTAGTGTGGAACCACCCCCACATCTCGCCCGCGGAGATGCAGACCCTTTTGAATTCCGTAGTAAACCTACTTAATAACCGTATCGCCATCTACGGCAAGATTTTCACCCGGCTCCTATGGGGCGGCCTCAGGCCGACGAAACCCGCCCTCCTCTGCCGCGACCTGGTAAAAGTCCCCGTCGCGAGCTATTTCATAAATGACCGCAAGCAGTTCTTCTTTCCCAAGCTCGGCAACGACCGCCCCGGGTCGTTTTCGCCCTAAGGGCGCCGGGCCGCTATCCCGTCCGCAAAAAACCGCCTTATAAGCGGGCGGTCGGAGGTTCAAGTCTCCCCTCGCGACAAAAAACCCATCTCGAGGAGGCGCCGTTTATTCCTCGGGTCGGCGTCCTTTCCCCTTTGACCGGCCGCCGCCCTATATGATATCCTTCATACCGATGAGCAGGGCGATATTGATCGCCGCGGCCTTGGCCTTGTCTCTCGGCGCTGTCGTGGCCGCGTCGGCCCAGGGGGCCGAGACGGTCCCTATGGCTCAGCGGGGCCTCGTATACGAGCTCGGCCCCAAGCCCCCCGAACCCGAAAAGGAAGCCCGCACGGACCCGCGCTTCGCCGCCGCGGCGCGCTACACGACAGCCCGGCAAATTACGACCGTAGCGGGAGCGCTACTTATCCTCTTATCTCTCTTGGCGCTGGACTTCCGAGGAGGGGGCGCGCGCCTCAGCCGGCTCGGCCGCCGCCGGCCGTTCGCGACTACGTTGATTATGGCAGCCGCCGTCGGCGCGGCGGTGGCGGCCCCGCTCCTGTTGATATACGCCGTTCGGGCCGCGTTCTTGCGAGACGCCGGCGGCGAGGCCGCCGCAGCCGTCGTATTAATCAAACCGCTTTGCTGCGGCATAGCGGCGGCGGCCTTCATCCTGGCCGTCGGCGCGGCCCGGGCCATATGGCCGCGGACGTGGTGGCTAGCGGCGACCTTGGCGGTCGTCGCCGCCGGCGCATATGGGGCGTTCTTGCTGCCGCTCCCACCGGTTTTTACGCCGGCATTTCCTACCGGCGGCTTATTGCTCGAGAGGGCCCGGTACCTGTCGGCCCAATACCAAATGCCCCCGTATGAGGTCGCGGTCGAGCGGCGGCCGCCCGCGGACGAACTCGTCGCCGCGGCCTCGTCGCCGGCGCGCCGCGTCGTCGTCGTTTCCGCCGGCGCCGAATCGCTCGGCCGGTACGAGGCGGAGGTCTTTCTGGCGGCCGCCATCGCCCGGGCGGAGGCGACGCGAAACAGCCTCCTCGCCGCCGTAGCGTTGGTCTTATTTATGGCGACGCTCATAGCGGCGGACGCCTTCGCCGGCGCCCTGGCCCGGCGCCGCAGCGCCGACGCCGCCGCCCCCGCGAGCCTCCTACCCTTCGCCACGTTCCTCGTCGCGTCGTGGTCGGTGGCGCTGGTGCTATTCAACGTCTGGAGCCGCCACCTTTGGCTCGGCGCGGACGAGGAAGTCATAAAGCTTACGCGTAAGCCCATCGCCGCGGTCAACGTCTACTACGAGGAAGCTCGCGCCAACCTCGTCGCCGCGGAGCCGAACGCGGCCCTCCACTTCCTGGTCGACGCGGCGCCCTCGCCCGCGGAACGCGCAGCCCAGGCCCGCCGCTTGCGTCGGGAGTTGGCGCGGCAATAAAAAAGCGGCCCTCTCGAGCCGCGCCCTTTACCGAAATTACGACCCTCAGTCGTAGTAGCGGCAAACGCCGCTAGTCAACGTCCCCAGCCATACGTACCCCAGCTTATCGCCGAAGGCCGACAGAACGTAATCGCTGAGCAGGCCGCGGTTCGTGTCGAAGGTCTCGAAGCCTTCGCCCACGCTCCGCGAAGCGCCGCCGCCCGCCGTCGCGACCCACAGCTCGCCGCCCGCGCCGTAGGCCAGGTCGTTTACGATGTCCGCCTTTAACGCCGAGTTCGCGGTCGTATACGTCTTCACCACGCGGCCTCCGCGGAGAAAACAAAGGCCCTTATCCGTTCCGACCCAGGCGTCATCGCCGCGAGCGGCCACGGCGTAGACGACGTCCGAGGGCAAGCCGGCACCCACGACTGTATATTCGGTTATCTTGCCGCGGTCGTAGAACGCCGCGCCCCCGATGCAACCCACCCATACGCGGTCCACGCCTACGGCGTAGACGTCGCGAACGTCGTTACCCGGGAGGCCGGAGACGCAGGTGACGACCGTAAAACCGGGGTCGTCGTAGCGGGCGAGGCCCCGGTCGGTGGCGAACCACAACTTCGCGCCGTCGAACGCGACGCCGTATACCAAACTGGAAGGTAAGCCGTCGGCGGTAGTAAAGGTTTTGATCTCGTCGCCGCGAAGGCGGGCCGCGCCCGCGTACGTCGCCACCCATACGTCGCCGTTGGGACACACCGCCAGGCCGAAAATTTCGTCCGTCGGCATGCCCCCCTGATAATCGTATATGACCCACGTCGAGCCGCGGTTATAAGCCAGGCCGAGGTCGGTCGCGAACCACGCGCCTCCCTCGTCCGCGTATAAGTCGTAAATTTTATTGCCGGGGAGGCCGCTGCCCTCGGCCGTGATGTAAAACCACGCCGGCCCCGTCGGCGGTTCATCCTCGCAGGCCGCGGCCAACAACGCGGCGCAGATTACGATAAATATCGAACGCCACATAGGCACGCTACTTCTCGCCGACGTACGCCACCGCGGCGATCTCGACCAGCGCCCCCTTGGGAAGCGCGGCCACCTGGACCGTAACGCGGGCGGGCGGCTCGTCTCCGACGAACCCGGCGTAAACGTCGTTCACCGCGGCGAAATCCGCGAGGTCGACCAGATAAATTTCGGTCCTCACGACGTTTTCCCAGGTCCCGCCCGCGGCCTTAAGCACCGCGCTCAAATTGGCCATAACCCGGCGCGTCTGCGCCGCGGCGTCGTCGCCGACGAGTTCGCCCGTCGCAGGCTCGAGCGCTATCTGGCCGGCGGTGAATACGAAAGGCCCGGCCGCAACGGCCTGCGCGTAAGGCCCTATCGCCGCCGGCGCGCCGTCGGCTTTAATCGGCCGCCTCACCGGCCCCCTCCGCCGTTTCGCCCTCGGGCGGCGTCTCTTTTTCTTTTTCCAACGCCAGCATCGCTTGCTCGAGCTCATCGTCGTACATCTCGAGCAGGTTCTCGTCGTCCTTCTTCTTGCGCAAAACGACGTATATTATCGTATTGCCGACGGTGTGCACGTTGACCGCGTACGCGACGACGGCGCCGAAAACCACGAGCAAACCGAGCGACATAAGCGTCGCAGCCACCGCCTGCGGCCAAGGCAGCGGCAGCGCTACCGGCGACGAAACAAAAAACGAATGAACGCCCGACCCGGAAAGCCACGCCAACGGGGGACAGGTCCCGGGATACGCGCCCCTGAGCCAGCTCGGCATGACCCGCCACGCGGCGTCGAAAGCACCGGTGAACTTCGCCCCCATCGGGATATACAGCGCCGCGTACGCCACTTTCAACGCCGCCGCCGAGAAGAACGCGAATAATGCGGCCCCGGTCAAGATGAGCGCTCGCAGGAGGACCTCGTATAATACCAGCCGCCACGGCTGTCCCGACAGCGTCGAGAACAGCTCGAACGACGTTTCGAAGGTATCGTCGCCCGTAGTCGCGACGATGGGCGGCGTAAACCAGAAGGATAAAAAGAATACCACGACGAGAAAAACGAAAAGCAGGCCGCCGAGGAAAAGCGGCACCAACGAGAGCGACGCCACGACGTCGCCGAACCACGGGATCTTGCCGACCAGGCCGACGAGCAAGCCGCCGCCGAAGAGCGCCGCCAGCGAAACGAGGACCGCCACCGGCGTAAATACGACGGCCCGCCAATGGCGCCGCACGTACGAGCCCGCTTCCCGCCGGGAGTAGAAATCGTTGCCCCGCAGCTGCTCGACGGTGATCTTAGCCACCGCCGTCATGCCGAGGAAGGCGACGACGAAGAAGGCCAGCGCGCCCACGGCCCACAGGACCACGCCGCCCGCGTTCAAGGGGAAAGCGCCGAGTGCGAGGGCCAGCGGCGGAAAGAGATAATACGAACTCCAGATCCCGTAGACGTCGGCGCGCGATACGGCGAACGCGAGGTATACGAAAACGTTATACAGGATGAGGCCGAGCGCCAACGCCCTCAGCTGCGTCCATATCTTTTTGGCGCTCAGCGCGAGCCGGGGGGCGCGGAAGATATCTATGAAATTGAATCTGAACTCGAGCATCTTCCCTCCTTGCCGCGGCCCGACGTCGTCGGGGCGACCTTAACCTTTGGGTATCTTCGCGTAGTCCTCGAGGAACTTCTTCATCCCGATGTCGGTAAGCGGATGCTTCACCAACTGGTCGATGACCGCCGGCGGAATGGTGACGATGTCGGCGCCGATGCGCGCGGCCTCGACGACGTGGAGCGGATGGCGGACGCTCGCGACGATGACCTCGGTGTCGTAATCGTAGTTCTCGTAAATCATTACGATGTCCTCGATGAGGTCCATGCCCGGGTGGCTTATGTCGTCGAGACGGCCGATGAACGGGCTGCAGTAGCCCGCGCCGGCCTTGGCCACCAAAAGAGCCTGCGACGGCGAGAAGATGAGCGTGACGTTGGTGGTAATGCCCTCGTCGGCCAGCCGCCGCACCGCCTTCAACCCCTCCTCGAAACACGGGACCTTGGTAACGAAGTTGGGGGCGCGCCGGTGGAAGTTGCGGGCCTCCTCGACGATGCCGGCGGCGTCGGCGCTCACGGCCTCCACGTTTATGGGGCCCGCGCAGATCTTCGCGATTTCGTCGTAGAGCTTGTCGGCGGGCATCTTCTCGCGTGAAACGAGGGTGGGGTTGGTGGTAACCCCGTCCAGCAGGCCCATGTCCGCGACGCGCTTGATGGCGTCCAGGTTAGCGGTGTCGATAAAGAGCTTCATCCTTGCCAAACCTCCGCGTATACGAACCGGTTTCTAGGTATGTCTCGCGCGCCTACTTGCCTTCGAAACGCCCCGGCGAATCCCAGAACGTGGTATCGCTCGAATCGCCCCAGTCCTCCTCGTCTATCACCAACCGGTTCATGTCGAACTCCGCGAAGGAGGCGATGTGGCGCCCGAACCCCGGCTCGGTGGAGGCGTAAACGTTGAACTCGCCGTCGCCGACCTCGTCCAAGAAGACGAACAACATACGCCGGCCCGCCGGCCCGGCATTGTAGTACTTCCACGCGTAGTAAGGCTTCGTCGACCAGGTGGACTTCTCGTACCCGGAGGAAGAGGCGACGCCGCCGGCGTGGTCCTCGATGTCGTCCGCGGGGCCGAAGATGACGTAGACCTTGCCGCGGTCGGTCCGCAAGCCCTCGCGCACGGGCGACGTAAAGTGGTCCTCGACGTATGCGACGCGCCGCCAGAACTCCTCCTCGTATTCGTTCTCGGGCGTAGCCGGGTCCGGGTCGCGCCGCACCCAGAATTTATCCAACATCATGCTCTGTCCGCGCGGCGAGAGGACGTCGAAGAGGGCCAGTTCCTCGTCGGTCGCGATTAGCGACAACGCCAGGCGGGTCTCTTTCTCCGTAGGCCGCGGCAGGGGCCGCACCTCGTCCGGGAAAAGGACGCCGAACCGCTCGGCGCCGCTCATGCCCTTTATAAGGTCCTCCGTCAATTGGCGCAAATCCCGGTTCTCGGCCTCGGCCGACCCCTCCATGGTTTTCTTTTTGACGTCGTTCACCCAGACCTGAACGGTATACAGTTCGCCGTCGTACGTGACGCGGCCCGTGACGACGACGTCGGCGTCCAGCGCTTTGCCCAGCCGCACGATGTCCTTCATGGCGGTGAGGTCGAGGCCGGCTTGCGACGCCGCGCCGACCGCCTTGTTCATGCGCCGGTACCTTTCGACCTCGAACCCCTCCGCGGCCTGGAACATCAACCGCACGTTGTCGGCCACGTCGACGCCGTTCTCGGGCGCCGCTTTGCCGTAGGCCGGGAAGTCCAGCACGGCGACTTTCCTGGCGCCGGCCGCGGCCGCGGCGACGGCCACGAGCGCAGCCGCTATCGCCAAGTATCTTAACGTCTTCATATTATTCTCGTCCTTCTTTCGGGTTATTTTCGTTAACAGCTTGAAATTATAATACACCGCTTAGGCAAAAGCAATTAAAAATCGTGACGCCCCGCGGGGATTTTCGGCGATACGCCCTCACCCATAAGAAAAGCCGCCCGTGCGGGCGGCTTGCGGTCGTAGGGGGCCGATGTCGGGGCGTAAAGCTTTACGCCCCTACGCGCCGCTACCAATACAACGCCTTGACGCGGCCGAGGGAGGCCGGCGTTACCGCCGCGGCGGGGGACCAGTTGTATTCGTATACCCAATTCGTCGCCGCGTCGACGACGTAGATATACATGTAGGGCGGGTCTTCGTCCGTAGGCTCGTCGTAACATAATCCGACCGGGGCTTCTAAATCTACGGACCCGTACCCTATAAAATATACCTTATGGGTATACGGGTCCCCTAAGACGCCGCGTGTGTAATAATCAGCCTCTATCGCCGTTAATCGCCGGCCGGGGCCCGCGAAAGAGCTCAAGACCGAACCGCTCGTGGTTAACTCGAGCGCGAGGTTCAGGTCCGGAAACGCGACGTAACGGGAATAGTACGGGTCGCTACTCAAATCGGCCGGGTGGTCCTTCGGGCACCGGAACGACGAGACGACGGACCCGGCCGACGTTAACGCGTATATGCAACCATTTTCGTAATTCGAAACGACGAGGTCGCCATATTGGTACCATCTCCCCAGACCCCAAACGCCCCGGGGTATAATCAATGAAATATATTCCAGCCTATTGTCCAAATTATATATTCGAGGAGGCGTACCGTCGCAAAGTACCGAACGGGGGTACGGGGCCCAATACGCTATACCGCGGGCGTTGGCCGCGGGTGCCGGGTACGAGGCCGTCACTCGCCACCCGGTTGAGGCCGCGGGCCCGGCCGAGAATACGCCGGCTATGGCCGAAATTAAAAGTAACGTTCGCATCGCGATGACCTCCTCCAAACCTTTAAGGTATGTTTAAATCGGTTTTATACGCGGGGACGCAGTTATATTTCGTGGCCGTGAGGTGTATGGAACTCGCCGCTTCAGGGACTATAAATTCGCATACGCCGTTTTCATTAGTCAAATTGAGGAGGTAAGCTTTGCCTTGGGCGTGCATGCAAACGCGGGCGAGGTAGGAGTTTTGGTTATCCTCTTTCACCGTAACCTTGACGTGATAACCTACGCCCGACTCATACCACTTGTTAATGGCGTCGAAAGACAATATTTTAGGTCTCCTAGTCCATACGTTAAGCTCCGGGTCCCCGCATAAAATATGTTGGTATAGATGGTAATGCCCGGTAAATTTCTTCGCGAAAGCCCGTGCCCTACCCCAAGTTTCGGCGGGGCCAAGGAACGGCCAGTCGTCTTCTACCGACTCCGTTTTTTGGAAGAGGACCCGGTAAAATTCCTGGGTTATCAGCGCGGTAGCCGACCAACTACCGTCCCGCGTATCGCCCAAGTAGGCTACGCCGCCGCCGTCGGCGTCGAACAAGAACCGTTCGGAAATTACGGACGAGTCGTCAGGAGGGTCATACTCGAAGCAATTCGTTTTACAAGATAAAGATACGGCGATACCATAACAAGATGTCGTCAGGTCCTGGACCGTATCGGCGAAGACCATACTCGCGATTAAATCGTTCGTACGGCCCGGTTTCGAAGCCCATACCTGCGTTTCGGTTTGGTCGTCACCTTGCGTTATTACGTAATGGAAAAAAGGATGGCCGTGGGTGTCGATCTCTATAAAACCGTATCCGGGGTTCTCGAGGGCGTCGTTAATGTCGTGCGGTTGCGGGTATGTGGGGCGCTCGCCCGGGCCCCCGCCCGGTTTTTGGGGGCTCTCGTACATTAAAGTGCATTCTAAACCTGGTACAAACCCGGGGGTTTTTAGCGGTTCCCCGTCGGGGACCAAAGCGTCGTCTGTGGCTATGTGTAGGAAACGCTCCATATACGCAAAGCCGTTCGTTACGGTTCGGTCCGGGTCTTTTTCGTACTTTAGTACCTTATTAACGTAGTTCTCTACCTCGGTTTGGTTCGAAGCCGGTACCCAACCGCACGCTATATCGGGTTTAATTTTCCCTATCTTATCTTCATTAGGTTCGCCGAATACGCCGTCCTGGTCGTAATCCCAATCGTTCGGTTGGTCGTCGAAGTCGGTGTAATAAAGGTCGCTCGATACGACGTCGCCCCATCCGGATGGGTATTTTTGCGTGCCGTTTACTTTTTCGAAATCGAAACGTGATAATACGCGGATCGGCACGACGCCGTATTTGCCCCAATCAGGGGAATAAGCCCCGGACAAGAAGTCCACGTCGCCTATAAAAATTACGTACTCCGGCCCCCAATACTTAATCGCCGCTTTTAAGAATTTACGGATCGCGACTTGGGGATCCCAATACTCGTTACCTTCTTGAGGATATTTCAATTTGATATTGTCAACGGTTTTTATTATCGAAGGGACACCTTTATCTGTTTTCCAATCCCGTAACGGCGTCGTTTCTACCTCGAGGTTTATCGTCTCCTCGGAAGGATGGTAAGCTTTGTTGTTAGTAACGATAATATACTGGTAAGCGAACTTAGTGCCCTCTTCCGGCCACGTCGTGTCGTCAGGGTCCGGTACGTACGACTCGTAAAACTCGGATTCTTGGTTATAAGCGACCTTAACTATATAACCCCCTTCCTCGTACTCGTCGTAGGCGATCGTATCTACAAAGTTAACCGGCTCGCGGTAATCATAAACGTCTTCGGGGTTAAGGACGAACGTCTTCAAGAAATCGCTCCATCGGTCGTATACGTGTTCCCATTCCCAACGCTGCGCCGCCGGCGGCGTAGCCGGCGCGGTATAATTAACGCGCAACTTGGCCGAACTTAGCTTACGGACTTCAGCCGTTATCGGATTATATTGCATTACCCACGCCGTCGCTTGACTCGCGAAATGCCCGCGCCAAAAACCCTTATCGTAGCCGTCTAAAATTTGCGACGGGTAGAAAGCGGGTTCGTTGTAAGTGTCCCCCGGTTCCGTCCATTGCCATTCCGGATCGACCATACTTCTCGGTTCCTGCCCGGGGTATAATAGGTATTCGACGTCTTCCTCGTCGTAATATACGGCGTCTAGTACTTCTACCGTTACGTCCGTAGAACCGTAAGGTATTACTACGTCGTAAGCCATCGCCGGTATGGAAGGCTCCCCCGGGGGGGCGTATACCGTACCGTCTTCAATTTCAATTAAAGTATAAGTGTTATCGTCGTCGCCTACGACCGTGGTAGTAGTAAAATCTTCGAGGGAAAACGATAAATTAAATTCTTCGTAGGACGCGTACGTCGTTACGCCAACTATTAATAAGCATAAGACGAACGCCACGATATCTTTACGCATGCGCGCCCTCCTTATTCGTATAGCAATTTAATACGATAAAACGTATCGGTGCAAGCGTCTACGTACCAAAGGTAATCGCCGGAAACGTCGTATGTTACGCCAACCGCGTGGGGTTTATCCGTTTCGGCGTCGACGCTTCCAACGAAAGAACCGGCCGTAGTATATGCGAAAAGGCTATCGGCTTTGCCGAAAGCCGCCAACCATATATATTGGCCGTCGAAACCTAACCCCGCGGGTTTACGGTTATCGCCTAATTGGGGGGTCGTGTTAAAAGAACTCATTACCGCACCGTCTTCCCGGTCTAACTTGCATATATAATTATCCGAAGCTATTACGGTCCATAAATAATCCGTCATCCCCGCCCCCGCCTCAAAAGCTAAACCGTAAATTAACGGTTTATCCACCTCGAAATAAGTAGCTCCGCCGGGATTCGAAGGTTCTATTTGATATATCCTGCTCTTCGGATACCCTCCCCACGCCGTTAAAAGGTACGTGCCGTCCCAAGTTAACCCCTTATGGAGGCGCTTGTCATCCCCTGTTCCCGGTAATTGAAAACTACTTACTATTGAACCTTCGCCACTCCCTTCGTCGTATTCTATTTTTAAAATTTCCGGTACGTCTCCGCCGTGCATATCGGAGTCTATAACCCATAAATAATCGCCGTCCCACGCGAGATCCTGGCATACGCGGCCGTGGCCTTCGTAGAAAGGCAACTGGAAGGATACTACCTCGTCTTTAGTTATCCCCAACGCGCTGTTACCTAGTAACCCAGAATATAAATAAAAAACCGCCGCTCCCGCGAAGGCTGCGCCGGCTAAGTATATAAATTTGCTTTTCATTGTATCCTCCTATATTGTTTTTTTCTACCATAAGTTAGGCCCGGTGTCAACAACTTTTTTTATCTTACCAAACGGGAACATACACCTATTTAAATAAAGCTTTTACCTTACCCAGGGACGTAGGCTTAATACCCGGTTCGGTCCATTTAAAGTATTGGAACCGGTTATTATCGTAGTCGCCAACGTAAATGCGCGGGCCCGCGGCCGCGTAGGTAATACCCCACGGCCAATTGAATTCACCATTACCGGTCCCTACCGTTCCCCATTTACCCAGGAACGACCCTAACGCGGTAAAGTATTGGATACGGTTGTTCCGGGTATCCGCTACGTAAACTTCACCCGCGGGCCCTATCGTTATCCCCCGCGGGTTAAAAAATTGGCCGTCGCCTCCTCCTTGCGAACCCCAAGTCCCGACGAACGACCCTTCCGCGGTGAAGTATTGTACCCGGTGGTTCCAGTTATCTGTAACATATACGTTGCCGTTAAACGATACCGCTACGTAAACCGGAAACCTAAATTGGCCGTTACCGTTACCCCACGAACCCCATTTACCGAGGAAAGAGCCCGCGGAAGTGAAATATTGGATCCGGGCGTTCGCGGAGTCCGCGACGTAATAATTGCCGTTCGGGGCAAACGTTATGCCTTCGGGGCCGTCGAACTCCCCGTCCCCGGTACCCTCCCGGCCGTGGGTACCTAGGAATGAACCATTCGGCGTAAAATACTGGACGCGGTCGTTCCGGTAGTCCGTCACGTATACGTTGCCGTTATTAGCAATAGTTATCCCGCGGGGTAGGTCGAATTGGCCGTAACCGGGGCCCTGGGTTCCCCATTTTCCGAGGAAAAAACCGGTCGAAGTGAAGTATTGGACCCTATGATTGTCGGCGTCCGCTATATACACTTTTCCGCTAGCCGCTACCGCTACACCTTGTGGCCGGTTGAATTCGCCGTCCCCCGAACCCCTCGAACCCCACTGGCCTTCGTATACCCAGCTCGCGAAACTCGTGGATGCTGAAGCGCATGCGGCCGCGATTACTATAACGTTTAATATTTTCATATCCGCCTCCTTATAACCGCAGTTAAATAAACTATGTTTTCCTCCGCCTTCGAAACATAAAGCCGCCGTTCCCCGGGGTAGGGGGCGCGCCGGCTGAGGGTTCGAATTTTTTATCCATACCATCCCCTTTGTAACGCCGCCATTATGACAAAGGTCCCCGCCGGCGTCAAGCGTTATTATTCTGCAATCCGGCGTTTTAGGTTGACACCGGCCCGCGTCGTTATTATATTAACTTTCGGTTAAATCGCGGGCGGCGTAAGGCGCCCGGTGCCGTGGCCCCCTCCGACGATTATAAGGCCGATAAGCAGCCCAGCAGCCGGACCCTCTGGCTCCGCCTCCAGACGCTGTTGTCGGACAAGATAAGCTCGCTGCCGACGCTGGCGGCGAAGATGGCGGACATCCGCGCCGCGCTCGAGGAATACGGCGCCGTCGGCCTGGTATACTTGACCATCCCCCGCGTCGACGACCTGGAGGCCCTCTACGGCTGGCAATACCTGGACGAGTTCATCGCCGACGTCGGCGCCCTCCTCGCCAAATTCCACCGCACCTTCCTCAAGCCCAACGACGTCGTCGTGGCGCGGGACGTACAATCGTCGGAGTTCCTGTTGTTCGTGAAGCCGTCCGCGGCCGAAAAACCGGAAGAGGTAGCTCCGGACCGCCTCGAGACCCTCAAAAACCAGCTCGTAAAATATTTGCACGCGGAGCGCAACGTCAACATCCTGCGCGGCCATCAGCAAATAAATTTCCTCACCGCCACCGCCCGCATCATCCACAACCTCTTCACCCGGCCCGAGCGGCTGGTCTTAGCCGCCGTCGACGAGACCCGCCGGGGGGCGATGGCCGCGGCCCAAACCGAAGCGCGCCGCCAGAAGGACACGCTGCAACGCATCATCATGCGCGAAGAACTGGACGTCCTCTACCAGCCCATCGTCTCGCTGGGCGAGCTGGCCGTCTTCGGCTTCGAGGCCCTCTCCGCGGCGGCGGGCGACACCGGCATCGCGGACGCCGAGATGCTGTTCGCGCTGGCCAAAGAAGTCAACCTGTCGGCGCAGCTCGACCGCGTATGCCGGCGCCGCGCCTTCACCGACGCCCAACGGTGGCTCGGCGACGCCCGGCTCTTCCTCAACACCGACCCCCGCACCGTCGAGGACCTCGGCACCCGCGACGACGCGCTGTATCACCTCTTTCAGAGCGGCGGCATATCGCCCCATCGCGTCGTGCTGGAGATAACCGAACGCTCCGCCATCGCCAACCTGGCGCTCTTCGAGGCCACCCTCAACCGCTTCCGCGATTACGGCATCGGCGTGGCGGTGGACGACGCCGGCGCCGGGTACGCCAGCCTCAACACCATCGCCCGCCTCAAACCCGACTTCTTGAAGTTCGACATGACGCTGGTGCGCGGCATCGACCGCGACCGCGTCAGACAAGAATTGCTGACGACGGTCCAGGAGCTCGGGCGCCGCGTCGACGCCCGCGTTATCGCGGAGGGGATCGAAACGGAGGCCGAACTCGAAACCCTCTTCCGGGCGGGCGTGGAGTTCGGCCAGGGCTACTTCCTGGCGAGGCCGAAACCGGCCTCCGACATCGAACGGTACTTCCCCCGCGAACCGGAGCGGATGCTCGAATATAAGAGACCCGACGAACGAACCGGCGGCGCGCCGGAGGATGAAGGCCGTGAAGAGAAAAATCCTCGTCGTTGACGACGAAGAGAGCGTCCGGCACGTCGTAACCTTTACCCTCGAGCGGGCCGGGTACGAGGTTGACGCCGCCGTCAACGGCGACGACTGCCTCGACAAGGTCTACTCCTTCCATCCGGACCTGGTTTTGTTGGATTTGATGATGCCCATGGTCGACGGCTGGGAGGTATTGCAGCTTTTGCGGTCCAACCCCGAAACCGAAAACATCCCCGTCGTTTTGCTGACCGCCAAGGGGGAGATCCACGACATAATGTTCGCGCTGCAGCAAGGCGCGGCCGACTACATCACCAAACCCTTCGGCAAGGAAGAATTGCTCGAGCGCGTATCCCGCGTTTTGAGCTGAGCGGTTCGGTCGAGCGCAATCGAAAACCCGCCCGGAACGCGAGGGCGGGTTTGCCGTCGGCCTCGGGCCCGGGCCGTCAAACCTCGCGAATGATGACCTTCTCGTACTTCTTCGGGTCTTCCAATACCTTGCCGGTCCCCAGCACGATGCACGTCAACGGGTTTTCGGCCAACCGTATCGTCAGGTTGGTCTCTTTGTTCAAAGCCAGGTCGAGGCCCCGCAAGAGCGACCCGCCCCCCGCCAGCACCACGCCGTCGTCGATGATATCCGAGGCCAACTCCGGCGGCGTCTGCTCGAGGGTGTCCCGGACCGCGCCGATGATTTGGCTTACCGGCTCGCGGATGGCGTCCCTCATCTCGCGGGAGGAGACGGTCAGCGTCTTGGGAATGCCGGCCACGAGGTCGCGCCCCTTGACCGACATCGTCTCCTCGCGCTCCAGCGGGTAGGCCGAGCATATAGTCTTCTTTATCTTCTCCGCGGTTTGCTCGCCCACCAACAGGTTGTAAGCCTTTTTTAAATAGTTATCTATCGCCTCGTCGATCTCGTCGCCGGCGACGCGGATGGAGGTGCTGGTCACGATGCCCTCCAGCGCCAGGACCGCGACCTCGGTCGTGCCGCCGCCGACGTCCACGATCATGCTGCCGCGGGGCTCGTGGATGGGGAGGCCGACGCCTATGGCCGCGGCTATGGGCTCCTCCACCAGGATGACTTCCCGCGTCCCGGCGTGCAGCCCCGAGTCGCGCACCGCGCGCCGCTCGACGTCGGTTATCCCGGTCGGGACGCATATCGCCACCCGCGGCCGGAAGACGCCCCGCTTCCCCCTCGCCTCGCGGATGAAGTACTTTATCATCTCCTCCGCCAGGCGAAAATCGGCGATGACGCCGTCCTTCATGGGCCGTATCGCCAGGATCGACCCGGGGGTCTTCCCCAACATCTCTTTGGCGTCGTGCCCCACGGCCAGGACTTCCCGCTTCGCGCGGTCGAGGGCCACCACCGAGGGCTCGTTTATCACGATGCCGCGGCCGCGCACGTAGACCAACGTGTTCGCCGTCCCGAGGTCCATCGCCATGTCGGGCGTGACCCAAGAGAAGAGACGCTTCATGTTCCAAAAAGCGCTCAAGGCCGCCTCCACTTGAGGTGATAGGTTTTCTTTATACTAACACACCATCCGCGCCCTCGCAAGTTTATTCCGGGCGACGCGGCCCGCCCGGCGCCCGCCGCTCCTCTTGACTAACGCCCGGGCCGTTCGTATTATACCGGCGTATGGACCGCGTAGCCGTTATAGCGGACTCCCACGATAACCTGCGCATGATCCGGCAAGCCGTCGCCGTCATCAACGAGTGGGGAGCGGACCTGGTCGTGCACTGCGGCGACTACGTAGCCCCTTTTACGGCGGAGCCGTTCCGAAAACTTAAAGCCCCTCTACGCGGCGTCTTCGGCAACAACGACGGCGACCGCGCCGCCCTCAAAAAGGCGTACGCCGACATCGGCGACATCAATCCCGACCCGCACCGCTTCACCTTCGAGGGCCTCTCCATACTTATAACGCACAAGCCGCGCGTGGCGCGCGAGGCCGCGGCCGGCGCCGGCTACGACCTCGTCGCCTTCGGCCACGACCACCACGTACGCGTCGAGCACGGCGAATCGCTCGTCATCTGCCCGGGCGAGCTCGGCGGCTGGGTCACCGGGCGGGCGAGCCTCGCGTTGGTCGAGGTCAAAACCGGCACCGTGGATATAGCGTACCTTTAAACGATGAAACCCTCCGCCGCAACGCGCGGTGGCGCGACCGCCGCGGCCCTCGCGGCCGCTACGGTCTTTTCCCTCGCCGCCGGCCCGGCCCCGGCTCAACCCCCGAACGCCGCCGCCCCCAACCTCCCGGCCGCGTATTACCTTGACGAGATCGAGGGGCAACGAGGCGTCGTCGCAAGCTACCGCGGCACCGCTGCCCTGCGCGCCTACGGCGCGGTCGAGGGTTCCTATAACGCCGCCTTCGGCCGCGTCCTGCCGGACCGGAGCCGCCTGGAGATATCGACGCCCCTGACCGGAACGGCGTTGATAGTCACCGCCGAGGGCGGTCGGCTCCTTGCCTATTACCCGGGCGACAACGTCGCCGTCGTGGCCGCGGACCGCGGGTGGGGCCTGGCGGCGCTCCCCGCCGGGGGCAAATACGGCGGCCTCGCCGAAAGCCTCGACTGGCTCGCCGGCCGGCCGCCGCTATACGCCTCCGAAATCGCCGCCGGTGGCGTGGAAATGACCGCCGGCCAAGACGAGGGTCGCGTCACCCTCAGCTGGCGCGCGCCGGGCGGCCCGCGTTTCCAACAAATAACGCTGGCCGGCGACCCGCTTCGCGTCGTCAACGCCCGGCTATACGAAAACGACGAGGTCACCTTCGACGTTACGTACGACGATTGGCGTGACCGCGGCGACGTTGGGGTACCTTTCGCGATAACGGTCAAGACCGCCGACGTCGTGGTGGAAATATCCGTCAAAAAATTCGAAGTGGACGCAGCGATTCCCGAGGCCGCGTTTTCGACGACGCCTCCCGCAGGCGCCACCGTAACGGAGACGTGGCCCGCCGGGCAAGGGTACAATGCCGAAAATTGAGGAAGCCGCGCTCGAGGTCGCGGCGCCCGCCAAGGTTAACGTGTGCCTGCTGGTCGCGGGCCGCCGCGCCGACGGCTACCACGACGTCGCGACGATTATGGCGCCGCTCGAACTCGCCGACGCGTTGGCGATAAAAATTACGGCCGGCCGCGGCGTCGGCGTCGGCTGCGACGGCGCCGGCGTCCCCGAGGGCGAACGCAACCTCGCCGGCGGCGCGGCGCTGGCGTTCCTGGCCGCGGCGAACGTCGAAAGCCGCGTTGACGTGCGCTTGACGAAAAACGTGCCGGTGGGCGCGGGCCTGGGCGGCGGCTCGAGCGACGCCGGGGCGACGTTGAAAGCTTTGAACGAGCACTTCGGCCGGCCGCTGGGCGACGACGCGCTTTGGCGGCTCGCGCGCGGCCTCGGCGCCGACGTGCCGTTCTTCCTGGGCTGCGGCTGGGGTTTCGCGACGGGCCGCGGCGAATTCGTGACGCCGGTGCGCGGCCCGGCCGGCGTTCCCTTCCTGCTCGCCGCGCCGCGGCGCCCCGTCCAAACCACGCGCGTCTACAAGGCGCTAAGCGCCGACGATTACGCGGCCAACGCCGACGCCCTCTGGGACGTGCTCGCCCGCCTCGAGCGGCCGGCCGCGGCGTGGTGGGCGGCGGGGAAGAATTCGCTGGAGGGGCCGGCCTTGCGCGCCTTCCCTTTCTTGACGGAGCTCAAAGCCGACCTCGCCGAGCTGGGCTTCGAGGGCGCGCGGCTCAGCGGCTCGGGCGGCGCCTTCGCGACGCCGGTCGCCGACGGCGAGAAAGCCAAGGCCGCGGCCGCGGAACTGGTCGCCCGCGGTTACTGGGCGACCATAACCGCCACGCGATAACGATGCGGCTCTTCTTCAACGCCAAAATAATTACGACGCTGTTCCTTTCGGGCGTCTCGGCCGGCCTGGTCGCCCTCGACCTGACGGGGCGGGTGGAGGCGCGGGCGTTCCTGGCGCGGGTCAAGGCGCCGGCGTACGAGCTCTCGTTTTACATGAAGGAACTAAAGATAGGCGAGGGGAATCGGGCCGAACTGGCGGAGCGGCTCGCCCGGCGCGCGATGCTGTTGGGCCGCGCCGAGCAATACAAGCGCGAGAACGACGCCCTCCGCGCCACGCTGGGCTACCGCGTCGAGATGCCGTATGAGCTTACGTACGCCCGCGTTCTCGAGCGGCGCGCTGAGACGTGGCTCGAGACCGCTACCGTCGGCGCCGGCCGCCGCGACGGCGTCGCCGCCGGCATGCCGGTCGTCGGCACGGAAGGGCTCGTGGGGCGCGTCGCCCGGGTGACGGCGACGGCGGCCGAGGTGGAGCTCGTCACCGGCGAGCCCGTCCGCGTCGCCGCGACGCACGCCCCCACCGGAACGACGGGCGTATATTACGCCGACGCCGACGGGCACGGCCACCTGGCGCACATCCCGCGCGCCACCGAATTAAAATTGGGCGATATGATAGTCACGGCCGCGACGAGTTCCCTTTACCCGCCGGGGCTAATTATCGGCCGGGTCCGCGCCGTCGAACGGCCTTTCGATTCCATGTTCGCCGAGGTTGAGGTCGCGCCGGCCGAGAACATGGCCGCGCTGGAGAACGTCTTTATCGTAAAATGGCTGCCGGCGGGAAAATGACGGCGGGCCGGGAAACTCGCCCGCGTCCAACCTTTCCGGGCTGGCTTTTCGTTATCGTCGCCACCCGCCAAGCTCTACCGGCGGTTGATTTAAGGCGCCGGCCTTTGGTATAATACGCCGGTTCCCTACGACGCCCTCATAAGGCGAAATAGAGATGAAGAGGACGCCCTTCGGTCAATCCTGTCTGGTGATAGGCCAGTGCGCCGTCAACTGGTTCGCGCGGCGGCCGCTGGTGGTCTCGTTCGAGGTCACGAACTCGTGCACCTGCAACTGCCGCCATTGCGACCACGGCGGCCCGGCGGCCGAGCCCGACCGCGTCACCCCCGACGACATCCGCCGCTGGACGAAGGTCCTGCGCCCGGGGGGCATCCAGATCTCGGGGGGCGAGCCGCTGGTACGCGACGACATAATAGAATGCGTCCGGGCGGCGCAGCGCGCCGGCGGCCTCCCCTACACCGTCTTCGTCACCAACGCCTCGCTCTTGACCGAGGAGAAGTATCTGGCGCTGCGCGAGGCCGGCGTAGACCAGTTCTCGGTCTCGCTCGACTTCCCCGACGAGCGGCACGACGACTTCCGCCGCCACCCGGGGCTCTTCGACCATCTGGACGCGCTCTTGCCGCGCCTCGCCGCTTACGGTTACGACGACATCGTCCTCAACACCGCCGTCACCCGCGAGAATTATAAATATATGAACGACCTGGTCGACCTGGCCGAGGTGTGGGGCGTCAACATATCCTTCAGCGCGTACTCGCCGCGGCGCACCGGCGATACGTCGTATATGATAACCGAGGCCGACGAGCTGGCCCAACTCCGCAGACAATTCGACGTATTGGGCGAGCGCAAACGAGACGACCCGCGAGGCCGCGTCGTCAACTCGTGCACCACGCTCGCGGATACGTATAAATATTTCGAGCGCGGCGGGACGCCGGGCTGCACCGCGGGGCTTCGCTTCCTCGTCGTCGCCGCCGACGGCTACCTCCAACCGTGCTCGATGCACTTCCGCAAATACCTGGACCAACGCAAACTGGCCCAAGAGTTTACCGCCGGCAACGGCTGCGACGAGTGCTACGTCGCCATCCGCTCGTACCTGGATAAGGGCTTCTGGCAGCTGCTCCGCGAGAACGTCGGCGACCACTTCTCGTTCCGGTTGCGGCGGGCCCGGGCCGGGGCGGGCTAGCGCGTTAATTTAGGTTTGACAATTACGCCGCGGGGGTCTAAAATATAAGCGGCGAACAGGGGGGAGCCCGTGCAAAGGATAGAAATTACTTCAATAAAAAGTACGAGACGGCGCCTCGGCGGCGTATGCCCGGGGCGCCACTTTAATTTCCGCGGGGTTCCGATCGTGAGAAAGGCTATGGCTATCGCGACGTAGACGGCGCCTTCGCCTACTAGTTCGACCCGGAGGAAGTCCACATATACAAATTCCAGCGGCCGACGCCGTTCGCGCCGCCCGAGTAAACAATTACCTAAGATAAAGGGGGATATGAAATGAAAAAGGTAATACTCACGTTAACGGTAGCAGTTTTGTTCGCCGCCGCAGTCTATGCCGGCATGGGCGACGTATTGGCGTCGTGGCCCGCCCCCCTAAAAAATATGTTAGCTAACGGGATTACCTTTGAAGGCGAATATATATGGCTTAAAAATTGGTCTTGCGAATTCGGCGGGGTTGTAAAATGCACTAAGTCCGGTTCCGTCGTGAAAGAGATAGGTTTCCCTTTCCGCGGTACGGCGGAGTCTAATGCCCTCGCCTTCGACGGCACGTACCTATGGACGATTTACTTCCCGCTGCCAGGCCCGGTAAGGTACGACTACTACGTTAAATATACTACCACCGGCTCGGAAGCGGGCCATTTCGTAGCCCACCCTTTACCCGGTTACTACCGGAGTGTTAGCATTAGTTGGGATGGCGAATACCTCTGGACCGACGAAACGCTTAGCGGTAAGGAAACGAACGCCGGTAAATACACGACCGCCGGGTCGCTTGTGGGGACTTTCGCCGTGCCGCAGGTATGGCGCACCGACGCGGCGTACTACAATAACCAACTCTGGACCGGCGGCCCCAATAACTACGTTTACGGGATGAACGTCGGCTCGAGCACCTTCGTGGCGTCGTTCCCGGCGCCCGGCGCCTCGTGTTACGCCGTGGGGTTCGACGGCGAATACCTCTGGACCGCGGACCGCAACACGCCCCAATACATCTACAAGGTGGATATCGACGTCGTAGGCGTCGCGCCAGCGTCGGCG
The DNA here is from genome assembly GCA_964563535.1 of uncultured bacterium. Classification (GTDB taxonomy): domain Bacteria; phylum RBG-13-66-14; class B26-G2; order WVWN01; family WVWN01; genus WVWN01. Next base: position 812 of record CAZLXP010000033.1, on the reverse strand, counting down.
GGTAGGATCAAAGCGCTTTATCGCTAATAATGACGAAGCCGCCTCGCGAGGCGGCCTTTTCGTACCCGGTACGTTATCCCCCTTAATAATAATGCATCATCGCGCCATGCGGCCCTACGGCCCAGCCCTCCGTCGGCGAGACCATATGTATGGCCGTAAGTTGCCAGGAGCCGCTGGGCATGTTCTGCTCCAGCGTCCAGACGTCGTCCTGGTAACGGGCGAGGTGCATCTCGTTGCCGCCGGCGAAGCCGAGCGCGCTCCCGGCGAAGCCGCAGCACCCGTACGTGATGTCCGGGTCCGGGCTTTGGTACCTTTCGAAGCTCGAGCCGTTCCAATGGTAGAGCGAGGCCACCGCGCCCACCACCCAGCCGTCGTCCTCGGCGACGAAGTGCGCGTCGTATAGGTTAATTGTGGGCGGGAAGCCGACCTTCTCCCAACTCGAGCCGTCGTAGCGCAGGACGGTGCCCTCATCCCCCACCGCCCACGCCGACGTGGCCGACAACGCCCGCACCCGCCGGAGCGTCTTCGCCGTGGGCGACGTTTCGGCCTTCCACTCGCCGCCGGCGAATTTGAATATCATGCCGCCCTCCCCCACGGCCCAGCCGTTGAGCTCGTCGACCAGCGCCAGGCCGTAGACGTTCTTGCCGGGCGCCGGGTGAGGCCACTGGCGCCACCCGGACCCGTCCCAGTGCAGGAAGTAGTCGCCGCCGCCCGCGGCCCAGGCCTCGCCGCCCGGCTCCGTCGCGACGGCATACAACGGCCCGACCTCCACCCGCGGCAAGTCGGCCGCCGCCCACCGGAACCTGGCGAAA
>CAZLXP010000032.1:0-24484 GCA_964563535.1 uncultured bacterium | reverse complement strand
GTCGCCCTTGCATTCCGGACAAGCCAGAATCTCCAAAAGTTCTTTGTCTATCATCGGCTGTACTCCCGTGGGTTAATATTTATGTATGAACCTGAGACCCAGGCCGTAACGCTGACTTCCTTCATCCTCGAACGTGCTGCCGACGAGGTAGAAGTTTCGTTGGAGCTCGTAATCCACCTCGGCGGCGTGCTCGAGTTGGCCCGCGCCCGTAAACTCTTCCCGATACTTGCCGGTATAAGAAACGAACAGGCCGGGGGTCAAGTGCTGCCCAACGGTGAATTCGGCGTACGGATTCTCCTGCTCGCCCCGGAAGACGTTGGCGTCGAATTCGAAGACGTCCACCCCCATCTCTCGGCGCACGGCGCGCGCCACCTCCGCCTCGGCGTAATGCCGGACGTAGTCGCTCGAGCCCTTGGAGGCCAGTTCGGAGGTGCTGAGGGCGTTGTAATCATCCCACGTCACGTCGAGCGCCAGGACCTTCATAATTTCCTCTTGCGCCAATCCGACCGACTGGCCGGAGGCAAGTTCGTAGCTGAGATTGATTTCCGGCTCGCGGAGCGTCCCCGTAACGTCGATATATACCACGGCGTCGGCGCCTCCCGGCCGGACGGCGCGGATGGACCGTTTGGCCCGTATTTTGATAACCGGATTTAGCTCCTCGGTCCCGGTAAGTATTATGTCGGCCTGCTCGACCGCGAAATCGCGCTTGAGGAAGTAATAGTAGCCGCGGTGCGAGTGCAGCTCGCCGGTATACACCGTCACCGCGCCGGCCTTGCGGAACGTTACGTCGGCCTCGAGCTCGATTTCCGCGTCGTTGTTCCTCAGCCAAAGATTCCCGGGCGCCGATACGTGAATCTCGTAGTCTAAGCCGCCCGGCGCCGGGCCGCCGGCCCCCGACCCCTCGCCGAAATTCACGGTAATAAGGCCGCTCGACAATTTAACGTCCGCCGCCGCCCGGAGCCGGTCCAGCGGCCCCCGGACGTTCGCCTCGACGTCGCCCAACGCCGTGACGCCCGTTATGGCGCGGATAACGTAATCTTTCAGCGAAACCGTCAAATCCAGTTCGACGGGGCGCTGGCTTTCGAAAGTTACGCTGCCCCACGCCTGCCCGCTGCCCTCGTCCAGACGGAACGTCACCGGCTCGTCCGGCGGGACCGCGACGCTGCGGCCGCGGGCCTCGACGGTCCCCGCCAGGTTCGAAAAGGACGAACGTAAGGCCCGCGCCACGCCTTCGCCCTCCACGATCTCGACGCGGCCCTTGAGGACGGGGTCCCGGTACGTCCCGGCCAACTCGAGTCGGCCCCGGACCTTCCCGGCCGTAACCAGGATTTCATCCGTGAGCGCGTTCAGGGCGCGGAGGTCGAGGTCGATAAAATCGGCCGTAAGCGCCATCTCGCCCGGGGACGCGCGTTCTTCACCCGGCCTCAAAACCAAAGGCAGCGTTCCCGTTACCACCAGGTTGGGAAGCGTTCTCTCCGCCAGCGAAACCTCGCGGATGTCGACGACGCCGTCGTGATACGTGAAGTCGGCGCGGCCTTTGGCGAAGTATACCCCGCCCCAACGGGCTTCGCTCAAAAGGAAGTTGCCGCGCACCGTCGGCGACGACGAGGTCCCCGTCGCCGTGATTACGCCGTCGATGAAACCCTCCTCCCCCAGGCCCGGCTTGTAGAGCGAGGTAAGCGCAGCCAATTTAAACTTGGAGAACCTCAAGGTCGCGTCGAGAGGTTCGTCGCCCTTGCCGGTCAAAACCGCGCGCGGCAGGTAAGCCGAGGCCTCCAGCGTCCCGCCGGCCAACGCCGCGACCACCCCGGGTATAGTCAACCTGTTATTCTCGTACGACGCCTCGCCGCGTACGTAGTCGATCAGCTGGCCATTGACGACGAGGTTGGAGGCCGCGAAATCGGCGTATAGAACCGGCGCCCGGGTAGTGCCCGTTACGTCCAAACGGACCCGGTCCAACTGTCCTTCGAGGCTCGGCCCCGTTCCGGCGGGCAACAACTCGCCGAGGGGTATGCCGCCGGTTTCGGCCACGAGGTCCAACGGCCCGCCGCCTAAGCCGAAAGAGCCGGCTAAACTTAGCTCGCCCCCGCGGAATTTCAAAACCCCGCCGCTTATCACGCCCCGGCCCTTTTCGCGGACGACGACCAAAGGTTCCGAAAGCTCGGCCTCCGTATCGCCCAGGTCCAGCTTCAAGGTGCTCAGTTCCCACCGGGCGGCGCGGCGGTCATATGCCAAGTCGAAACTGACGTTATCGCCCTCGGCGTTTTCTATGTACCCGTTTCGTAAAACGTACGCGCCGTTTTCGACGCTGAGGTCGCCGTAGGCGCGCGTAAGGAAGACGGGCCCCCACGCGACGTCCCAGGCCATAAGCCGCACGTCGGCGCGGTCGTCGGCGCCCACATCTTTCCAGTAACCCTCCGCCCGGGCGACGCCGCACGTTAAACCGCCGTAAGCGGCGTTCTTAAATACCACCGCGCCCTCGAACGACGGGTGATTATAGGCTCCCGATATGCGCCCTTCGACCGAGACTAAGCCCTCCAGGTCGGGCAATCTCCTCTCGGCCGCGAACCGCTCGACGGGTATAAGCCGCGCCATTATTTCCAAATCCAACGCTTGCGGGTCGGCGCTTCCTTGGGCGAAGAAGTCGCCGCCGCCCAGGCGTAGGGAAAGGCCCGCGACGTAGACCCGCGACGCCGCGTAACGAATATCGGCATTCCCGCCGTCGATTAAAACCGGGCCGAGTTCGCCCGGCCCTAAAGAGGCCGAGATGTCCACGGCGTAATCGTCGGCGGCCAACCCCACGCCCGAGAATTGAACCCGCACGTCGACGTCGGTCTTGAGATAAGAACTCCGGACGTATTCGCCGAGGTTCGCGCGCAGCAGGCGGCCTTCGCCCCAATAAACGGGCTTAGGGCCCGAAAAGTCGACCGTCATCGTGACGTATACCGGCATGCGGTTGAGCTTTCCCTCGAACCCTTTCAGGCGGACCTGGCGGGCGGCGATGTCGAAGTCGTAGTATGCTAGAACATCCCGCAAATCGAAGCCGTACATGTATCCGTCGTCGATGCTCAGCGTGCCGCTTTGTTTCAGGTCGTCGGTCGTACCCACCAAAGTGCCGGAATAACGGCCCCGGCCGAAGACCTCCGGCGGATTTTTGAAAACCCCCTGGGCGAGCTCGCCGACGTCGACGGGGTCCCCCTTGAATTCCAGCTCCAGAAAAGTCTCCGGTTCGAACTTTATCGTACCGAAGATGCTGAGCCTGCTGGTCGGGGAGGCCGCGTCCACGCCGGCGAAATGCATGAGGCGGTCGTTTATGGCGAGCGAACCCGAGCCGAAGTGGGGCACGCGCTGGCCGAACTCGGGGAGGAAACAACTACAATGGCGCAGGTCGATGAAAACGGCGCCGCGAGCTTTGGTGAAAGTACACTCGACGTCGGCGTCCGAGAATTCACGCAGCGGGCTGTTCAGAAGCATCTTGAAATAGGCTTTTTCCAAATAGACGTTGGTGATCTCGAAGTAGACCCCCTTCCCCCTGGGGGGGCCTTTGGGGCCGAAGAGGCGGGCTAAATTTATGCGGCCGTCGGGGTCTTCCTTGAGCAAAAGCCTCGGCCGTACGCAGCGGACGCGGTCTATTACGGCCTCCCGCCGGATGAAACGCAGCGGATTATAACGGACGTGGATTTCGTCGATGACAAGGGCGGCGCCGTCGCGCTCCAGCGACGGGCCGTCGGCGAGGGCGAAGTCGTATATGTCCAGGCCGGTGAGGAGCGGACCCTCCACCCGCCCCACCCGGCACTCCGTCCGGGTGTAATCGCGCATATATTTCTCTATCGCCACGCGGGTGAGGGAATGGAAGTACCCGGCCGCGAAAAGGGCGAAGGCGAGCGCGAACGCGGCCGCGGACAGGATTAAGGCCGCCAGCCCCAAAAGGCGCGCGAACCCGAGCGCCAGCCGGAGCAGAATCCTTAACGCGTCCCGCACAACGAAGAGCGTTTTTTTGAAAAACGGGGTCAAGATATTAACTCCGCCTCGACTAGAAGCTGTGACCGAAGGCCAAGTAGAAACGGCCCGGGCGCCAGCCCGCGCTATCCTCGAAAATCGGTTCGCCGTAATCGAAACGTATCGGCCCCACCGGCGTGTTATAACGGATGCCGAAACCCGCGCCGTAGACGAGGCCGACCTTTTCCGTCTCGCGCCAATCGGTCCACACGTTTCCGCCGTCGATGAAAAGACCCGCCCACGTATTCGCGAGGTTAAGGCCTATCCCGGGCAAGCGGCGGCCGGCGGTGAAAGGGAGTTGGAAGCGGAACTCCACGTTGGCCGTAAATAAGAGGTCCCCCCCCACGGGGTATTCCACGCCTTCCACGATGACCTTGGGCCCGACGCCCCGCTCGCGGTAACCGCGGATGGAATAAGCGCCGCCGGAAAAAAATCTCTCCACGTACGGGACGTCCTTGGTCGCCGCGTACGCGCGAACGTACCCGCCCCGCAGGTGGGTCGCGACGGCCGCGGCCTCCGCCACGTATATATATTGCCGGGCGTCGCCTATGACGCGCCAGAAATCGGCGCCGGTGATAAAACCGCCCGCCGTCTCCTCGGACCCGAACAAATACACGCCCCGAAGCGGGTTGAAGATATCGTCGCGGCCGTCGTACGTAGTGGAGAAGATAATGCTGGCGATGTTTTGTAGGCCCAGCGGGCCGATAAACCGCTCGGCGAGGCCGCCTTCGCCGGCGGGCCAGGCGACGGACGCGCCTTCTCCCCCCGCGCCGAACACCAATTTCGACTTCTTGAAATTGAAACCCCCCATCACCTCCAGGTTGTCGGTGATATCGCGCGTCACGCGCGGCTCCACGCCCGCTTCCCAATGCCGAAGGTCCACCCGGAGTTCCCTATGGTAAAAAACCGTGCCGGAACCGGTGTATCGGTAACCAAAAAGCCAGGGTTCGGTATACGCGATTTCCGCGCCGAACTCCGACTCCGTAGTAGCGAAGCCGTACGCCGTCGAGGCCTCCGTCGACAGCTTCTGATTATTCCCGAAGACGTTATTATGCCCCCACCCCAGCGTAAACGTCGCCCGGTCCGGCGATTGGTACCCGGGTTCGAGCTTATACCATTTGAATTTGTCCTCGCGCACGATAACCAGGATGTCGACCAAATCGGCCGAACGCGGCGAATCCGCCGTCTCGACTTTAAGGTCGCGGTAAAGGCCGGTCCGGTATATATTGGCGCGGGCCTCGTCAATTTTAGACGCGCGCCATAGCCGGTCCGGTTTAACTTTATAATCGAGCTCGCGAGTAATTATCCTCGGGCGCGTCTTTTCATTGCCGGCTATTAATATTTCGCCGATGTGATATACGCGCCCCTCGTCGACCGTAAACGTAACCAGGCCCGTGTCGCGGTCGATCTCGAGCTTGGCGCTGGCGCGCGCGTAGCCCCGCTCGCCGTAATAGTGGCCTATCTTCAACGCCGCCTCGTTCAAAAGGGTGGCCGAAAGCGGGGACCCGACGTCGACGCCCAAACTCTCTCTCACGTGGAGATAATGCTCCCGGCTGACCCCCTCGAGCAAAATTTCCGTGATCTTGGCCCGCGGCCCTTCGTCCACCCGCAGCTGGAGCTTGCGTTTGCTACCCTTGACGTCGCGGAAAGCCCAGAGGACGGTCGCCTCCTCGAATCCCTCCGCGTCGTAAGCCTTCTGTATGGCGGCAACGCCCCGGTCCAACATGTAGTCGAAAAGGTAGCGCTCGTACGTCTGGCCCTTCTCGACGGCCAAAAGGTCCTTTAAGCGGTCATCCTTGAAATATTTGTTGCCCTCCACGGACACCTTCGTAATAACGAACGCGCCCTTGCCGTCGTCCTGGGCGAACGCGGCGCCCGCTGCCGCCAGCGCCACCGAGAGTAAAGCGACGGCCCTCGACTTCATAACAGCATTTTATCACACAACTTACGACCCACGCAACACCGCGGCCCCGACGTGCCAAAAAGCCGCCCGGGGGGCGGCAAGCTCTCGCGCCGACGCGGCCTTACAAGTCGAAAATTACGCGCGCGACGAAGGTCCCGTCGTCCCGGCGTTCGACGGCGAAGTCGGCGTAGGTAACGTTCTTGATCTCGCCGTGGGGGCGATGGCGGGCGGCGTCGAGCTCCTCGCCCCACATCTTAGCCGCGAGCTTCCTATCGTCGCCTTGAAAATCGAAACTAAACCTCCTGAAAACCAATGCCTCCGCGTCGAGTAAATACAAGAGTTCGGAAAGCCATTCGTGGAAAAGTTCGGCCAGGTCGGCGGCCGCGAGCTCGACGCGGCGTTCCACCTTGCCCTCGACCATGTCGTAGTCGAGCGCCAATTGATATAAAGCCCGCGCCCCCAAGACGAAAAGCTCCTCGCGCGAAGCCGCGACGATCTCGACGCCGGCGTCGGCCGTGTGCTCGATGTATCTGATGTTTCCCATGCCGCCGACGAAAACGGCCTCGGCCCTTTTACCCTTCTATCGCCTCGAGCAATACGGCGGCCCACGCCGCTATGGCTTCGCCCTCGCCGATGTAGCCGAAGCCCTCGTTCGTCTTGGCCTTGAGGCCGACGGCGGCGACGTCGACGCCCAAAAGCTCCGCCAGGCGAGCGCGCATCCGGTCGACGTACTTGGCGAGGCGGGGCCGCTCGACGATGACTATGCAATCGACGTTCCGGACCCTCAACCCCTCCCCTTCGACCATGGTCACCACTTCCGCCAAAAGTTTGGCGCTGTTCGCCCCTTTGAAGCGAACGTCGGTATCGGGGAACTGGTGGCCTATGTCCTTAAGCGCCGCGGCGCCGAGCATCGCGTCCATGACGGCGTGAAGCAGAACGTCGCCGTCGGAGTGGCCGGCCAGGCCGCGGCCGTAGGAGATGTTCACGCCGCCGAGGATTAGCGGCCCGTCGTTTTTAAAGCCGTGAACGTCGTATCCTATGCCTACTCTCGTCATAGTACCACGCCATTATAACAACGTATCGCCTCGACGGCAAGCCGGGGAATTCGTCCCGTTACCTCCCGCCTTAAATTCCCATAACGTACCGGTGAGCTAACGCCGCCCTCGCGAGCGGCCTCGAAGCACCGCCCGAAGTCGTACTTAACCCTCGCCGCCCAAAACGTTCGTTACCAACGCCACCACGTCGCGGACGTCGGCAACCTCGTAGTCGGCCTTCGCCTCCGCGGCCCACCGCGCGACCTCCGGGCCTTCGCGCCGCACCCACACGGTCCTGAGGCCCAACTTGCGCGCCGCCAATACGTCCTCCACCGGCGAGTCGCCGACGTATAAAATGCGGCCCGGCGGAAGGGCCGCCATCTCGCACATCTTCTCGTAAATGGCGACGTCCGGCTTGAAGACGCCGAGTTCCTCGGCCACGGCCACCCAGGTGAAATATTTTTCCCAGCCCAAGCGGGCGATCTTGGGGCGCTGGATGTCGGCGAAGCCGTTGGTGAGGAGGCCGAGCGGAAGGACGGCCTCGAGCGCGGCGAGCGTCTCCTCGGCGCCCGCCATGGGGTACGAATAGGCCAGGTAGACGTCGAGGTACTCTTGCCCCACCGCCGCAGCGTCGGGGGGCGGCGCGCCGACGCGGGCGAAGAGTTCGGCGAAGCGCCGCGCCCGCAACGCCTTAACTTCTATCTCGCGCGCGGCCAATTTGAGCCACAGGCGCTGGTTGACGTCGAAGAAGAGGCCCACGAATTCGTCGATGGACGTCCCGGTATCGGCGACGCCGTGGCGGCGATAGACCTCGGCCAACGCCTCGCGCGCGGCGCGGCGGTGGTCGTAGAGGGTATTGTCGAGGTCGAAGAAGGCCGCGGCGGGTTTCTTCACGGCTGGGTCCCTTTCCCGCCGGCTTAGTCCCGCCGGCTAGTCATGCCGGGCCTAACGGTAAAGCGCCTTCACGCGGCCCAAAGACGCCGGCGTTACCGCCGGGTAAAAACCGAAGCTGAGCCGCGCGTTGTATCCCCAGTCGCCCACCGTCCCGGTTGCGGCCCGGTAGTCGTACGCGACGCAATGATGTCCCGCGAGCTTGCCCATGTAGACGAGGACCTTGCCGCCGGTTCCCGATTCCCACGTGATCTCCAAAATCAGGTTATCGCGGTTGTTGTATTCGAAGGTCTCAGCCATCGGTATGGGATAAACGCCCTGGACGAGGGGCAATTCGTAAACCGGGAAGCTCGCCACCAGCTTGGGCGTATTGCCGCCGTAGTTGGCGTTGAAGGCCGAGGTCAGCGCCGCCAGCGGCGTATGGCATAAATAAAATTTGACGTTCCGGAACGTCGCGGTCGTCTCGTTCTTCTCCAGCTCGAACTCGTTAATGGTGCCGCCGTAATTTATCCGGCTCTGGTCGAACAGCATCTGCATCCGCAGCGCCGGCTGAAACGCCACCCAGGGATGGTCGCTAGGGTCGCCGCCCACCTGGACGTAGATTTGTTTGCCGGTCGCGGCCGCCCCGGCCGCCGCGGCCAAAGTCGCAACTACGCAACAGAAAAAAGCGCGTTTCACTATCCCAACCTCCTTACGGCGACGCGGCGCCGGTTCACCTGTATAGGACTTTAACGCGGCCCAAGGACGCCGGCGCGACGCCGGGGTACGTGTCGAAGACGACGAGGGCGTTGTAGGCCACGGCGTCGGGCGAGCCGACTTCGGCCTTGTAATCCCACGCGAAACAGCGATGGCCTGCCATAGACCCGGTCTTCACCCGGCACATTATGTTCGTCTTGTCCGAGGACTCCCACGTAACCTCGAACAGGAGGTTATCGACGTTGTTGTACGGGAAAGTTGCGGCCATCGGAATCGGATACGGCCCCACGACCGCCGGGAGCTTGTAGGTGGCGAAGCTGGCGACCATCGTAGGCATGTTGCCGCCGTAGTTCTCCCGGAAAATGGGCGTGAGCGACGCCAGGCTGGTATGGCACAAGTAAAACTTGACTTCGTAGAACGTCGCCGATTCGGCGTCGGTTTTTTCCAACTGGAATTCCGTAACGGTGCCGGCGTAGTCTATGTACGAGCGGTCGTAGAGCATCTGGCACCGCATGCTCGTCAGCGTGGGGTGAGGCCACCACGGGATGGCGTTCATCCCCTCGCCGTATCGGACGTACACCTCGCGGCCGGTGGCGAACGCCGCCGAGGCCGCCGCGAAGATACCCGCCGCCAGAATCGCCCTCAAAACGGCCAACTTCATGTAACTCCTCCTTTCAACCGAAACCGTCAATCGAAACTTAATTCGAACGCCACGGCCCTTAACGCATATACTATACCAACGGCGCCGCCGGAAGTCAAACCGCGGCCGGCCGCCGGCCACGCGGGTAACCAAGTTTTAACCCCTAAAAGGTTGACCCCTCCTTAACGTTAGACTGGTATTTGACTACAACGCGTTATTATGTTATAATTATATAGTATTCGCCGGGCGACGTTAAACTATGGCGGCCCGAGCGGCGACTAAATGATGGAAACGATGAAAATAAAGCTACGGAGTTACGGTAGGTCTCCATAACGAAATAGGCCGGCCGCGCAAGGCGCCTGACGGTGGTGGAAAACAGCGCAGACGCCGCAAAACGCGAAGCCGGCCGATCGCTTTAATCGACTTCTTTGCCGACACGCGGGCCCGTCGCCGGGCCCGTTTCCTTTTTACGGGATGCGGCCAGTAAGGCCATTATCTCCCGCAGCGTCGTAAATATGTGCGCGGGCGAAACGGTCGAGCGGCCGTGCTCCCGCGGCAGGTGGCGGACGCCCCGCTCGAGCACCGGCACGCGGGCGCGTTTAAGCTTCACCATTAGCTCGGTATCTATGAAAAATTTGTCCGAACGGAGCGCCAGCGACTGGAGCTCGCGCCGCGGCAGGAATTTGAACGAGCAGTCCACGTCCCGCACCCTCAACCCGAAGAGTACGCGTACCAGCGCGTTATAGCCCCGGGAGAAGAATTTCCTGAGCGCCCCTTCGGCGCGGCCGACGCGGTAGCCGACGACGGCATTGGCGCCGTCGAGCGACGGCAAAAAATCCAGCATCTGGGCGAGGTCGAATTGGCCGTCGCCGTCGGTATAAAAGACGTAATCCTTTGTGGCCGCGGCGAAGGCGTCGCGAAGGCTCTTGCCGTAACCCTCGTTATCCCGGTGCGTCACGACGCGGAGGGCCGGGATTTCCGCTCGGAGCTTCGCGAGAATTTGGGCGGTGGCGTCCCTCGAGCCGTCGTCCACGATGATTATCTCGTAGCCGACGCCGGCGCCGCTCAGCGTCTCGGCCAGGGCGCGCACGACCCGCCCTATATTGCCGGCCTCGTTGAACGCCGGCGCGCAGGCGCTGACCGTATACGGCGCCATAGGGCCACTATAAAACTAACAAACTTAAACCGCAACCCCAAACGCACCGGCCTCTCGCGAAGTTACCCCGGATAAACGGCCCCCCGGCCTTGACTAAACACGTCATTTTTGCTAATATATAAGTAAAGGAGGTAAAGTTATGAAAAAGTGGGGTTTGCTAACGGGGGCATTGCTCGCCTGCGCCGGGGCGGCCATAGCCCTAACCGAAATTAAAATCCAAAATAACGCGTTCGTCCCTCAATACGCCGTAGTCGTAAAGGGGGAAATGGTCCAGTGGACCAACCTGGACGTGGCGGTCCACACCTCGACTTCCGATACCGGCATCTGGGACTCGGGCGACCTCAGGCAAAACCAATCTTTCAAACGGAAATTCAACCAGACCGGGACTTTCCCCTACCACTGCAAATATCACCCCACGATGAAGGGCACCGTCCGCGTTACGGAGACGGCCGTGGCGCCGACGTCCTTCGGCCGCGTTAGGGCTTTATTCCGCTAATTTAACGCTGCCAACGGCGCGAAAGCCGCCCCTCGGGGCGGCTTTTTTGTATGGAATATAAGAGGGCACCATATTCCCCGGCCTTTAGCCCCCCGCCGCCGAAGAGGTCCGCCGCGGCCCGGCCGCCAATTCACCTTGACATGGGCGCCCTTCTTTTTTAAATTTGCGATGAATCGTCTATATGGCCTCCGCATCCGAAAAACGGCCGGCGCGGCGAGGCGCCGTCCCCAAAAAATACGCCGTCCTGAATTTCGCGTCGACGCACGACACGATCCTGGCCGAAAGGCTCGCGAAGCGGCACGGCTACGAGGCCGAGGTCATCCCGCGGCCGCCGGGCACGGCCGACCGGTGCGGCGTCGCGCTGCAAGTAGGCGCGGCCGACCTCGAGGCGTTGAAGGAGATATTCCTCAAAGGAACGTTGGCCGACTTCGACGTCGCGGAAGGTTGATTAGCTTATGCCCATCGAAGACGAGAACGAGGCCGCGGGCCTGGCCGAAAAGCTCGCCCGGGAGATGGTAGCGTCGTTGGACGCCGATATGTTGAGGGAGGCCAAGGCCATGGGGATAGCGACTTCCGTCTTCGCCGCCCAGCTCGAGGAATACCGCGCCAAGTTCAACGAGCAAGTCTCGGCCGCGCTCGCCGCCCGAGACCTCTTCGGCGTCGCCGCGTCGCGGTTGTTGATAGATGCGGAATAGCGCGACCGCGCGTCGCCGGCGGAAGGGCACCGCGCTAAGGCCGACGCTCGCCGGCCTTATTTTTACCGGCGCGCGTTCGAATCAAAACGAGGGCGCCGAAAAATAAGGACGCGGCCAAGCCGGCGGCGGCGACGGTCGCCAAGCCGGCGGCCGCGCGGCCCGCGTACGACATCTCCGCGGCCCGGGCCAGCGCCGGCATAGGGCCCAGCACGCCGCCGTAGGCCGGGACCAGCGGCGCTATTCCCGCCGCGACCACGGCAGCCGTGACCGCTACCCATAACCCGCCGCGCCGCGAACGGGGCATCCAGCGCTCGAGGCGGCCGTCGCCGCGGTAGCGCCGACTCAAGACCAGCGTATATCCCCACGCGGCGAGCACCCCTTCGGCGGGCGTGAGCGTAAGGCCGGCCACGAGTACGCGGGACGCCGCGGCGCCGGACCCGCCGGCCAGCACGGCCGCCAAAGAAACCACCGCGACAATCGGCGCCCCGACGCCGCCGGCTAGAAAAGCTAAAACGTAACCTGCCGCCTCGGACCGGAAGACCCGTTTCAATCCCGCGTAAATCCACCACACCGACCACGGCGCTACTACGGCGTGCGCCAGCATATTCGCCCCCAGCGCCGCCCAGTCCAAATATGCGGCCACGACGCCGTGGGCCAGCGTCGCCGCGGCGAGACTACAAACGCCGACCTCTACGCCGAATACGATGACGACAAAGCCGACGGCGACGACGCTCCCGCCGAAGAGGGCGCCGGCATGAAGAGGGAACTCCAGCAAACGCAAGGCCGTCACGAATACCGCGGCGCCGACGAAGCCGATATAGTCCACGTCGACGCGGCGCAACCGGGCGACCGCCGCCGCGACGGAGGCGGCCGCGGCAAGCCACGCCGCGACGCCGAGCCAGGCCGGAACCGCTCCCATCGGCAAATACATCTAGTTAGGCGCCCCCTCTAAAAGTTCCGTCGCGGCGTCGACTACGGCCGCGACCGTTATGGCCTCCATGCAGTAGTGGTGGTCTTGAAAACACCGCGCCGACTTGCACCCGAGGCACGGCGAGTCGCCGACGACGGCGCGGTACGGGACGCCAAGGGGGCGCCACATCGCCGCATCGCCCGGGCCGTAGAGGGCGACGGCCGGCGTCCCCATCGTAGAAGCTATGTGAACCGGCGCCGTATCGAGCGTAATCACCACATCCGCTTCGGCCATCAGGGCAAACGTCTCGAGCAGCGGGATGCCGGCGGCGCTGGCGGCGACGCCGGCGCCGATCTCCGCCGCGACGGCCGCGGCCGCTTGCCGCTCTCCCGGGCCGCCCGTCACCGCTATAGCTTTCACGCCCCGTCGAACTAAGCCGCGCCCCACCGCCGCCCAATTCTCGCGACGCCACAAATACGACGGGTTGGCCGCGCCGGGGTGGATAACTACGAACGGCCGCTTAGCCGAACCCCACACCGCGTTCACGAAACCGGCGGCGTTATCGCGAGCCGCGGCCCCGGGCTCGAGGGGCGGATACGTCGTCGGCGCCGGGGCCTCCGGGGCCACGAGGCGCAGCCAGATCTCGGCGGCGTGGATTCGGGGAGCCCCGGAGTCGTATAAAAACGCCGGAACGTTGGCCCGGGGGGGCGGCGGCCGCCGGTCGGTCAGGGCCGCCCCCCGCGCGGCGTAATCGTAACCGACTATCTCCCGCGCGCCGGCGAGGAACGCCAGGTACGGCGACCACCGGTCGGCAACGAAGACGTACGCCGCGGCGGCGCCGAACGCTCGCGCCTGGCGCGCCGCCCGCCAAAGACCCGAAGCGCCGGCCCCGGCGACGACGACGCGGTCCACCAAATGGTCAGCCGCGCAGAGCGGAAGAAGGGCCGGTTGGCATACTACGGCCAATTCGCTTGCGGGGAATTTGCCGCGGAGCGCGGCGAGGGCGGGCCTCGTGACGAGCGTATCGCCGATGCGCAGGATACGTTCGACGGCCAAGACGCGCCCCTCCCGTACGGTCCGCCGGGCCGCCACGGGCCGCGCCAACGCGACGAGCGGCCTTAACGCCCGCCCGGCCGCGGCCTCGACGGCCCGCCGGGCTTTGAATCGCCCCTTGAATCGCGTTATACGGGAGGCCGGGCTGGGCGGCGCGGTCATGGAGCTTGACGCGAGGCACTGAAAATTCGTATAATTACGGGCGTCAGGGACATTAGAATAACGCATCGGCGCGGCACACCGGACGGGCGGAAGCATCCCGGCGGCCGCGCCCGCGCTTTAACTTCCGTAAACGCTATTCCTGCCGCGGGCGGCCGAGCCTATTCGATAACGTATCCGGCACGCTCCAACGCCGCCTCGAGCTCGCCGAAACCGGAGTCGAGGAAGGTGCCCGCGGCGTTGTAATCCTGGACGCCGCCGTTGAAGGTCTTTAAGTAATTGCGTTGGATGCCGGAGCCGCAACGGCTCAGCGCCGTCATGTATAGGTTGAACGCGCCGGCGATAAGCTTGTGCGCCTCGTCGAAACCCTCGGGGACGGCCAACGCGCCCATCTCGTCCGCGAGTTTGCCCAAGTCGTTGATTATCACCTCGAGCTTCCAGGCGAGTTTATCGCGTTCGTCCTGTTCGAGGTCTTCGCCGGGCCACACGAGGAAAGGTTGGGCTTCGACGAGTTGGGCGTTGAACCGGGCGGTGATATCCTGAACCGTATCCGAATAGGCGAGTACGGGGTCGTCGGGAGGTTGGGCCCCTGCCGCGGCCGCCGCGAGCGCCACGACGAACACGATTGCGAAGGCTTTGCATCTCATAGGCGACGACTCCTTAAGTTGAATCACAACGGCTAAGCTAATTTTACGCCATATATCCGCCGCAAGCAAGCGATTTCGCGTACCGCCAACATGAATCGACCCGTACGCAGAAACCATTACAATAGCCTCATCCGGCGCGCGATGCGCATTTCCATCGCGGAAGGCGCCTTCGCCTCCGTCCATATAAGTTTGACCGGGGGCGCCTTCCTCACCGGATACGCGTTGACGCTGGGGGCGGGCGACGTCTCGCTGGGCGTATTGGCCGCGATACCCTTTGCCGCCCAATTCTTTCAGCTCGCTTCGGCTTACGTCGACGAGCGCACCTCCAAGCTCAAGGCGCTGGCCGTATCGGGCTCAGCGCTGGGCCGGACCTCATGGCTATTCGCCGTCGTCCTTCCCTTTTTGCCGTTCGCGCCCGGGCCGTACCGCATGTACGCGTTCCTATTGTTCTACGCCATCTCCTCGGCCTTCTTGATGATAACCTATAACGCCTGGACCGTGTGGATGAGCGACCTCATCCCCGAAAGGCTCCGGGGACGCTACTTCGGCATACGCAACGTCGTCGTCATCACCGTGAACCTCGTCGTGACTATCGCCGGGGGACGAACGCTGGACGCGCTAAAAGAGCGGGGGGCCGAAACTTCCGGGTTCGTATTGCTCTTCGCCCTGGCGGTCGCCGCCGGGGCCGTGGCCTCGGTCTTCCTCTCCCGCCAACCGGCCGCCCCGGAAAGGCCCGTTCCGACCGGAGCCTTCTGGCGGCGCGTTCGCGAGCCGCTCGCGGATAGGAATTTCCGAAAGGCCTTGAAATTTTTCGCCGCCTGGAACTTCAGCTGGGCCATCCCCTTGGCTTTCTGGAACGTCTATATGCTCACCTACTTGAAGATGTCGTATTTCGAGATCGCGCTGTTCGGCGGCATCACCAGCCTTACGGCGGCGGCCACAAACCGTATATGGGGCGTCGTCGGGGATCGGGCCGGCAATAAACCCATCCTGGCGATATGCGCGGTCGCCGTCGGATTTTTACCGCTATGCTGGCTGGCGACGCGGCCGGATTTCATCTACCCGGTATGGGCCATCGCTGTATTCGCCGGCGCGTCGTGGGGCGGGTTTAACCTGGCGACGTTCACGCTGCCGCTCGCCCTCTCGCCGCGGCCGGCCCGGACTTATTACATCGCCGCCCTCGGGATCGTCACCGGCGTCGCGACGTTCGCGGCCTCTACCCTCGGCGGCGTCGTCGCGGGGGCCACGAGCGGCTACGAGTGGGTTGTGGCCGGCGTGCCTTTCATCAACTACCACCTTCTCTTCGTACTCTCGGCGTTGGGCAGGCTCCTGAGCGTCCCCCTGCTCCGGCCCCTCGAAGAACGTCGCGCCGCGGGGGTCCCCACCACCCTGGCGTACGTCGGCGCGGCCTTGCATCACCGCCTGGCGGCCGCGAGCCAAGTCTTCCCGGAATGGGCCCGCCTCCGCAAACGGAATGGCGACGACTAGAGACCTTCTGGCAGAAATATACCGACGGCTGGACGCCGCGTACGGCGACCAGCGCTGGTGGCCCGGCGAGACGCCGTTCGAAATAGCGGTGGGCGCCATCCTCACCCAAAACACGGCCTGGCCCAACGTCGAAAAGGCCATCGCGAATCTGAAACGCGCCGGCCTTTTAGAACCGGCGAAACTAGCCCGGCTGGCCGCGTCCGAGATAGCGCCGTTGATAAAACCGGCGGGTTATTATAACGTTAAGGCCGCGCGGTTGCGGGCGTTCCTCGACTTCCTGGGGGAAGAATACGGCGGCGACGTCGCGACCATGGCTCGAGAGGAGTTATCGGCGGTCAGGGCCAAACTACTAGCCGTGCGCGGCATAGGCCCGGAGACGGCCGACTCGATTTTGCTCTACGCCTGCGGCCTGCCGACGTTCGTGGTTGACGCTTACACCCACCGGGTCCTTCACCGCCACGGCCTGGCCGACGAAGCCGCGGCCTATGACGAGCTAAAAGAATTGTTTGAGGCCAACCTGGAGGCGGACGCGGCGCGGTTCAACCGGTACCACGCGCTCATGGTGCGGGTAGGGCGCGAACGGTGCCGCCGGCGCGAGCCGAGGTGCGCGGGATGTCCTTTGGAAGGGGTAGGGGGCCGACAATAGTTTGAAGAAGGCCGGCGGTCGAGGAGCGCCGCGACCTCAGGCGTCGGCCGAATATAATACGCGGCGCCCGCCGGCGTCGTCCTCAACGACCAGCGCGCCGTCGACGGTCAAACCGACCGCGGTCCCGGCGACGCCCGTGCCGGCTATGCGGACCCGGCGCCCCAGCGTAACGTTGCGTTCGCGCCAGGCGTTTATAACCGGTTCGGGGCCGGCGCGGAGCCAGCGCTCGAGCCACCGGCCTAAAGCGTTCAAGACGGCCGCGGCCAGCACGTTCCGGTCAATGTCCTTGGCGCCGGCTATAGCGAGAGACGTGACGGGATAGAGAACGTGGGGCGGAAAATCGTAAGGACATTGAAAGACGTTTACGCCGACGCCCAATATTAAAACGTCCGGCTTGCCGTACGATTCGGCCAGAATGCCGCCCACCTTCGAACCTTTCCACACCAGGTCGTTGGGCCACTTCAACTGGGGAGCCAAACCGGCCGCGGACGCCACGGCGTCGGCGGCCGCCACGCCCGCGACCAACGGCAGCAGCATATACTCGCGCGGGAGCCAACGTTTTTCGAGGATAACCGACATATAGAGGCCGAGGCGGTAGGGGGATGACCAGCCGCGGCCGTACCTGCCGCGACCGGCGGCTTGCTCTTCGGTTAATACCGCGACGCCGTGGCGCTCGCCGTCGGCGGCCAGCTCGCGCGCTTTCGCCATCGTGCTACCGACGCCGTCGAAAAGGAGCAACGTGCCCCCTATATCTCCTTCGACCAGGGCGGAGATCAGCGTACGGTCCAGCGGCGGCGGCAACCGGCGGCTATAGCCGCTCCGTTCGTCGCCCACGACCATGGCGCCCGCGGCCTTGAGCGCCTCGATAGCCGCGGTCACCTCCCCCGGCTCCAGCGACAAGGCCGCGGCAAGCGCCGCGACCGAAACGATGCCCTTGGTCGGCAGACTATCGTAAAGCGAGTCGAGAAGGTTGGCCTTTTCGGTCGCCATGGGGAATATATTAAACAAAATCGACGACCCCGTCAAGGCGGTTAATTATGGAAGAGAAGCTGAGGGAACTTTGGGAAGTCGTCGCGCGGCTGCGGTCGGAGTGCCCGTGGGACCGCGAGCAAACGCACGCGTCGATGCGCCGATTCCTTATTGAGGAAGCGTACGAGGCCGCGGAAGCCATTTCCGCGAACGACGACCGGGCCCTTAAAGAGGAACTGGGCGACGTCCTCCTCCACGTATTCTTTCACGCGCGCATGGCGGAAGAGCGCGGCGCGTTCGCCATCGCCGACGTCGCCGAATACATCGTCGACAAACTGGTCCGTCGGCACCCCCACGTCTTCGGCGCCGTCGAGGTCTCGGGCCCCTCGGAAGTCGTCGCCAACTGGGAGATGATAAAGGGCCGCGAGGAAGCGGGGCGACAACTCCTCGACGGCATCCCGAAAAACTTGCCGGCCATGTTCCGCGCCCGGCGCATCCAGGACCGCGCGCGCGCGGTGGGCTTCGAGTGGGAAGACACGCGCGGCGTATGGGATAAAATCGAAGAAGAGGTGGCGGAATTAAAACGGGAACTCGAGCGCCGCGACCGGGAGCGCCTGCGCGCCGAGCTGGGCGACCTTTTCTTCTCCCTGATAAACCTGTGCCGTTATATGGAAATCGACCCGGACGAGGCCCTCAATATGACGAACGACGAGTTCGTCCGCCGCTTCCACGCCATGCAAGCCGCGCTCGCCGCCGAGGGTTTGGAGCTCGCGGATGCGACGCTCGAGCAGATGGAGGAGAAGTGGCAGGCGGCCAAGCGCGACTAGCAACTCGTCGGAAGCGCGCCCCGAAAACCCGCCGCCAGGCGGGTTTTTTACGCGCGGCCGCTACTCCTCGACCGTCGCGCGCGACTCCCCTTCGCCGCCCGCGGCGAGGATGCGGGCGCGTCTGATGACGTCGCCCCGGCCGATTTTATCGACCACGTCCATACCCGAAACGACTACGCCGAAGACGCAGAAATCCGGGTCGAGGCGCGGGGTGTCTAATTTCAAAATGAAGAACTGCGTCGGGCTGGTTTCGCCGTATACCCTTTGGCCCGTCGTCTCGTCGGTCGAGGCGTACCGGGCCATGGATACCGCGCCGCGGCGGCACGGCCGCGCGTCCGCCTCGAGCGCAAGCGATAGGTCCGGGTTCTCGCGGCCCACGAGCGTCGCGTCGCCCGCCTGGACGACGAAGTCCTCGACGCGGTGGACGATAATGCCGTCGTAGAAGCCGTCCTCGACAAGGGCGATGAAGTTGCCGGCGGTCCTGGGAGTCTCGTCCACCAAAAGTTGAATCTCCACCACCCCGCCGCCGTCGAGTTCCAGCGCCGCGACCTTCGTACCCGCGGGCAGCTTTCGGGCCTCGGCGGAGAGCTCGAGCGGCGCTTCCCCCTCCTCGACTGCCAGGGCTACGGCGTCGCCGCCGTATATCTCCGCCGCCGCGAACGCGAGAGCGGGTACGGAAAGGGCCGCCGCGAACGCGACGCATAAATAGAATCTCATGATCGCCACCTCTCAGGCGTTTTTAAATAGCTTATTCGCCGCTACTATAAATTAACGACGGGGCTTTGTCCACCGCCCAAATTTTAAACCCGCCTCGCGGCGGGTTCGTCAACTCGAGGGCGCGCGGCCTTTACGGACCTCCGGCCGCCGTCTCCGCGGCGGTCGGTTGTTCCTCGCCCACTTTTAGGATGCGGATGCGTTTAATCACGTCGTCCTTCCGGGTGTTATCCACCACGTCCATGCCGGTCACGACGACGCCGAAGACGCAGAAATCGGGGTCGAGGTGCGGCGAGTCGCCGGTGAGGATGAAAAACTGCGACGGGCTGGTAGCGCCGTACTCCTTGGCGCCGGGGGCCATCGAGCGCGCCATGGACACGGCGCCGCGGACCGTCTTGCGCTTATCCGGTTCGGCCGGGACCCCGACCGCCGGGTTCTGGCGCCCCACGAACGTCGCGTCCCCCGCCTGGATTACGAAGCCCGGTTCGACGCGGTGGAAGGGTATGCCGTCGTAAAATTTCTCCTCTACCAGCTTGACGAAGTTGCCCGCGGTCTTGGGCGTCTCCTTGGTCAAAAGCTCGATTTCTATGATGCCCTTTGCGGTATCTATAACCGCGACCTCCGTCCCGGGCGGGAGCTTCTGCGCCTGGGCGGATAGCGTGAGGGGCGTTTCGGGCGCCTTGGCCGCGGCGACGGTTTCGGCGGCGGATTCGGCCGTCGCCGGCGCCTCCGCCTTCTTCCGGCACCCCGCCAAGGATACCGCCGTCGCAAAAACCGCAACCGTTAAGACAATAACGTAAAAGTCCCTCATAATTAAAACCTCCTGGGCGGCGAATCCGTCGCGACGGCCAACGGTTATATATTAAATCGTCCCGGCCTGGCCGGTTCGTTTATACCCGTTTGGATGACGTCAAAGCCACCTTAAATTTAACCTATATTTCCTTCGTAAGACGGGCCTTTCGGCGGGGCCGTCAGGAGACGTCGGCCAGCGTCGTCAGCTCGAGCTTGGTGGCGGCGTAATCGCGGATATCCTTGAACAACGCCACCAGCTTTTGCTCCTTTTCCACCGGCGTAGACCCGTAGAAATGTTCGCTCACGGAGTCGGTGGGCGCGAGGGCGCCGTCGAAAAGGCGGACGATTTCGGCCAAGGTTATACTTTCGGCCGGCTTCGCGAGCCTGTAGCCGCCGTGCTGCCCTTTGGAGCTGCGCACGTACCCCGCGCGCTTTAACGCCAACATTATCTGCTCGAGGTATTTATGGGGTATATCTTCCGCCCCGGCCACGGCCTCGACGGTCCTATACTCCTCGGAATAATGCCGCGCGAGAAAGAGCAACGCCAGCAAAGCGTACTCGCTGCGGGTAGTAAGTTTCATAAAAATTTCTCCTATAGTAGAGTATTCCGATGGGTATAATAATATATATTTAACGCCGCGTCAAGGTGCCGAAAACACGCCTATAATCGCGAAACGCAACCAAGCCGGCGCCCCTAATCGAAGCCATACGCCGACTATAAAAAATATGTATCTTCATTACGCCAAGGCCGCCGAAAACGCGGGTATTTTTTATGCAACTTTACGGGTCGTTAGGTCGTATTAAAATATGAAAGCGACGACGAAAATCCGGAGGTCACGAAATGTTCAGGTCCAACGTGATAAATATTTTAGGAATTTTTGCCATATTGGCTTTATCTTTTATTTTCCTGATACGCGCCGGCGTTCTCGGGCCCGGCGAAATGCAGGCGAAGAACGTCGCGACGCATGCGGCCCGGCCGGCGAACGGGGTCGTAATCCAGGCGTTCCCCCCGGATACTATTATTATCGAAGCCTTGCCCGTACGTTAATCCTCAACTCTCCTCTCCTGGCGCGAAGCCCGCCTTTCGGGGCGGGCTTCATCTTAGCGCCCGGCGGTGCGCGGCGCCGCCGTTTAAACGCGGCACGATTTGACATAAACGGCGTTTTACCTTATAATTATGCCTCGTAAGGCCGACCGGCGGGCCTTTTAATTATGGGTCTTTTCAATAAGAAAAAAAGGAAGGCCGTCGTCGTAGGCCTGGACGGCGTGCCGCACTCGTTGGTCGAAAAGCTCGTCGCCGACGGCGCGACGCCGTACCTTGCGGAGCTCGGCCGGGCGGAACGGTTCGCCCGTATGACCGTAACGCTGCCGGAGATTTCGGCCGTCTCATGGCCCTCCTTCGCCACCGGCCTGAATCCGGGCGGCCACGGCGTCTTCGGTTTCACCGAATTAAAGGCCGGCACGTACGACGTGCGCTTCACGAGCTCGGCCGACGTCAAGGCGCCCACGATATGGGACCGGCTCGGCCGCGTCGGCAAACGCTCCGTCGTCATAAACCAGCCGTCGACGTACCCGGCCGGCGCTATCAACGGCGCCCTCGTCGCCGGTTTCGTCGCGGTGGATTTCGACCGGGCCATAATGCCGCCGCCGCTCCGGACGAAGCTCCGCCAACTCGGTTATGAAATCGACGTCGACACCGTGAAGTGCCGGGAAGACCACGACCTCCTGCAGAAGCAACTGACGGCGACGCTCGACGGCCGCCGCAAGGCCGCGGCGTACCTCTGGGAAAACGAGGAGTGGCACTACTTCGAGGTCGTCGTGACCGGCACCGACCGCCTCCACCACTACCTGTGGGACGCGCTGGCGGACGAGGGACATCCCCGCCACCGCTTTTGCCTGGACTATTACCGCGAAGTGGACCGATTCGTAGGCGACATGTTTGCCCGGGCGCGCCAGGCGGGCGCCGCGTTCTACGTACTTTCCGACCACGGGTTCTGCGCCGTCGAACGGGAGGTCTACCTCAACACGTGGCTCGTCCAGGAAGGATTCCTGACTTTCGACGGCGGCAAAAACGATTCGCTGGCGGCATTGGCGGCCGGGACCCGGGCCTTCGCCCTCGACCCCAACCGCATTTACGTAAACGTCGCCGGCAAATACCCTCGCGGCGCGGTACGCCCCGGCGACGTTCCGGCGGTTAAAGCCGAAATAACCGAAGGCCTTTTGGCGCTGAGCTACAACGGCCGGCCGGTGATCAGAAGGGTCTTCGACCGCGGCGAGATCTACGACGGCCCCTACGCCGCGAACGGGCCGGACCTGGTCGCGGTGGCGCACCACGGCTTCGACCTCAAGGCCCACCTCGGCAAGGCCGAGGTCTTCGCGAAAACGAACCTCAGCGGGATGCACACGTACGACGACGCCGTCTTCTGGTCGGCGCAACCGCCGCCGCCCGGCGTCAAGATTACGGACCTTGCGGGCCTCATATTGGCCAATTATTAGTTCCCGCCGATGTCTTTGCGAGCGAAACTAATACCGATCGTAGGGGGGGCGTTGGCGGCCGTGCCCGCGGCCTACGGCTACGTCGGCCCGGGCGCCGGCTTCGCCGTCGTCACGTCCTTCTTCGCCGTCTTCGCGAGCCTCGTCCTGGCGGTCTTCGCGCTTTTGACGCTGCCGTTCCGCCGGCTCGTGCGGCGCCTAAGGCGGCGCCGCGCGCCCGCGAAGGCGCGCGTAGGCCGCGTCGTCATCCTCGGCCTCGACGGCCTCTCGCCCAAGATCGCCCGCGAGATGATGGCCGCCGGCAAACTCCCCCACCTCGCCCGCCTCGCCGCGGAGGGCACGTTCAAACCCCTCGCGACGACGGTGCCGGCGGTGTCGCCGGTGGCGTGGTCCTCGTTCCAAACCGGCACGTCGCCGGCGCGCCACAACATCTTCGACTTCCTCACCCGCGACCGCGCCACCTATCTACCGGACCTGTCTTCCGCGCGCATCGGGCCGCCGCGCCGCTACCTCAACCTGGGGAAATACCGCCTACCCCTCGGAAAGCCCGCCGTCCGCCTGCTGCGTAAAAGTAAACCCTTCTGGAAGGTCCTGGGGGACCACGGCGTCTTCTCTAACGTCATCCGCGTCCCCATAACCTTCCCGCCCGAGAAGTTCTACGGCGTATCGCTCTCGGCCATGTGCGTGCCGGACCTTTTGGGCACGCAGGGCACGTTCTCCTATTATTACGAAGCGGGCGACGCCGCCGTGAGCGAGGGCGGCCAGTGCATAAAAGTGGAACGCCGCGGCCACGAGGTGTCGTCGTATTTGCTCGGGCCGGACAACCCCCTCAGGCGCCGAAGCGAACAACTTCGGCTTCGGTTCAAGGTCAGGGGCGGCCGCGGCGAGGCCGGGGCGACGTTGGACTTGAACGGGACGCGGATAAAACTCCGCGTGGGCGAATATTCGGATTGGACGCCGGTGGCGTTCGCCGCCGGCCTCGGCGTCCGCGTGCGCGGCATAGCCCGCTTCCTCGTGAAGTCGCTCGAGCCTTTCGCGATGTACGTCACGCCCATCCACGTCGACCCCGACCGGCCGGCGCTGCCCATCTCCCATCCCTACGTCTACGCCGTTTACCTCGCGAAGCTGTTGGGCCGGTATGCCACCCTCGGCCTGGCCGAGGACACGTGGGCGTTGAACGAGGGCGTCATTGACGAGGGGCAATTCCTCGAGCAGGTATGGCGACACCACGACGAGCGCGAACGCATGTTCTTCGACGCGCTCGAGAAAACGCGCCGCGGCGTCGTGGCCTGCGTCTTCGACGCCCCCGACCGCGTTCAACACATGTTCTTCCGCTACCTAACCCCCGGCCACCCGGCGAACGCCGGCCGGGATACGGAAAAATACGCCGGCGCGGTCGCGGACATGTACGTGAAGATGGACGCGCTGGCCGGCGCGACGGCGGCGAGGCTCGCGCCGGGAGACCTATTGTTCGTCATGTCGGACCACGGCTTCGCCCCCTTCGAGCGCGGCGTCAACGTAAACGCCTGGCTCGCGCGCGAGGGTTATTTAACGTTGAAGGACGGCGCCGCGGGGGGCAAATGGCTGGCGGGCGTCGATTGGCGCCGGACCAAAGCCTACGCCCTGGGCCTGGCCGGCATCTACTTGAACGTCGCCGGCCGCGAGAAGCAAGGCATCGTGCCGCACGACGAGGTTCGGGCCCTTAAAAAAGAGATCGCCGAAAAATTGAAAGGGCTGCGCGACGACGCGCGCGGCCGCGCGGCCGTGCGAGACGTATACGACCTCGCCGATATGTACGCCGGGCCCTACCTCGACGGCGGCCCCGAGCTCGTCGTCGGTTACGACGCCGGCTACCGGGCGAGCTGGGATTCCGCCACCGGCGGCACCGCCGGCGACGTCTTCGAGGACAACGTCAAGGCGTGGTCCGGCGACCACTGCATCGCCGCCGAACTCGTCCCGGGGGTCCTCTTCTCCAACGCCCGGGTATCGACCGACGGCCCGCGGATGGTGGACCTGGCCCCTACGGTGCTGGCCCTATTCGGCGTCGCCCCGCCGCCTTACATGGAGGGGCGGGCGCTCGCGTTGGAACTCCCACCGGGGCCGGAAGAGATCGAAAAGAACGAAAATGAAAAGGCGTGATTTTTTAAGGGCGACCGGGACGGGCGCCGCGGCCGCGGCCGCCGGCGGCCTCGCGCCGCTGCTCGAGGCCTGCGCCGGCAAACCCAAGCCCGTCGGCCGTAAGGTCATCGTCCTCGCCATCGACGGCATGGACCCCC
>CAZLXP010000031.1:0-24846 GCA_964563535.1 uncultured bacterium | reverse complement strand
CCGTGCGAGGCGGCTACTACGACGGCGACCCGAACGCCGTCTTCCGTACCTTCCACGACCATTCGGTCCTGCGCTTCCGAAGCGAAAAAGAGGGGAGGATGCTGGCCAACCTCCACAAACTCTTCGGCGTCATGGTCGAGTGGCCCTCCCTGGGGCGCTTCGCCCGGCCGCTGTGCCGCGTTCCGGCCAACCCGCTCTACAAAATAATATTCACCCTGTGGTACGGGTATACCAACCGCCGCCGGATATTCCCGTACCCGCTGGGGGTCAAAGGGTTCGTCGCGGGCGTGAAGCGTTTCTTCCGGAAGGATAAGGCGTGAGGGGATTCGCGTTCGGCGGGTATTAAACGAACGCGGCGACAGGATTAATAATAAATTAGTTATTAAACGATAGGATAGTAACCGCTCCTCCCGTCTTTATTTTCAATTTGAAAAAGCCCATTCCCTCGATTGTATACGCGTTCCTCCTCGTCGCCGTCGCCGCCGCGGCCGGCGTTTTTATCCTTCTTCAAATCAACCAACCCCTTGTCGCCGACGAGCCGCAGTTCGTCGACGTCGCGTTCTCGTTGGCCTATACCGCCAAGCCGATGGCGTTCTCGGGGTCGACGTGGAACGCGGTCCTGAGCCACCCGCTGCTGTATCACTCGCTGTTAGCGGTTCCGGTCGGCCTCGCGGGCAAAGTGCCCTGGGCCGGCCGCCTCATCGGCATCGTGGGTTTCTACCTCGCCGGCGCGATGTTATGGGCCGCGACGCGCCGGGCGACGGGCGAACGGTGGGGGCCGTTCCTGGCCGTCTTACTGTATAGTTTTCACCCGCTGGCCGTCCAATCCGCGTTACTGGTCGAGATAGATACGGCGATACTCCCGCTCGTCGCCGTCGTTTTCGTTTGGTACCTCGGCCGCCGGGACTTCGGCCTCGGCGGCGTAGGGTGGCTGGGTTTCGGCCTACTCTTCGGCGCATCGCTGATGGCAAAGCTCACGACGCCCCCCCTCCTGGTAGGCGCCCTTGCCGCGTATTACCTTGTGGCCCGGCGGCCCCGCCAACTGGCCTATCTCGCGGCCGCGGCCGCGGCGGGCGTACTCGTATTCTCGGCCTATTACGTCCCCTACTGCTCGATTAAAGGGCTGCCGATGCTCGAGCCGTTCGAACATTCGCTGGGGCGCGTCGCGGCGCCGGGCGGCGCGTTCGGCGGATTAATCCTCAAACGCGGTCTTAAGCTCGTCCTTTGGCTCGGCTTACCTTTCCTCGTCACGTTCTTCGTCGCCTGTAGCCGAGACATTCGGCGGCGGCTCGAGGGCGCCGACGCGGCCGCGACGTACGCCGGCCTCGCCGGGCTCGTCATCCTGGTCTTTTACCTTATCGTGGGCGGCGACGGCTACGGCTTCGTCAAATACCATGCGCCGCTGGTGCCGCTGGCGGCGTTGGTGGCGGGCGCCGCGTTCGGGCCGGCGTTTGCCGGGGAGTCGAAGCGAACGGTCTTGTTCCTGGGCGCGCTGGCCTTCGTCTATTATCTACTCGTCGCCCGCGACCCGCTGTATTGGCCCTACGTCGCGCGCGAGGCCAAGGAGGTCCTGCTCGCGCCGTACGGCGACGTCAACAAGGCGCTGGCGCTCACCGGCGCCTTCGTAATCCTGCCTTTAATCGCTTTCCTGGTTATGACGCGCCGGGGGGGAAGGGCCATGTCCTTCGTCATCCTGGCCGTCGCGGCGGGGCCGGCGCTCGACATCTGGCACGCCCGGGCCGATTACGAACACCGATACAACTACGGCGAACGCGGCCTGGCCGCGGCCGCGGCGGCGTTGAAGGCCGTTCCCGATAATATGAACGTCGTCGCCCCGGCGGACGTGGCGTTTGCCGAACGGTACGCCCACCCGCACGTCGCGACCGAGGAGGTCCTGGCGGACGCCGACGAGTTCCGCTCCTGGACGCGCGACCGGCACACGGGCGCCGTCGTCCTCCGCGACGCCTATTTTATACACGACGGTTATAAAGCCGCGCTGGAAGACCCGCGAGCCATAACTATCCTCGAGAACATGTACGACGTAAGCCGCTGCGGCTCGTTCACCGTCGCTTTACGCAAAAAAGACCTTTACCCGGCAAGCGCGATAACCGGGGCGGCAATGCCCCCAAGAGAAACGGGGCCTTAAACCTAATTTAGGAAGCAAACCTCCTAAAAGTAACTTCGCAGGGAAAGGAGCCGCTGTGCACGAAATATGCCACGTCGAGATCCCGACGACCGACTTCGCCAAATCCAAAGCCTTTTACGAAAAGGTGTTCGGCTGGAAGGTGGAGTTGATGCCGGAGATGAACTACGCCACCTGGGAGGCGGAAACGGGCCCCGGCGGCGGATTCAACCTCGTCAAAGAACCTTGCGCCTGTGAGGACGGTTGTTGCCTCGTCTACGTCCTCGTCGCCTCCGTCGACGACAAGGCGAAGGAGCTCGCGGCCGCCGGCGGCAAGATAACGACCCCCAAAACGGCCGTGGGCGATATGGGTTGGTTCGCCGTATGCCGCGACCCGGGCGGCGGCGTCGTGGGTTTGTGGGAGAGCGTTCGCAAAGAAAGTTGACGTCTAAACAATAATATGTGCAGAACGCGGAAGCGCGGCCCCGTGCCGCGCTTTTTCCATTCGCCCCGTTAAACGAAAAAAGCGCCTCCGGCGTCGAAACGAACGCGGCGCTCGACGCCGGGCGCCGCCCCGCCGGCAGTATCGAACCCGCAACCCGGCCGGACGGCCGGCCTGCTTAGGAGGTAAACAATGCTCCCTAAGAAGCTCGCGCTCGTTTTCGCCGCGGCGGCCGTTTTGGCCGCCACGGCCTGCAACGTCAAGAACGTCGAAGTCCACGGCGCCTACGAAGGCGCCGGCATCCGCGAGACCGCCCATCCCGTCATGACGGAAATGTTCAATCTCGCGTTCAACGCCGCTAAGCTCCCCGCGGCCTCGGTCTCCTCCGGGGATTACGTCGCCGTCTACCGGCTCTCGAGCGGCAAGGCCGAGGACCAGTGGTGGTGCTACTTCGCCGAGGACTGGCTGGTCGACAAGGTCCGGGCCGCCGGCGCGACGCCGGTGGAACGCAACGCCTTGGCCGCCCGCCTGCGCGAAGCCGAGGCGGCGTACGTCGAACCCCCGGCCGCCTCCCTCGCCGGCGGAACCGCGCCGAGTCTCGCGAAGCTCCGCGCCAACGAAGCCGCGCTCACGTCGTATCGCGCCACGCGCGCGTTGGCGTACCGCGTCGTCGCCGCCGACCTGTGGTTCGACCGGCTCGGCTCGCACGACGGCCGCCACGAGGCCACCGTTCGCGCCAACGCGCAGGTCACGGTCAACCTCCGCACCCTCGACGTGGGGACCGGCGAGGTCCTCTGGGCCGGCTCGGTTACGGGGACCGCGAAAAAGGCCTTCCCCATCTCGCGGTTGATAGGTTGGATGGGAATATATGATTGGGAAGACGATTGGGACGGGCCGTGGTGGTGGCGTTGGCATTGGGACGACGGGACGCCCGCCGTCGCGGAACCGGCCGAGGAAGTGCCGGCGGAAAAAAGCGAGGAGGAGGACCTGACGGCCGAAGAGCCGGCCGACGCCGACGAATCGCCGTCTTCGGCGCCTTAGCGATTTCGCGTCCGAAAAAATAACGCAACGCCGGCCCTGAGGCCGGCGCCTTTTCATTAAAAAAATGGAAGTGCGGGTTTGGACCGCGCCCCTTTCGTCCGGGAGCTAAGTCGGCAAGTTATACGACTTGAGATCGATCGCGATGGGCGTACTACCCATAGACCATAAGCCGTAGTTCTTAGCCCCCATGCCGCCTATCTTGGAAGGCCACCAGAAAGTCATGTTCCAGGAAGAGGAGGTGTAGTCGATCTTATAACAATCGAAGGAGCCGGCCGGCACCGACGTAGTCTCTTTTGTGGATACGGTTGCCGTATAGCCCTTTCCCGCGTTCCACTGGTTCCCGACCTTCAAGGGGAATTTCAAGAGCATGTAGTAACCGCTGGACGTTTGATCGAGGTAGAGCCGTACGTCGGTATCAGTAACCTTAAGATATTGGGTGCCGTATTTTTGCCATCCGCCGCCGCTGAAAACATAACTAATTAATTTCTGCGTATTGCCCGCGGACGGGTGTCCGTACGTGCCCGAGATGACGTACTTAATCAAACTCTCGCCTTCGTACGAGTAAACCCATTCCGAGCCATTGGCGTGGGGGTACGTGAACGCGGCGGGCGTAGGACCGACGGGCTCTTTCTCCCCCTCGCACGACGTCAACAAAGGAACGGCGGTTACGAGCAAGATGGCGCCGACGGTCAAACCGTAGCGTTTCGCCATAAGCCACTTCGACATACGACCAACTCCTTAACGGCGCGCGCAGCGCCAAGGCCCCTTAAAAACGATTACGCCTAATACCGGCCCGCGCCGGTACCGGAGATACGAACGCTTCCAACCATACCTAATGTAACCGAAAAGCCGGCCCATCGCAATATTAATTATCGCCCGTTACGACCGCGGCCCGCCTCCCCCGCCCCTCAGGCCGGCATGTTATACCAGGCGAGGTCGACCAGGAGCGGTTCGCCGCCGAGGCCCCACCAGCCATGATTCCTGGCGCCCCACCCGCCTACGCCGGTCGCCCACCAGACCGTGAAGGTGCCGAGGGCATTGGTATAGGCAACCCTAACGCAGTTGAAGGTGCCGGCGCTCACCGTAACCTTCTCCGTCGCCAGGAACTTGGCCCTTAAACCCAGGCCCGCGTCCCAGCTTCGGCCTTGCCGCAGCGGGAACTTCAACAACACTATATACTGGTTCGCCCCGGCGTCGACGTATATTCGGACGTCGTCGCCGCTTGCCCTGAGGTAGTATACGAACGACTCCTCCCAACCGTTTTGGCCGACGACGTACTCGTGTAACTTTTGCGTCTCGCCGGCCGCGGGATGGTAATAAGTCCCCGCGATGACGCACCTCGCGAACTCCAGGCTCTGGTAGGTGTAAACCCACTCCGCGCCGTCCGGATGACGGTACGCGAACGCCGGCGGCGTCGGGCCGGCGGGCCCCTCTTCGTCGCCGCAGGAAAATATGACCGGGGCCGCGGCCGCCGCCAACGCGACGGCCGCGATTACGCCGCCCCTTCCGGTTAAACGGCGCCGCGACATAATAAGCGGACCTCGGCCGCAGCTAGCAAGGTGCCGCCTCCTCGATTCTGACCTCTGCCGATATCGCGAAACGTAACCGCCGCATAATTACCGAGTCCCCGCCGGAATATAGCGGACGCGACGGCTCTTTTCAAACTTTTAACGCTGACGGCGACCTCGCCTATACGCGGCCCGTCCCGGGCGACGCGCGAACCGCGTCCGTTTGTAAATAGAAAAACGCCCCGGCCGCCGCCTCTAAGTCATCGCCCCCTGGGGCCGCGCCCGGTGAAGTACCTAAATCCCATCAGCTTCTGCATCCGGGCATAACGCGTAGCCAGCCTTCGCAACAAGTACGCGGGCTTTTTATAATACGCCGCCCAATATAAGAATAACAGCTCGAAGGCGCTCGACTCGAGCCACCCCACGTCCTTAGTATAACCGGCGACCGCCGCGGCGCCGGTCTTCTTCAAAAAATCCTTGAGTTGCTCGTCGACGGCCTTCAGCGTCTTACAACTTCCAAAATAGACGAGTTTATTCTTGAACGCCCCGTGAGCGAGGTCCGCTATCTCGGGCAACGTTATCACTTCCTGGGGCGATATCTTGAGCTTGCCGCGCGCGCCGTGGAAGGACAGGTAGACAATCTGGTAGTCGCGGTAATATTTCTTCTGCTGCAAGTAATACGCGAACTCGCCCCGCGTCCCGCACCGGCGGTAAATATATTTAATCTCGCCGCGCCGCTGCAGTATTTGGAGCAGCGGTTTGACGGACTCCTCGCTGCGGATGTCCGCGACCCACTCGCCCTCCAGACAAAGGATCTTGTCGAGGAGGCGCAGTCTCCGCGGCGACTTCTTCGCGCGTTTCTTCATGGCAATCGTCCGGTCGAAACGGTTAACGCCCATATTATCCCTACGCTGTTTTTAAATCCCGCACCGAAAACACCGCCCTGAATTCCAGCCCAGCTTCCTCTACCGCCTCCCGGGCGCCCTCCTCGCGGTCCACCAGGAGCACGACGGCGACCGGCTCGATGCCGGCGGCGCGGGCCGCGGCCGCGGCCTTGAGCGCCGACGCCCCCGTCGTCGCCGTATCCTCGACGACGACGCACCGTCTGACGGGCTCGACGTAGCCCTCCAGTTGGCGGCCGGCGCCGTGGCCTTTGGCCTCCTTGCGGCAGTAGAACGGGTAGAGCTCGTACCCCCCGGCTGCGGCGGCCATGGCCGTCGCGGTGATTATGGGGTCCGCGCCGAGCGTCATCCCGGTTATGCCCAGCCGGCGCCCCTTCCCCAAGAGGTCGCGTATCGCTTCTAAAAACAGTATGCCGCTCAGCACGGCGCCGCGGGGGTGAATCGTCACCCGGCGGCCGTCGACGTAATATTTGCTCTTCTTGCCCGAGGCCAGCGTGAAGTCGCCTTCGGCGAACGCCACTTCCCGGATGAGTTCGCGCATCTCCTCGCGGGCCCGCGCCGGCGGTACGTCGAATACATTATTCATATCTCAAGCCGCGTTGTAGCCGCCGTCCTCCTCAAACGGCAAAAGCTCAAGTACCGGAAGGTCGCGCGGCGGCTTGGCGCCGCGGTGCTCGTAGGCCCGCGGGGTCGCGACGCGGCCGCGCTGCGTCCGCCCCAGAAAACCGATCTTCAACAGGAACGGCTCGACCACGTCGGCCAGGGTATCCTCCTCCTCGTTAAGCGTGGCCGCGAGCGCCTTAAGGCCCACCGGGCCGCCGCCGTAGGTGTCGATTATCACGTGGAGGACCCTTCGGTCGAGCGCGTCCAAACCTTCCTCGTCGATCCCTAAAAGCGATAGCGCCTCGGCCGCCGCCCCCTCGTCCACCTCACGCCGTCCCTTCACCTGGGCGTAGTCGCGCACCCGCCGGAGCAGGCGGTTCGCCACCCGCGGCGTCCCCCGCGACCGCCTGGCAATTCCCGCGGCGCCGCCGGGTGTCAACGGCACGTCCAGAATCTCGGCCGAGCGAACGAGGATGCGCTCGAGGTCGGCCGGCGGGTAGAACTCGAGATGGTGGAAGAGGCCGAAGCGGTCGCGGAGGGGCGCGGTGAGTAATCCCACCCGCGTCGTGGCGCCGATAAGCGTAAAGCGCTTCAGGTTGAATTTAACGGTGCGCGCGTCCGGGCCCTTGTCCAAAATGAAATCGATCTTGAATTCCTCCAGCGCCGGGTAGAGGAACTCCTCCACCACGCGCGGGAGCCGATGGATCTCGTCGATGAAGAGGATGTCGCCCTCGCCGAGGTTGGTCAATAGGCCCATAATGTCGCCGGGGCGCTCGAGGGCCGGCCCGGAGGTGGCGGTTATGCGCACGCCGAGCTCGTTGGCGACGACGTGGGCCAGCGTGGTTTTGCCCAGTCCCGGCGGGCTGTAGAGGAGAAGGTGGTCGAGCGGTTCGCGGCGTTCGCGCGCGGCGGCGACGGCGATCCTCAAGTTATCCAACACCGGCCGCTGGCCCACGAACTCGTCAAACCGGCGCGGCCGCAGCGGCGCCGTGAAGGTCGCGTCCTCCGGCTTTTCCTCCCGGGCGATGAGCTCGCTGCGCGAAACTTCCGCCATCACCTGCCCCTTTGGCGCGCGTAGATGAGGGAGAGCACTTCCTCGGCGGTGGCGCAATCGCGGCCGCCGTCGCCCAGGTTCTCTATCATGGCCCTTATCTCTTGGCGACTGTAGCCGAGCTGCTCGAGTATCGCCTCCGCCTCCAGCCTGGCGCCGGCCGCGCTCGGCGGCGTGGCCTCCGCCCGCGTCCGGCACAACGCCGCCGCGGCGACCTTGTCCTTGAGCTGGTGGATTATCTGTTCGGCGCGCTTGCGGCCCACGCCGGGCAAGAGCGTTAGGGCGGCGACGTCTTCCTCGATTACGGCCTGCGCGACGCGAGCGAAGGGGAGGGTGAGGGCCCGGGCCGCGGCCTTGGGCCCTATGCCCGAGACCGAGATGAAGTGCTCGAAGAACTCGCGCTCGACGTCGTTGGCGAAGCCGACGAGAAGGGGCGTTATGCGGGAGGGAGTCGCGACGAGGTGATACGAGATGACGAGCGAAAGTTCGTCGCCCGCCTCGACGCCTTCCAGTTGGGCCGCCACCGCCCCGGGCAGCAACACGTCGTAGCCGATGCCGCCGGCCTCCACCACGACGCCGTCGCGCCTTTTCTTCAGCACGACGCCTCTCAGGTGCGATATCATCGCGTATCGTTTTGGCGCGCCGACAGAAAGTGGGCGCACAGCGCGAGCGCCAGCGCGTCGGCCTCGTGCTGCGTCGCGGGCGGCTCCTTCAAGTTCAGGTGCCGGGAGACCATCCGCGATACCTGGTCCTTGGACGCCCCGCCGGCGCCCACGACCGCTTGTTTGACCCGCCGCGCCGGGTACTCTACCACCGGCGTCCCCGCCGTCGCGCACGCCTCGAGTATGACCCCCCGCGCCTGGGCCATCTCCAGCGCCGTCTTGGGATATTCGGCGTGCGAGAAGAGCATCTCCACCGCCACCGCCTCCGGCTTAACCGCCCGGAGCACCTCGAGGGTGTAGGTCCTCACCGCCGCGAGCCGCTGGGGGAGCGGCAACTTGACGGGCGCCGCCGCGGTATCGCCGTATAACTTGTAGTACGATTTACCGCGGTTCTCGACGCAACCGAAGCCGGAGTTGGTCAAGCCGGGGTCAATGCCCAAGATCTTCATTTCAAGAACCGGCGGCCGGGCCGCTACTCCTCGCTCGCCAACACGCTTAGCGTAGCGGCCGCTATGTCGGCGATGCGGTTGACGTAACCCGCGTTCTCCAAGGCGAACGAGAAAAAGGCCACCTTGCCCGCGCCCACGGGCCGCACCATGCCGTAACACAGGCCGTCTTCCGGGCCGACGATCAACGACGCCGCGTCGGCCGGGGGCCGGAAACCGTCGCCCCAGTTGCCGATTACGGTCAGGTCGTTCGATAAACTGTATTTATCTTGCGGCAAAGAAATCGCCGGGCCGGCCGCCACCTCGGCCACGTGCGTGTCGGCCTCGTACGACGTTATCCCCAAAACGTCCCGGGAAAACGGCGTCCCGCCCCGCGCCGCATCCGACAAGTAGTTTTGCGAAACCAACCACAGGCGCCCTCCTCCCTCGACGTACGACGCCATCGCGCGTTCGTCCGCCGCGGATATGACCACCGGCCGCGCGTCCAGGCCGTTGAACCATATGACGAGCGGGTACGCGGCGAGTTCCGCCGCCGCCGGGCCGTCACGGCCGGTCCGCACGACGTATGCGTCGAACGAGACGCCGAGGCGCTCGAGCGCTTCCCGGTACTTGGCGTCCACGTCGACGCTGTATTGGTTGCCGTTGCCCGGGCCGTCGTCGTCGTCCACCAGCAACAACTTGCGGCCCGCTAAGAAGCGCTTGAAAAGCGGCTCGGGCCGCCGCGGCGCGAGCTCGAGGCGCCGGAAAACGTCGACCACCGCCGCCGGCGGTTCCCGTTGGAGGTACGCCCGGTACGTGCCGACGTCGGCCGTAGTAGTTATGATGAAAGTGGTCGCGCCTTTCGCCCGGGCCACGCGGACATCTTTTACGCGGCCCGCGGGCGCCGCCGCCACCCCCTTCGACGCGTCGGCCGCGACCGTAACCACGAGCGTTCGCGGCTCCGCGCCGGCTTCGCACGTGAAAGCCGCCGGCCGGTCCAACGCCACCGTCAGCTCGGTATAGACTTCGTAAACGTCGACCGCCGCCGCGCGGACCACGGCGGCATAAACCGGAGGCGCCATCGAAATCGCCGTCGCGGCCCAGAGCGGAACCGCCGCCGTCCTCACTTCACAACCGCTATCTTGCCGGTGTGCTTCTCGCCGGAAGGAAGCTGGACGACGAACATATACGTGCCGCCCGCGACCATGTCGCCCCGCTCGTTACGGCCGTCCCACTGGAGGGGAGAGCCCGAGAGCTTGACGACCTCCCGGCCTTCCATGTCGTAGATGACGGCGGTCGAGTCCGCAGGAGCGCCGACGAAGGTAAGCTCGGCCCTGCCGGCCGACAGGTCGAACGGGTTGGGGGTGGCGTAGACCGCCGGCAGCTCGGGCGCGCCGCCGATGACGGTCACGTTCACCGACGCCTCGGAGCCCAGGCCGCCCGCTTCCTCGACGACGATGCGGTACGCGGGGAGCGCCTTCGCCGGTACACGCCACATTACCATGCCGTCGGTCTCGTTGCCGTACTCGCC
The DNA here is from genome assembly GCA_964563535.1 of uncultured bacterium. Classification (GTDB taxonomy): domain Bacteria; phylum RBG-13-66-14; class B26-G2; order WVWN01; family WVWN01; genus WVWN01. The sequence continues at coordinate 14,559 of CAZLXP010000031.1, read as the reverse complement.
GATTTTGCTGCGGCGGCCGTCCCACTTCAGCCACACGTCGACCGGGTTGGTGGTGAAGTTGCGCCACGTAATGCGGACCACTTGCCCCGGTTTGACCTGGACGCCGTCCGGCGGGTCGGTGACGGTGAGCTCGCCTATGGCCCACGCCGCCGCGGCCCCGCAAAGCACAGTGCCGACAACAAAAGCGTATTTCCCGAAAAATCTCATATCGGTTTACCCCTCCCGCGCGTGTTTAGGCTAGCCCGCGGGTTTTTTATCCCTTCTTGGCGAAATATAACATAGCGCCTACGGCAGCCGCAAGCAAAAGCCGCGCCGGCGGCCAGCTAAACAAATCATTTGACTTGTTTTTAGAATTTGGTAACATAATTTCGTGAGGTGAAACCGAAACAAAATATTAATTAAGGAGTAAAAAAATGAGCGAATTCACGCGATTCCTCGTAAATTATCAACAAGAAGCAGAGGCGGAAAAGGCGAAAACGGAAAACCTTAAAGAGAATTGGATAAAAACCGTTACCGAGTTCCAAGACCGGATAATCGATTGGTTGGAAGAACCGATTTCGCTGGGACTAGTTACGTTTAACCAACCCGAAATCGAAATAACGGAAGAACGCTTCGGTATATACACAACAACAGAGTTAGTACTTAATTTTTCTCCTTCAGGCACCGCCGTTGAAATTAAACCTATAGCTCGTTTCATAGTAGGCGGGACAGGAAGGATAGACGTATTTAGTAACAAAGGTAGATATAAAGTAATTAAAAAAGCCGATAATAACGAATGGTACATAGTAGAGGCCGACGATACTGGTGCCGAACCGTTTAAGTTAACTAAGTTTAATGAAGATAGTTTGGGCCGTATTTTAACGGAATTAATAAAATGAACCCATTAAAAGAAACTTACGATTGGTATCGAGAAACGGTGGATAGCTATGGGGCCGCGGAAGCCTTAACCGTCTCGGGTATACCGTACGTACCATACAACACAAAAAGCGTTAATGAAATCCGAGAAAATGTAATAGTAGCCTGGAGTGTAATCTACGACCTTGCCGTAGTAGCTCTAATCGCCGTATTTGAAGCGTACGTATTGCAGGAAGTTAAAAAGCTTATCGAAAGTAACACCCGAATTTATCCAGCGCAAGATGCATTCTTCGGTTCGTTAATAAAACATACGGTCGACCGGAGTACGAAGCGAGGCGGTTTTAAAGACGATATCATTAAACTATTCCCATCTAAAGTCCCCACGGACGTAATTTAAGAAGTTCGGAAAGTTATTGAATACCGCCATTGGGTTGCGCACGGTAGAGTTGGACGCAAACCGGAGAAGCAAGCGGAACCGATGTCTGCGTTTAACGTCCTTACTGAATTTTTAAAGGAAGCCGGTTTAATTACGAGTTAAATCTTCATACGAAGGTATTTAAAACCCGGCGCGGAACGCCGGGTTTTTTTTATACCTTATTACCTAACCGATTAAAACTGCATCCCTACCGAGATGCGGTGGGTCGCGCCGAAGACGCCCATATCGGCATAAGCGTAGTCGGCCATAAGGCCCAGGTTCGCGGTGGCCGAATATTTGAAGCCGAGGCCGCCGGTCAGGCCGTCCTCGTCGTAGTTGGCCTTGTAGCCGGCGCGAGCGGCTACGGTCTTCATAAACCAATACTCCAGGCCGCTGTTGACGCCGACGTCGTCGCGGTCGTTGAACTTGACGGCGTCCACCGCCACCATAAGCTCGTTCGCCTCGCCGCCGAAGGGCAAGAGGTACGCCACGCCGCCCCGCACCGCCAGCGGCAGCGGGTCGCCCTCCGCGATGAATTTCATCTCGCCGCCGAGGTGGGAGGCGGAAACGCCGGCCACGAGCCCCGGCAGCGGCAGCTCCGCCGTCGCGCCCACGGACCCGGCGAACGCGGAGGCGCTCTCGTTCTCGATCTTGGAGGAGATATACTCCGCCCCGGCGCCCACCGCGAGGAATTTCAAAAAGCGGCGCGCGTATCCGAGCGAGAGCGCCATGTCGCTGGCGCCGAAGTCGCCCGTATAGTTGCCCTGCTCGTCGCGGCCCGTCAGTTCGCCCATACTCAGCCGGCCCGCCGAAAACCCGAGCGAGCCCAAGTTAAAAAGCGGATAAGATACGCCCAGGTATTCGTAGCGCACGTCCTCGAGCCACTCGCTGTGGGTGAAAGTTACCGCGCGGCGGCTATCGGCCGCCAGGCCCGCCGGGTTCCAGTAGAGGGCATCCGGCCCCGCCGCCGCCGCGGCCTGAGCCTCGCCCATCCCGACCGCGCGCGCGCCCACGCCGATCTTTAGAAACGCCGCGGCCGAAGAGCCCGCCTCCGCGGCGCCCGCCACGGCCGCCGCGACTAACGCCGCACCCAAAAACGGAATGAGTTTCTTCATCTCGATCCTCCGGGGCCGCGGGGGCCCCTCCGGCCTGCTAGCCTAAGCCGCGCCAAACCCGCCGCGCCACCAGGCTTAAAAGCGACAGCGACAGAACCGCGCCGATTCCGTTCTCGACGGCCAGCGCCAGTTGTGCCCAGAAAGTGTTCGCCACAAAAACGGCCGTTCCGGGAAACAACCCCTCGAAACCCAATATGAAATAGCTTAAATACGAAACCACCGCGTAGGACGAAAATGCCCGCTGGCCCAGAAACCGAAGGGCGAGAACGTCCAGGACGAAGTATAGGACCGCGAACCAAAACGCGACGTTGAACGCGACCCAGCCGAGACGCAACGGGCTCGTCCCGTACCGGCTCGAGAAGCGCCACAGGCCGAAGGTCCACGCGCGGGCGAGCGCGCCCACGTCCCGATAGTCGCGGAACCGGAGCTTGTAATCCCGGCGCGTGAGCTCGAGCCGGGCACGGTAAAAAGCGTCCGCCTCCGCGAACTTGCCTCCCCGCGCCAAAAGGTGCTCCACGCCGCCGAGGCCGTACCGCAACGCGTAACGTTCGTCGTCGGCCAAGTCGTCGTGGGCCCGGGCCGCGGCCTCCAGATACCCCGAAAGTACTTCCCCGGCCACGGGGCGCCCGGCCGCGAGTTCCGCCGCCACGCGTTCGTACTCGCGGCGCAATGCAACTACGTCGGGCGCGCCTTCGCTACGGGAGATCACGAAACCTTGAGAAAAATATTAACACCAAGCTTGAGCCCTGTCAAGCCGAGGCGGCGAATAAAAACCCTTGACACGCCATTAGCATTATGCTATATAATATATAGCAACAAGAAAGGGGGTGCGTCGTCGTCTCATGCTCAAAGAATTAGTACTTTACCTCGGCCGCCTGGCGCGCGAACGATTTTACGGCACGGTGGAGCTAAAATTCGAAGCGGGCCGGGTCGTGTTCGTGCGGGTCAACCGCACGCTCAAGCTGGAGGACCTCGCCGCCGGGGACGAAACGTAAAGCGAGCAGGCCCGCGGACCTGCTCGGCCTTTTCCCCGGCGCCCCGTCAAATTATTGCGCGAGCTCCAAGCTCGTCCAGTCGATCCACAGGTCGGCGTTCTGGAGGTACTGCGTGCGCAGCTCGAATATGAAAGGCTCTTTTACGTCGAAGCCTATCTTAAAGGTATAATACTTATCCGGTTCGGGGAAGTCCCTGGCGGATAGGCCCTTAGACATGATCATCTGATAATTATCGCGGTCCGCTTTGGGGTAGCCCGAAATGTCTATCCAGAACACCGGCTGGTCGTTTTTGGGCAGGTTCGCCGCCTTAAGGCGCCACCGCGCGACGTACGAGCCCGGCGCGATCTCCTCGTAGGGCCCCCAGGCAGCGTATTCCCCCAACTTGGTATCCCCCGGCCTTACGTACAAGGCCATTTGATTCGAGGCCGCGGGATCCGACGTCAATTCGCCGCGGGTAACCTCCGGCCCGAGCTCCTCCGCCTCGTACGTCTTCCGCAACGGGTTGGCGTCTACCGGGATGCTCTTTACGATCTTGGGGGGCGGGAGAACTTCTTCCTCCTTGGGCCCTTTTTGGCACGACGTCAACAGCGACAACCCGGCGAACAAGGATAATGCCGTAGTCAAGTATCTCATCTTAGCTATACCTCCGGGTGAAACCCGCGGCTCTTCAATCGACTTCGTTTACTATTTCCAACGTAGGCGCCGGCGCCTCGAATACGGCGCCGATTACCGCGGCCGCGCCGCCGACTTCGGCCGCGTACGCCCCGGCCCGCTCGCGCGGCAGCGCCACCAACAAGCCCCCCGACGTCTGCGGGTCGGCGAGCAAGTTGACCATCGCGTCGTCGACGCCTTCCGCCACTTTGAGACTCGGCTCGACGAATTCCCGGTTGGTCTTCAGGCCGCCCGGGACGTACGTCGCGGCGAACTCGTGCGCTTGCGGCAATTGCGGCACTCGCGACGCGAAAAATCTGATACCCACCGCCGAGGCCGTCGCGACCTCGAGCGCGTGTCCTAAAAGGCCGAAGCCGGTAACGTCGGTGGCGCACACGGCGCCGGCGGCGACCATCGCGGCCGCCGCGGCCTTGTTGCTCCGCAGCATGCTCTGTAGCGCGGCCTTCTCGGTTTGGGGCGGACACTCGCCGCGCTTCACCGCGGTCTGAATCACGCCCGTCCCCAACGCCTTCGTCAGCACCAGCGCGTCGCCGGGCTTCGCGCCCTCATTCGTTATGACGCGGTCGGGGGAGACGAAACCCAACGCCGCCAGGCCGTAAAGGATGTCCGGCGACTTGACGGTGTGGCCGCCGGCCAACAGCACGCCCTCCGCGGCGCACGCCGCCGCCCCGCCCTGAAGGATGGCGACCAGGATGTCTTCCGAGAGCTTACCGTACGGAAAGGCTACGACGTTTAACGCCAGGAACGGCTCGCCCCCCATAGCGTATATATCCGAGAGCGCGTTCGTCGCGGCTATACGGCCGTAATCGCCCGGGTCGTCGACGATGGGGGTGAAGAAGTCCACGGTCGCGATTAACGCCTGGCGGTCGTTGATTTTGTATACCGCCGCGTCCTCGCTGTTCCTCGTCGCCGTCAAGAGCAGCGGGTGTTCCGGGACCGGCAATTTCGCGAGTATCGCGGCCAGCGCCTCGGCCGGTACCTTGGCGGCTCAACCGGCCGCCGTCGTGCACTGCGTCAAGCGCACGCGCGTTTCAACATCGGCGGACATATTACGTGTATAGTATCACAAACGACGCTTTAAATCAAATATTCCCGGCCCGGGCCCGCTTGACCCCGCGGCGCGCCTAAGGTATATTAAATATCGACGCTGCGGCGGCCGAGGCCACGGCGCCGCCCGCGCGTTCGAACGGCTGACAACCGTAAAAAACACGCGGCGTTTTACGGGAAGCTCCACTAAACTTATTCGCAACCCTTAGGGTACGCGATAAATAAAAAGGAGGGCGTATGGCGGCGCCGCAATGCATATTCTGCAACTGGAAGATGGAGAACTTCGGCAACCAGAACGTCGACGACCAATGCCCCGACGAGTGTTCGGTGAAACAGCTTAAGTCGCAGGCGACGCGCCTTAACCAGATGTCGCTGGTCCAGGGCCGGAAGTTCAAGAAGTTAGTCGAGGTCCTCGACCTCTCGCCCGAGAAGTTCGACGCCGAGAAGTAGACTCACCGGAAACCCTAAGCGGCACCCGCGTCGCCGCGGCGCGGGCCGCGTATAAATAATCGCCGCGACCCGACAAATATGAATAAGCCCCCCTTCCGGGGGGCTTTTAACTTTTAGGTATTTCGCGCCCGAGCTAAAGCGCCTCGCTCACCAGCTTGGCCTGCGTAAACAGGAGTAAATAATCCCGGCCGCCGGCCTTGGAATCGGTCCCGGACATGTTAAAGCCGCCGAAGGGGTGGACGCCGACGAGGGCCGCGGTGCATTTGCGGTTGAAATACAAGTTGCCGACGTGGCACTCGCGCCGGGCCTGCTCGAGGCGGCCGCGGTCGCTCGAGTAGACGGCGCCGGTGAGGCCGTAGACGGTGCCGTTGGCGATGCGCACCGCGTCGTTGAAGTTGCGGGCGCGGATGAACGCCAGCACCGGCCCGAAGATCTCCTCCTGGGCGACGCGGGCCTTGGGGGCGACGTCCGCGATTATGGTCGGGTTGACGAAGTAGCCCTCCGCGGATCGCTTGTCGCCGCCCATTACGAGACGGCCCTCCTTTTTGCCGATCTCGATATACTCCAATATCTTGTTCTCGGCGGCCGCGTCGATGACGGGCCCCATGAAGTTTGCGAAGTCGCGGGGGTCGCCCACGGTGACCTTCTCCCTGGTCCGGGCGACGACCTTCTCGAGGACCGTCTCGTAGACGTCGTCGGTGACGATGGCGCGCGAGCACGCCGAGCACTTCTGTCCCTGGAAGCCGTAAGCGCTGGCGACGATGCCCTCGGCGGCGGCGTCCAGGTCCGCCGTCCCGTCGACGACGATGAAGTCCTTGCCGCCCATCTCGGCGATGACGCGCTTGATCCAGAGTTGGCTCCGCTTGGGTCGCGCGGCGAGGCGGTTGATGCGGAGGCCCACCTCCCGCGAGCCGGTGAAGGCGACGAAGCGAACGCGGGGGTGACTCACCAGCGCGTCGCCGATGGCGCCCCCCGGCCCGGGCAGGAAGTTAACGACCCCCGGCGGCAGATTGACTTCCTCCAATATCTCGAAGAATTTATACGCGATGGCGGGCGACGCGGACGACGGCTTAAGGACGACGGCGTTACCGGCGACGATAGCCGCGGTGGTCATGCCTACCAATATGGCGCACGGGAAGTTCCACGGCGGGATGACGACGCCGGCGCCGAGCGGGATATAGTATTGGTTGTTCTCCTCGCCGGCCAGCGGGGTCAGCGGTTGCGGCTCGGCGTAGCGCATCATCTCGCGGCCGTAGAACTCGCAGAAGTCCACGGCCTCGGCGACGTCGCCGTAGGCCTCGAGCCAGTTCTTGCCGACCTCGACGACCAGCCACGCGGCGAGCTCGTAGCGGCGGCGCCGCATGACGGCGGCGGTCTTGAGAAGGTAGCGGGCGCGCTCCTCCGGCGGCGTCCAGCGCCATTGCTCGAAGGCCCGGTTCGCCGCGGCGACGGCCTTGCGCGCCATCTCGACGTTCGCCTTGGAAAAGACCCCCACGACCTCAGTCGTTTGGGAGGGATTTACGGACTTAAACTTTTCGGCCGTCGTTATGCGTTCGCCGCCGACCACCAGCGGATACTCGCGGCCGAGCTGCCCTTGGACGCGGGCTATAGCCTCCTCCATCGCGAGCTTTTCGGCGGCCTCTTTAAAAAGTATAATGGGTTCGTTTTTAAAGGGCGGGAGCATAGGACTTTGCCTCCAATCGGTTTAAATTAAAACGATTTAACCGGCCCAACGCCCTATTTTACGCGGCCGCCGACCTTTAATCAAGCTAAAATCGGCGCCCGCGGCGACGTTTCGTTTGCGCGAACGCGGCCGATATGTTAAAAAGTAAACGCGGCCGGCGGTTCGCGCCCCAACCCGGGTGGCCGCGCTACGGTTTATGAAGAAGGTTAAAAAAATACTGGGTCGGTTTTGGGTGCAGGTCGGCGCGTTATGCTCCGTCGCCGTCCTGGCGGTGGCGCTTCGTCTGCTTTTTCTCCCTACGAAAGGCCGCTGGCAAATAAGCCCCTTCTTCTCGTTGGTCGACCTCCACGTCAGCGGCTACACGTTCATACCGCCCTTGGCATTCGCGGCCTTTATGCTCTCCCTCAGCTGGGCCCTCAGGCGCCGCGACGCGACGAAATGGGCGTTCTTCGCGCTCGCGTTCTTCGCCTTCACGACGACCGTCAATATGGCGGCGGGCGGCCCGACCAACATCCTTCCGGGTTTCGTATGGCAGTATGCCTCCGACGCGCAGAAACTTTACGAGTACGGCAATTTCCTGCGCGATTATCACGCCCGCGTCGCCGGGTTGCATTGGCACACCACGGTCCATCCGCCCGGCGTATCCGTATATTTGTATCCGCTCCTGAAACTATTCGGCGACCGATGGATGTACGTCGCGCTGGTGAACGCCTTAATCGCCGGCGCGGGCGCTGCCTTCGTTTACAAGGCCGCGGAACGCATCTACGGCGGCGGCGCCAAGGACGCCGCCGCGGCGCTTTACGTGACGACGCCCAGCTTAATACTATACGGCTCGACCGTCGACGCGGTCCTCTGCGCGCTCGGCGCCGTCATTATATACCTCCTCGCGCTATACTTCGCCCGGGGGCGCGCAGTATACGCGGCGCTAACGGGCTTGGCGATCGCGGCGGGAGTATTCCTGGCGTACCAGTTCGCCTTCACGTGGGTCCTGGTATTGGCCTGGTCGTCGCTGTACGTCGTATTTAGGCGTAAAAAAGAAACCCGCCCGGACGACGGCGCCCCGTCCATCGGGCGGCCGGCGGCGCTGGCGGCCGTGGCCGCCGCCGCGTTCGCCCTTTTCTTCCTAACGATTTACCTCGTCTCCGGTTTCGACGTAATAGCCGAATTCCGGTACCAGCAACTCGCCTCGGAGTCGTACTACAGCGCCGGCGGGAACGTCGTCTATTGGTTTAAGCGCTATATCCTCGGCGCGCCGGCGTATACGGGGGAACACCGCTCGTACTTACAGTGGGTCCCGGGGAACGTCGTAGCTTTCTTCTTCCTGTTGGGGCCGACGACGACGATATTGTTTTTGCGCCACCTTTGGGACGAGCTTGGCGGAAAAAACGCCGGGCGGCTCCGGACCGCATTTACGCCGGCCGCGGCCTTAAGCCTGGTCTTCGTCAACCTTTCGGGCCTTACGCTCGCCGAAACGGAACGGGTTTGGTTGTTTATGGTTCCCTGGTTCGCGATGGGGGCGGGTTATTATCTCGAGAAAAGGGGGAGGCGGTTTTTATACGCGGTGCTGGGTTTTAACCTGGCGGTCAGTTTATTATTCGTTGCCTTCTTCACGCACGTTAAATAAACCGGAAAGGGCCGCGGAGCGGCCTTAGCCGTCGAGCGGCCGGGGGCGGACGCGCGCCCGCCCGAGGCAAAAGGCGACGAACGCCGCGGCGTAAATTATTAGAATAAATTCCACCGGGATGCGAAACCGGACGAGGGGTTTTAAAATCGTATGGGTAAGCGCGGCCGCGACTACCGGCGACAAAAGGGCGAACGCCCGCGACATCGGGACGCGGAATAACAAAATCCCCGCCCACGCCGCGACGAGCACCAGGCCTCCCCCCACCGTCCAAACGACGAATCCGGCCCTCTCGGCCGGAGCGGCCGGGCTAAAGAAATGAAGGAATTTGCCGGGAAGGGAAAGGGCGAACCGAAGGCGGTTATGATTCAGCAGCTCCCAGGCTTTCGCCCCGTAGAAGCGTTCATACTCCATATCCGCGCGCGGCGTCCCCCAATAGACCCCCACCTCCTCGGCGAACTCCGGCGACCGCCTGAGCGCGACCGACGTCGGGACCTCGCCGCGGCCCAGGGCGAAATTCCCCTCGTAGAATATCTGGCCCGCGTTCAAAGTTGACGGGACCGGCGCGCCGAATACGCGGTAGTTGCGGTACGTCCATAAACCGGTCAACGCCAGAAACGCCGCGGCCGCAAGCGCCGTCGTGCGCAACCGGGCCGCCCGGCCGCCCATGGGGTGAAACGGTAAGGCCGCTATCAATACCAAGGCTGCGACGTTAAAGGAAGACCGGCAGAGGGCGGCGGCGGCTAAAAGCAGGCCGGTAATCAAGGCGAACGCCGCCGAACCGCGCGACGTCTTCTCGTACGTCAAAAGCGCCGCAGCCAAAAGGAAAGTCGTCAGCGTCTCGGTCAGCACCACCCGCGACGCCCAGATATAAACGGGGTAGACGGCAAACAAAGCCGCGGCCAGCGCGGCTACTCTCCCGTCAAAATAAACCCGCGCCAGGTAATAAACCAGCAGCGTCGTCGCCGCGCCCACGGCTACCTGCGCGGCCACCGCCGGCGCGAGGCCTACGCCGAATATCTTAAAAACCCCGGCCAGGAAAAGCGGGTAGGCGGGCGGCACGGAACCCAAAAAGCGGCCGTCGGGCAGAACGTACCCGAGGCCGCTGGCTATGTTGCGCGCCGTTCCGAAATAGAATACCGCGTCCGCCTGCAACCTATAACGCGTAAAAACGGCGACCAATACCCGCAATACGAGCGCGAGGCAAAAAAAACCGGCGGGTATTAGCCACGCCCGCTGCCGCTTAACGTCTAACATAAAGGGTCTACTTTAAACCCGCACGCGGGGCCCGCCGGCGCACCCCCGGCGGCGTCGGCCCGGCGCGACAAGTTCAACCGGCCAATCAAAGGCCCAATTCTTCCAGCGCCTTCGCCGCGGCCTTGCGGACCTGCTCGTCGCCGTCGCCGGCGGCCACGCGCTCCAACGCCGCCCGCGCGCTAGCCGCTTTTAACTTCCTCAACGCGCCGCAGGCCTCGAACCGGACCCAATTGTAATCGTCGTTCAGCGCCGCCACCAGCGCGTCGGTCGCCGCGCCGTCGCCGAGCTCGCCCAGGCCGTACGCGGCGCTCGCCCTCACGTCGCCTTCGGCCTCTTGGGTCAGCGCCGCCACCATCGGCTCGAGCGCCTGCTTATCGCCGATCTGGCCCAGCGCGCCCAGGATGAACCGCTTGACGTTGCCGTCCGCCGTAGGCAGTTTATCGATCAAGGGCGAGACGGCGCGTTTATCGCCGATGCGGCCGAGCGCCTCCGCCGCCAGCAGTTGGACCTTGCCGTCGCCGTCGTTAAGGGCCTCGATTAACGCCGGCGTCGCGACGTCGAAGCCCATTACCCCCAGCGTCCGGGCGGTTTCGCGGCGCTCTTGCAAGTCGGGGCTCTTCAACATATCGATTAGGTACGCTATGTCCTCCGGCGGCTTCTTCTCTTCCGCCGGCGCGGCGGCCCCGAGCGCCAGCGCTACCGCGGCCCAAACCAAAATTTTAACCCTCTCGCTTACAAGGGAACGGATTTTAGTCTCCATCGAACAACCTGCTTATCGACCGGTTACGGTATATGGCGTCGATAGCGGCCCCGAAAAGGCCCGCCACCGAACAAACTTTTATTTTACCGCCGGCGTCGTCACGCAACGGTATAGTATCCGTCACGAACAGGGCGTCCAAGCGGCTTTTCTTAATCTTCTCCGGCGCGTCGCCCGCCAGAATCGGATGGGTCACGACCGCGACGACGTCAACGGCGCCGCCGCGCTCGAGCAAGAGCGCCGCAGCTTCCACCAGCGACCCCCCCGTCGCGACGATATCGTCTATCATGATAACGTGCTTTCCCTTCGCGTCGCCGATAATACTCAGCGCCGCCACTTCGTCGGGACTTTTGCGGTGTTTATCCACCACCGCGAAATCCACTCTCCCCGCGGCACCCCGCTCTTCCCTCAGCCGCTCCAGCCGGCGCGCGAACGACCTAGCGCTCTTGACGCCGCCCACGTCCGGCGACGCCACGACGATATCATCATAGCCAAGCGCCATTACCGCTTTCGCGAAGATAGGCGCCGCAGTCAAGTTATCCACCGGTATGTCGAAAAACCCTTGCACCTGCCCCGCGTGCAGTTCCATCGTCAAAACGCGGTCCGCCCCCGCCCGGGCGAGCAAGTTCGCCACCAGCTTAGCCGTAATGGGTACCCGGGGCTGGTCTTTTCGGTCCTGCCGGGCGTAACCGTAGTAAGGGACAACCGCGGTAACGCGATATGCCGACGCCCGCTTCAGCGCGTCTATTATCACCATCAACTCTATCAGGTTCTCGTTGACCGGCGGGCCGGTAGGTTGGACCACAAAACAGTCGCGGCCGCGGACGTTTACCTCCACCTTCACGGACACCTCGCCATCCGGGAACCGCGACAAAGACATTCTCCCGGGAGCCTCGCCCAGCGACTCCGCCACGCGATACGCGAAGTCGGCGTTTCCGGAGCCGGCGAATATCAACCTCTCGAAGTCCATACTTTTCACCGCAGCCGCGAAATCTGGGGCGGGTGGATTCGAACCACCGCATGCGGGTTCCAAAGACCCGTGGCTTACCGCTTGCCTACGCCCCAGTATTCTCCACTTCCGGGGAATATATTATTAATAACGCTACTATAATATATAACTTTTTATACTATATGTTTCAAGTAAAAAACTTAAAATGGGTCTATTCTCGTGTGATAAATTCTTGATAACGGGGGCGTAGGGGCGCCGGAGGTGGATTCTGTTTACGCGGGGGGCGGTGGAGTAGTGGAAAACGTTTTCCGGGTCGCGCCTGAATACTAGCTGAACGTATGGGGAATATCTTGTAGAAAAAGGTGGGGGAAAGGTTAGAGATTAATGGCGGTAGCGCGGGAGGCGTACTTTTTAACTGTTTCTAAGGCGCTGCCTGGGCGTCAAAGCGTCACGCGGTCCAGGTTCTTCTCGATGTCGCGTATTATTTTTAAGGTGTCTTCCTTGTCGGCGGCCAATTTGCCCTCTATTTTGGAAATGGAATATAATACGGTAGAGTGATCGCGGTTGCCGAAGGCAAGGCCGATGTCGGCGAGGGAAGAGGAGGTCTTTTCGCGACAGAGGTACATGGCCATCTGGCGGGCGCGCGCTATATTCGCGCGCCGCGACTTTGACATGAGGTCGCGGCGGGTTACGTTGAAGTACTTGGCCGTCGTCTCTTGCAGCTGTTCTATCGACAGGCTGACGCGGCGTTCCTCGGGGACGATCTCGGCGAGGATCTCCTGCGCCAATGACATCGATACCGGCGTCCCGGTGTGGTGGGCCGTCGCGAAGAGGCGGTTCAATACGCCCTCTATGGCGCGTATGTTGGTGGTCAAACGGTTCGCGATGAGGTCGGCTACTTCGTCGCCGATGATGATACCTTTCAGCTCGGCCTTGCTCGCGATTATGGCGCGCCGCGTCTCGTAGTCGGGGAGTTGGATGTCGGCGATGAGGCCCCATTCGAACCGCGTCCGCAGGCGGTCCTCCACTTTGGGGATGTCTTTCGGCGCGCGGTCGGCGGATAAAACTATTTGGCTCCCCGCTTCGTACAACGTGTTAAAAGTGTGGAAGAACTCCACCTGCGTTCCTTCCATTCCGGCCAGGAACTGGATGTCGTCGACGAGCAGGAAGTCGACGTTGCGGTATTTGCGGCGGAAGGAATCGGTGCGGTTGTTTTTGACCGCAGCGATCATCTCGTTCATGAAGTGGTCGCAAGAAAGGTACGAGATGCGGAGGCCGTTGCCCTTTTGGATGGTCGCGTGGCCTATGGCGTGGAGGAGGTGGGTTTTCCCCAGGCCTACGCCGCCGTAAATGAATAGCGGGTTATACCGGGCGCCCGGATTCTGAACCACCGCGCGACAGGCGGCGTGGCAGAAAGAATTCGACCGGCCTACGACGAAGGTGTCGAAAGTGTATTGCGGGTTGAGTTTCGACAGCTTGGGCGTTGGATATTTCGGCGGGCTTTCCGGGGCGCCGGCGTCGCCGAGGAACAGCCCTTCCTGGCCGACCGCGGCCTCGATGTCGACCCGGGCCTCCGGCCCGACGACTTCCCGCGCTTTCGCCTCCAGGATATCCATATATTTTTCTTTTATAAACTCGCGGTAGAGGTTATTAGGCACCTCGACGTGGAGGACGTTGCCCTCGAGGCCGGTATAAACCGCGGGCCGGAGCCACGTCTCGTACTCTTTACGGCCCATCTCCGCGGAAACCCTCCGCAGTACGTCACGCCAAATATTCGACTCGGCGCTTCCCGGCTTCACCGCCCCATCCTCCTCGCGACAAGGTTTAAACGCCGGGTCGCAAAGGCGGCTCCGCGCGCTTTAAGCGAAGCGGGTTCTCCACATTCGTTTCGCCTTAAGGCCGCCGTTAAAAATGCTCGATTTTGCGCTTCGGGGGAACGCATCGCCGCTAGGATATATTATTTACGCCCGGCGTTTCCGCCGCCGCCGCCCGTGCGCGCGCTTGCGCCGGCGCGGCTAAAGCCCTTGTTATCAAAGCGTTATGGCCGGCGAAGGGGCTGAGGTTCTCGTCCGGCGGGTTAAAAAGCCCTGCCTCAGTTGTAGGCAGGTGCGCCGCGTACGACTTTCGGTAAGGGGGTTGTGGTATCGAGGGAGCCATAGCCGGGAAAGTTCTAAACACCTTATTAACAAGGAAAATCAGGCACTTACGACGCCCCATAATATAGCATAACGCGGGCCGATTTCAATAAAAAAATTTGGCGGATGGGGCACCGGTTTGCGGTTTTGTGATTTGACTACGTTGCGCCGCCGTGTTATCGTCCGCTTGGGTCGTTGGACCGTGGAACCGTACCTAAGGCTTAGACAGGTCAATAAAATTTACCGCGGCCCCGTTTCGCTGCTCAGGCCGTGGGCGCCGAGGTCGCGCCTCGTCGCGCTGCGCGATGTCGATTTGGACGTCCGGGCCGGCGAGGTGGTCTGCTTGTTAGGCCCGAACGGCGCGGGCAAGACGACGCTTTTGAAAATCGCCGCGGGTGCCATAATCGCCGACGGCGGCGTCGTCGACGTCACCGCGGCTTCGGTCGGTTTCGTGGCCGGTGGCGAGCGGAGTTTCTACTGGCGCCTCTCGGGGGCCGAAAACTTGAGGTTTTTCGCGGTGCTTTTCGGCATACCGGGCGCCGAGGTATCGGCCCGAGTCGCGGCCGCGCTCGGGATCGGCGAACGCTGCCGCTTCGTCGGCGAAGTG
>CAZLXP010000030.1:0-25384 GCA_964563535.1 uncultured bacterium | reverse complement strand
CGCTGGCGGCACGCGCTTTGTTCGCGAGCCTACATCCGACGCCGCGCTTATTCGCCACCGCGGCCGTTGGCATCGCCGCCTACTCCGCAACCTTGTGGTTCTCGAAAGTGCCGGAGCTGAGAGAACTAAAGAGTTATCTGGCCGCGAAATTCCACGCGCGACGGTCGGCCGGCGAGATGAGCGCGTTCAAGGCGGCGCGGTAGCGACGGCCGAAGGGTGTCGCGTATGAGCAGGAGCGGGTTTAGCCGTCGGAGTATGGCTCGTCGCCGACGGATTCCGAGGAGGAAGTGACCGACGGTGAGGATTGTCCAGATAAACGATAAGTACGGCATCGTCGGCGGTAGCGAGAAGACGATGCGTCGATGCGTCGACCTCTTACGGGAGCGGCGCCACGAGGTCCTCGTCATCCACGGCGACGCCGAAGCGGCCGGTGAGCCGGGGGCCACATTCCTGCCCTCGGTGCGAACGGCGACGTTGTTCCGGCGGCGCGAGGCGCTCCGCGATATTTCGCGGGTTCTCCGTGAGTTCGGCGCCGAGGTCGTGCATTTCAGAAATTTCGATGGCCCGGGGGTCGTCGGCGCTGTCGGGCGGGCGTATCCGACGGTGCGGACCGTACATACGGCGTGGACCTATTGCCCCGTCGGAGTGAAGTATTGGCCGAAAGAGCGCCGAGTGTGCGAGCGGCCGTTCAGTTGGAGGTGCATGCGATGGGCGCGCCAATACGGGTGTAATCGGCGGGAGGACGGTTTGACCCTCGGCCGGGGAGAGATCGCGCGCCGGCTCGCGGCCTGTTACGCGTTTCGCCGGGCGGACGCCCGGCTCGGCGGGGTAATCGTGACCAGCGCGTGGATGAAGGCGATGCTCGTTGCCGCCGGCCAGGACGGGGGCAAGGTCCACGTGATCCCACCGCCGGTGGATGTACCTCGCTATACCGTCGCAGCCAACGGCGGCCCCCCGCTCATCGCCGCCGTAGGCCGTACCTCGTATATAAAGGGCTTCGACGACCTTCTCCGCGCGCTCGCCCGCCTCCCGGAGACGGTAAGGCTGACCCTCGTCGGCGACGGCCCCCAACTCCCGGTGCTGAAGTCGTTGGCGTCGCGCGCCGGCCTGCAACGGCGGGTGCAGTTCGCCGGCTGGGTCCGGTACGAGAAGATGGCCGAAATATACCGCCGGGCGCACGTCGTGGCCTTACCGTCGTTGTGGCCGGAGGCGTTCGGAAACGTCGGCGTCGAGGCGTTGAGTCACGGCCGGCCCGTCGTAGCTTATCGGGTGGGCGGGATCCCGGAGTGGTTGGAGGATCGCCGGTTCGGTTTTTTAGTCGAGCCCGGGAACGTCAACGATTTGGCGCGCAAGATCCGTTTCCTTCTGGACCGGCCGGCGCTGGCGGCGGAGATGGGCAAGAGGGGATGGGTTTCGGTGGCGCGGTATGCGGTCGCCCGTCACGTGGACCGTACGATCGCGTTGTACGAAAAGGTCAAGAAGCGGTTCGCCGCGGGAGCGGCGGCATGAAGATATCGGTAGTGGTGCCGACGTATAAAAGGCCGGCCTGCTTAGAGCGGTGTTTGGCGTCGCTCGCGGCGCAGCACCGCCCCGCGGAAGAGGTCGTCGTCGTGAGCCAGGGGGACGACCAACGAAGTCGGTCGGTCGTAACGGACGTCGCGCAAGGGTCGGCCGCCCGTACCGCATGGATCCACGTGCATTTGGACCGGCCCGACATCGCCAGCGCCGAGAACGCCGGCGTCGCCACGGCGCGCGGGGACGTAGTGGCGTTTATTGACGACGACGCGGCGGCGGGGCCGGCGTGGCTCCGCCTTATGGAGCGGTGGTACGAGGACCCGGGGGTGGGGGGCGTGGGCGGCCCGTATGTCGAACACGAAGGCGGTGTGGGTCGCATCGAGTTCGCGGACCGCGTCGGCGTTTTTAGATGGTACGGCCGGTACGTCAGCCGCCAGTGGTGTTTGACGAATGGACCGGAACGGGTACACGTGCTGTCGGGGAGCAACATGAGCTTCCGTCGACACCTTCTCCCCGCCATACCCGACACTATATTGCCGTACTGGAACGGGTTCGAGGTTTATTGGGCCGGCGCAGTACGCCGGCGGGGGTTTGATATCGTGTTCGACCCGGCTTTACGGGTCGACCATTATCGCGACGAGGGACGGCGCTACTATGGTTTTACGTACCGAACGGAACGCGAGTTGCGGCGGACTTTGTATCGAAATCACGCCCACAACTTCGTGTACGTGGCGTTGATGCACGGTTTGCTTCCCCGGAGGCTCCCGTTTCTCGCGTACGAGTTTCTGGTCGGCGACCGCGGCCGGCCGGGGCCGCTTCGGGCGGCGTTGTTGTGGATGGGGGGGCGCAGCCGCGAAGCCTCGGAAGGGCTGGGCCCGTCGTTGAAGGGTAAGTTGGCGGGGGTCCGGACGTACCTGAAAGATAAATACCGAATCCGGAAGCTTGGCGGAGCCGGGCGGCCGCGATTATTGCCCCGGGCCGGCGTAACGGTAAAGGAGGGGATGTGGGAGTAGCGAGGGCAATCACCCGTCGGTTTAAACTAGTTCTCCAGCGGGTACGCGATGCGGCCCGCGATCCCGACGCCACTTTTACGACGAAGTTGCGAAACGTAGTTTTCGAGGGCGCCGAGATAATAGTGAGGTTCCTTCCGGCGAAATGGTGTTGGGATCTATTGTACGGAATCGCGCCCGGCCAGGCCGCGGTTTGCGACAACAAACCGGACGCGGCCGTGCGAGAGTTTTTCGACATCCTCGAGGATTTCGATTTGCTGCGGCGATACGAGAAGACGTTGCATATCGGGTGCGGGTACGGCCGGGTGGAGAAATATTTCTCCCCGTACGCCGACGAATGTTTCGGGGTCGACGTCTCTTCCAGAGCGATACGACTGGCGAAAGTCTACGCGGGTCACGATAATTGCGTTTTCCTCCGCAACGACGGCGAGAGTTTAAAAGTGCTCGGCGACAACAAGTTCGATTTGGTTTACTCCATCATCGTTTTTCAACATATGAGCAAGGCCGCTTTTAAGGGCTATTTGCGGGAAGTCAAAGAGTACCTTACACCCCGGGGTATGTTTTTCTTTCAGGTACCGTTGCCGGAAAACGGCGGAAACGATAGCGCGGTGTTCATCGACCGGATAGACCACCATTCGATTCGAAGGTATTCCGTCGAAGAATTGGAAGAGACGTTGATCGCTTACGGATATCGTATCGCCCGATTGGGCGTATACGGTAACGACGTATATTGCCTGTGTTCTTTAAGCGCGGTATAACGCCCGCGCTACGAGGTGGAGTTTGTGGTTCCCGAAACCGGAACCTGTGCCTTCCCGGGCGAGTCGGTAAGGCGTAACACGTTTACGATAATCGTCGCGTCGGTATGCGTCCTGGTAGGGGTCACCTTGCTGGGCTTCGTATGGCCTCGGATACTGGTGCCTTCGATCGTGGGCGCCGTAACCGCGGGGGGTATGTTTCTCGGTTTCAAACGCCTTAGACTATTCCTGTGTTTAATGATCGTTTATTTCTTCGTTAGCGGGTTTATTAAAAAAATTTTTTCAGAATACCCGATCGTTTTTTTCTTGCGGGACATTTTGCTCGCTTTCCTTTATCTCCTCTGGTTCGTCAAATACCCGTTGCGGACGGGCGTGCGGGGGCGTTACGACAAGTTCGTATTGGCAGCCGTCGCCGGTTTTGCTTTGTACACCCTCGCCGTTACGCTGATCCCCTTCACGGACGAATTGTTCGTTTTCCGGGTGGGCGGCGCGCGGTGGTGGCTCGCGTTCATTCCACTCTTTCTGGTCGGGGAGGACGTGTTGGACACGGCGCGGCGGTTTGACCTTTTCTGCCGCATATTCTTGGTTCTAGCTGGCGCCACTGCGGCTTACGGGATTGTGCAATACGTGGTCGGGTTTGAGCATCTCTATGTTTTGTCGGATAATTTCCGGGGCGACGTGGAGTGGGGGACGTGGTACGGCGTCGACGCTCCGCGGAACCTCCGGGTGCGAGTTTTCTCGACGTTTGATTTCGCGACGACCTTCGCGGCTATGTTGCGGGCCGCATGCATAATTGCCGCGGCGTATTTAGCGCGGGCGGAGAAAACAAGGCACCTGGTGGGGTTCGCCGTTTTGTTGGGCACGTGCTTCAGCGCGCTGTTGTTGACCGGTACGCGCGCGGCTTACGTGCCGTTAATCGTGGGGTTGGCTACTTACGCCGCCCTCGAGCCGCGCAGGAAGAAGTTGGCCGGGGCGGCGGTCGCGTTGGCAGTTGGGTTTGTCGTGGTCATGGCACTTTCTTCCAACGTTTACCTCTACCGGATTACGCTACTGGCTACGGATTATCGTTACACTGTCGGCAGGGTCTTCTGGGATTGGGAGAAAGCTTTATCGCTCGTCCGCGATTTTCCCTTCGGCTTGGGCATATCCACGTCGGCCAAGACGGGGAAGTACATCGACTCGGTGATGATGACCGCGGGATGGCAACCTACGTATCGGTTTATCGAGCAAGGCTTCGGCCAGGCGCTGGTTTCGCTGGGTTGGCCCGGGTTGGCGCTCTTCGCCGCGATGTTAGCGACCGTGCTGGTGCGCGTGGGCCGGGCTATTCGGGGTGCCGGGGGCGAAACGAAATGGCTCGCGCGCCTGGTTTTTGTACTATGTTTTGCGGAGTTGTTTCCGTTGTTTACGCACGCTTCCCTTAATTTCGGTTTGGGCCCGGTTATATTTTGGCTCCTCAGCGGTTCTGCGATTGCGATTTGCGGTCGCCGCCCCAAGCGGGAGGTGCGATGGTTTTCGGAATAATGCGGGGTTTGTTTCTCGACGTCCTCGATTTCCACGACCCGGGTTCGATCGCGCGGCGGGCGCATCTGCTCCGAGCCCTTGACCATTGGGTGGACGAGGCCCCGTCGGCCGTACTGGACTACGGCTGCGGAGCGGGGCGGCACTCTTTTCTCGTCGCCACTCGATGGCCGTCGGCCCGGGTCTTGGGTTTGGACGTCGACGAAAAGGCGCTCGCGGCCGCCCGGCAGCGGGCGGCGAAACGCGCGCAGGGCCGCGTGAGTTTTTTCCCGGAAGGTTCATTCCTGCGGCGACGCGATCTTTTCGACCTCGCGATTTGTATCGACGTATTGGAGCATATTCCCGACGATTTGGGGGCGTTGCGACGGACGGCTTATTTGATGAAGGAGGGTGGCCTGCTTATCCTCCATACGCCGGCGCTGGGTCAAAAGCGTTATTGGGGGGTTGAGGGCGTGGACGCCGGCCACGCCGGGGGGGAAGAGTTCGGCCACGTGCGGCGCGGGTACGACGAGGAGGGGCTCGGGCGGTTGCTGCGTTCCGCAGGTTTCGTCCCGAAGGGTTTCGGTCGTACCGTCGGGAAGGCCCTGGCGTGGCTCACCGACCTTGATTATAGGCTCAGCGGGTGGGGGCTTCTCCCCCTACGGGCGGTGACATACTTGGCGGCCAAAGGCGCGGCGCGGATGGAATTGGGCCGATGGCGGCCGGCTGGCAGGGGGATTATGGCTGTCGCCCGGCGTGCCGGCGGGCGGCGGCTATAGTCGTCGGGGCGAGCGGCCGGGACCGAAAAGTTTTAACACCGGCGCCGCGTGCTATGGGTCGGCGGCGACGCGAAACGCGTTAGACGCGGGGTAACGGAGCTTCTATGTGCGGGATATGCGGTTTTTACAACGACGGCCGGAACCGCCTTTTAGAGAATATGTGTAGCACCCTAGCCCACCGCGGCCCGGACGACCGGGGGACGTTTATCGGCCGGCCCGTCGGCCTCGCCATGACCCGCCTTAAAATCGTCGACCTCTATACCGGTGACCAACCGATGTCCAACGAAGACGGTACGGTTACGGTCGTTTTCAACGGCGAGATTTATAATTTCCGCGAACTCCGGGCCGAGCTCCAAGGGAGGGGGCATCAATTCCGTACCCTCTCCGACACCGAGGTCATCGTCCATCTCTACGAAGAGATGGGATGCGATTGCGTCCAAAAACTACGGGGTATGTTCGCATTCGCGCTGTGGGACGGCGGAAATTTGTACATTGCGCGCGACCGTTTGGGTATAAAGCCCCTTTATTATACGTGGGTCAATGATCGTTTTTACTTCGCCTCGGAGATCAAGGCCCTCTTGTGGGTACCGGGCGTTAACCGCGAAGTCGACCTCGACGCCTTGGACGATTTCGTCGCGTTGCAGTACGTGCCGGCTCCCAAGACGTTGTTCAAGGGGATATTTAAACTCCCGGGCGGCCATTGGATGCGGATAAACCGCCGCGGCGGCTGGGTAAACCGCTACTGGGAATTGCCGTTGCCGTATCCCGCCGACTGGCGGTGTAAGGGGGGTACGATACGGGAGAAAATCGGCGAAATGGTGGCGGAGGCCGTTCGGACGCGCACCATTTCGGACGTACCGTTGGGCGTGTTGTTAAGCGGGGGCTTGGATTCGAGTATCGTTGCCGCGTTGCTGCGGCGGAATCTGACGGGAGCCGCTAAAGCTTTTCATATTAGTTTCGCCGGCGAGAAGGGGGAGGCGGCCTTCGCCCAAGCGACGGCCCAGGCCCTGGATTACGAGTACCACGAATTGGAAGCTAGCCCTGACGACCTGGCGGCAATAACCAAAGTGATTTGGCATCTCGACGAACCCCTCGCCGACGCGGCCGCCTGGGCGACGTATCTCATCTGCCGCTACGCCAAGTCGCACGTTACGGTATTGTTTACGGGCGAGGGGGGCGACGAGGTGTTCGCCGGCTACCCGCGGTACCTCTTGAGCCGTTTTGCCGACCTCTATCACCTTTCGCCGAGGGCTTTAAAGCGGGTCGCGGCTCGTCTTACCGCCAGCGTGCGAGTCCGCCATGGTATGAACCGCGCGTGGCAGTACGCCGCCAAACTCGCGAGTTCCGCGCCCGAACCGTGGGTCCGCAATTTCGCGTGGCTTAGCGTCTTCGACGAGGCTAAGCGGCAGACGTTGTTCACGGACGATTTTCGCCGCGAGGTAAGAGGGGACCGCGCGGTTAGGTTGTACGAGAGATACTTCCGCGAGGGTAGTGGCCGCAGCCCGATCCAGAGGTTAACGGCCGCGGACATCAAAACGTGGCTTGCCGACGACGTTCTTATGAAGGTAGATAAAGCGAGCATGGCCGTCGCGGTCGAGGCGCGCGTGCCGTTCTTGGACCACGTCCTCGTCGAATACGTTACCCGGTTGCCTGATAAATACCGGTTCGGTTGGGGAACGCCGAAAAGGTTGCTTAAGGGTTTCGCACGCGACCGGTTGCCCGGTCGGATAGTAGACAGGCCCAAGCGCGCGTTTGAGGTCCCCGTCGATAAGTGGCTCCGGGAGCATCGGCGCGACTGGGTCTACGATACCGTAGCCTCCCCCGAGGCCCTGGCGCGGGGTTATTTCCGTCCTCAAGCGACCTTAGGTTTGTTGGACGGTTACATGAACCGCGGCGTGGGGGGGAAACAGGTTTGGAGTTTATTTTGTCTGGAACTATGGCACCAGCAATTCGTCGACGACTTCCTGCCGGCGAAATTTAAGGTCGAACCGTTGCCTTGCGTTATCTCGTCCTAACGCCCGATTACTGTCCCGACGAGGGCGGCGTTCAGCGGCTTTTGGCGACAATTGCCGACGGCTTGGCCGTTAGAAACGACGTAACCGTAGTCGCGCCCGTAACGCCCGGCGACGGTGACTATGACGCCACGGTTGCGTACCGCGTACGCCGGTACCGCTACGCGGGGCCGCGGCTCATGAAAGCTTTGCACCTTGCCTGGGCTGCGGCACCTTTGGTTCGCCGGCACGACGTACTATTCTGCGGGCACGTCGCCGCGGCGCCCGCGGCGTGGTTGTTGGGTTTTATATTCCGTAAGCCTTACTTCGTTTACGTGCATGCCCTCGAAATTACGCCCGAGCGGTACCGCCGGTTATTTTCTTTTCTTTTACGCCGTGCCGCCGGCGTTTTTGCCGGAAGTCGTTACGCTAAGATGTTGGCCATTTCATATCTTGGCCTTTCTGCGTCGGCGATAGACCTAATACCGCCGGGCGTCGACCCCTTTTTAGTGAAGGCTGCGCGGGACATACCCGCGACGTTCGATTACAAGAAACCGGGCGACCGGGTCCTGCTCTCAGTAGGGAGGTTAAAGAGCGACGAGCGTTACAAGGGCCACGACGTCGTTATTCGCGCACTGCCGTTGATCCTCCGGTGCGTGCCTAGTTGTTATTATTGGATCGTCGGCGCAGGCGACGACGCGGAACGTTTACAAAATCTCGCGCGGGAACTCGGCGTTGCAGAGCACGTAAGGTTTTGGGGGCGGGTTACCGACGTTGCCCCCTTTTATCGCGAGTGCGACGTATTCGTCTTAGCGAACCGGCGAGTAGTCGAAGACGGGATGGAAAAGACCGAGGGCTTCGGCTTAGTTTTCCTGGAGGCGTCGTTGTTCGCCAAACCTGTAATAGCGGGCCGGTGCGGCGGCGCCACGGACGCCGTCGCCAACGGCGAAACCGGTTTATTGATAAGCCCCGAAAGCCCCGCCGAAGTAGCCGCGGCGGTAGTGGCCCTTTTGACTTGCCCCGCGGAAGCGAAGAGGTTGGGCGCCGCGGGCCGTGATCGCGTGTTGCGCGAGTTTACCGCGGAAACGCAGGTGGCTTCGTTCGAGGCGGCGATAGCGGCCCGCCTCGGGAGGCGGGGGCGTAGGATGTGAGACGTACGCGGCTCTTGTTTGTGGATCACGCTTCGACCGTTGGCGGCGGCGAGAGGAGTATGTTGGAACTTGCGCGCGCTCTCGACCGCAAACGCTTTCGCGTCGCGTTCGCCGTACCCGGCCCCGGGCCGTTGGCCCGCGGGCTCGCGGGGGCGGGCGAGAGTTTATATTTTTACAAGGCCGACCCGTTATTGTTGGATTTCCACCGCGAAGCTATTTTGCCGTTCTCGCTTGGGTGGTGGCGGCAAGTCGCGAAAGTTTTTGCGGCGGCACGGAACCTGCGCGGGGTGATCGCGGCTGTACACCCCGACCTTATCCACACGCACAGCCAGAAGGCGCACGTGTTCGCGACGCTGGCGGCGTGGGGTAAAGGCGTACCCGTTATTTGGCACATGCGGGATGTGCTCCTTGGCCGGTTCGCGCGAGGGATAATGGATTTGCTGGCGGCCGTGGCTGTGCGGCGCGTTATAGCGATATCGCAAACGGTGGCGAGCCAGTTCAAGTTGGCGCGACGTAAAGTCGCGGTTGTGTACAACGCCGTTGCCGAACCCCGGCCGCTCGACCGGGAGGCGGCCGTACGGATAAGGTCCGGATGGGCCGTTCCCCGGGACGGGCGCGTCGTCGGGTGTGTGGGGCAGATGGCACCCTGGAAGGGGCAGCATATCTTCGTACAAGCCGGGACCGCTTTGGCGCCGGCCTTCCCCGACCTTTACTTCGTCGTCGTCGGTAGCGCGCTTTACGGCGCGAACGAATATGGCGCAAGGCTGGTGCGAGCGGTGCGACGCGCCGGCCTGGCGGCGCGGTTCCGCTTCGTGGGCCAACAAGAGGACGCCGGCCGTGCGATCGGCGCGTTCCACGTCCTGGTCCATACGCCCGTCGAACCGGAACCGTTTGGCCGCGTCGTCGTCGAGGCGATGGCGCGGCGGGTACCCGTGGTGGCTTCGGGTTCGGGGGGTATACCCGAAATAATAGAGGACGGCCGGGAGGGTTTTCTGGTAGAGGTCGGTAATCCCGGCGCCGTAGCCGCGGCGACGGCGTTCTTGCTCGATGACCCGCAACTGGCGGCGGAGATGGGCGCACAAGGCCGCGCGACTTACGAGCGCCGTTTTACGGTGGAGCGGTTGTGCCGAGAGGTGAATTTAATTTATCGCGAAGTCCTCGGCCGGCCCTCGCGTTCCCGGAAGTCGCCGGTAACGCTACCGCTTCGCCGCCAACCGGGGCGGCTTCGCGAACGGGTCGGAGCCCCTAGCCCGGGAGGAGGAAGCCGTGGCTCCAGAGGCCCCGTTAACGGACCCACGTAAGTCTCTTCGGGGGGCCACCTTCGTCAGTAGCGACCCGGTTTTATAAGGGCGGGCTCTCTCTTCGATTTAGCGCCTTTGGCTTCTACTTTTTTTTGGGAATTCGGCAGTCCCCGTTCGACGGACTTCTTTATGAGGTTCCCGTATTTCATCAACTCCTCTTCGGCGTATTTGCGCCGAAGGGCCGCCGCGGCTAGGTCCCCAAACGTCCGGAGTTCGTCGAGCGGGAGGGGTGGATTATCCTTCCTCGTCAAAGCGATGGCCGCGCCCATGAGTTCGCCGCCGTGGTGCAACGCCACGCCGTAGATATTACCCAAGCCCAGAGCTTCTTTGATTCTCTCGGCCACGGCTTCCGATATTGCGCCGAAGGCGATATCCGCCACACTCCCTACTTCCGTAACCTTTTCCCGTACGATCTTTTCTAAGTCGCAATCCCTCACCGGGAAACAGAGCTT
Organism: uncultured bacterium; assembly: GCA_964563535.1. Lineage (GTDB taxonomy): Bacteria > RBG-13-66-14 > B26-G2 > WVWN01 > WVWN01 > WVWN01. The sequence goes on along the minus strand of CAZLXP010000030.1, from coordinate 14,933 downwards.
CTTTACTTTTCGGCCGATTATCTCGTTGGCTTTGGATAGGAGGCCGTGTGGGACGTTTATGTACTCGATATTTAACACCTTTTTGTCGGGGTCTAGAGTGTTTACGAGGACCGCTACGGCGCCCGTCATGGCCTGCAGGCGGTCGCCGATTAGCTTGTAAATTTCTTTGTGGGAGGCGGCGTTGGCCAACTCGAGCGCGAACTCGTTGAGGGTCCGGTAGCCTTCGGCTCGGCGGCGTCGTTCCTCCTCGGCGCGCTTGCGGTAGGTGACGTCTCGGGTGACGACCAGGATACCTACTACTTTCCGCCCCCTCCTCATTAGCGTGGCGTAAATTTCGCCTTTTCGGACGTTATTTTCTTTATCGAACCAAGAGAATTCGAAGGATTCTGGGACCTTTCCCCGTATGGTGGATTTGAATATCTTAACGTATTGCGTAATGTCCTTCGCGTTTAACGTGGGGAGTTTTGTGAAGTGCTTGCCTACGATTTCAGGTTTGGAGAAACCCGTCAATTTAAGGAACGCTTTATTACATGAAGTAACGGTCCCTTTCGAGTCAAGCGTTATAATGCCGTCGGGAGCGAGTTCGACGATGTTACTATACTGTTCTTCGGATTCTTTCAGTCGTTCTTCGGCGCGTTTGCGGCCGGTGATATCGGTAAACGTCGCGAAGCTGCCGGCATAATAACCCTCGCCGTCGTGCAAGACGCCGGGCGTAACGGTCGTGTGGACGTGCTGGCCCTCTTTGCCGGTCCAAACGACTTCGTAATATCCGCCCCGCCCTTTCTCGCGTTTCGCGGACTGTTCCCGCATTTTATTTGCGTTTTCGTGGTCGAGGAAATCCGTAGCCGGTTGACCAATCAGTTCCTCGCGGGTATACCCTACCATTTCACAGAACCTGTCGTTGACGTACGTGGTGACGCCGTTTTCATCCTGTATACCGAAGCCCTCACTTATCGTATTTATTAACGACCGGTAACGTTCCTCGCTTTCCCAGCGGTCCTCTTCGGCGCTTTTACGCTGGAGTGCCGTGGCGGCCACGTGGGCAAAGGCCTCGAGCGTATCGGTCGAGAGGGGCGCGCTGCCTTTCCGCATGATGACTTCGGCCGTGCCCATCATTTTGCCGGCGTGGTGAAATAATAATTCGTACATCGTGCCCAAGTTAAACGCTTGCTCTATTGCCGTGCAAACCTTTTTGGGTAAAACCTTGTACACCTTCTCCGGTATACCTCCGGCCGAGATAACGACCCGGTCCGAGGCTTTTTCCTGGGGTTCGTAACGCTTGGCGGGGAACCTCAATTTTTTCGCGTCTATGCCGAGGATCTTGTTGCCCTTCTTTAAAACCTTGGTCTCGGCCACTATGTAGTTCAACGCCAATTCGTCGGCGTTTTCATCGTAGGAGGCGGTAATCGTGGCCAGCGCGCCGGTAATATCTTTCAATTTCGTGCAGATTATGGCGAACATCTCGCCCGTGGAAACCGCGGTGGCTAGTTCGATAGCGAGTTCGTTAACGGCGGTTATCTCTTCGCTCTGCCGCTTAAGCGCCTCTTCGGCCCGTTGGCGCGCTTTTTCTTTTAAGTTGCTTTGTAATCTCGCGTGTAGGACGGGGGCGATATAATCGGCTATGGCTGCCAACATCGCCCGGTCTTTTTCCGTGTAATCGGTTGGTTTATTGCTTAAGAGCAGGTTTCCGATAGCTTCGCCGTAGTGGACGATGGGAACGTCTAAAGCCCTCCGTATCCTCCGTATCGGAATGGGCCCTTTGGGACCGTCGAAAGGTTCGTTGGAGTAGAGCGCCCTCTTTTCGATTAAAGCCCGGCCCCAAATACCTCCCCACGACTCGCGGGGGAATACGTTGTCCTTTTTGGCGACCCCGCGTTCATCCCGAACGCGTCTCGCCAATGATGGGTAGACCAGGGCCCCGTTCTCGTCGACGTAACCAAAAGCGCCGAGCGGGCTTTCTAAGGTTTCGAGTATTACTTCCAGGACCTCGCTGTACATGTCTTCGTTGGGTTTGGTAAGGAAGATATTCGCGATGCGGTTCCGTATCGACAGCTCTAACTCGCTTTCCCGCAACGCCTCTTCGGCCCCTTTCCGTTCGATCGCTTTCGAAATCAACGCCGTCACGGAGAATAATAGGTTGACCTCCACTGGTTCCCAATTGCGAGGCCGGCGCATATCGTCACAACCGACTAACCCCGCTAACTCCCGGCCTATATGAACAGGAACCCCCAGCGCAGCCCGCGCGCCCCGTTTTTGCAACGTATCCTTCTCGGACGGCGGTTGCGTTTCGGCATCGGCGACGACAGCGGCGTACCGACCGAGCAATTGGTATTTCAATAACGCCAAGCGGTTAAGTTCGATCTTGTAGTCGGCCGTACGTAATAACGGTACGCCTGGCTCGGCCCATTCATGGGTAACGACTAACGATATGCCGTCGTCTCGTAGGCGGAAGAAGTAAGCCCGGTTAGCTTCCAGGAGTTCCGCGGTATCCTCGAGGGTTTGAGTTATGGCCTCGTCGAGGTCTTTAGGGGCAACGAAACGGCCCGAAGTTTCCGATAGGAATTTTTCGGCCGCGGCTTCGAACTGCTCGATTTTGGCGGCGCGGATTTCCGCCGTCACGTCGCGGAGAAGGACCGATAAGCCGGCGGGTTCGCCGGCGGGGCCCGTAATGACGGAATAATTTGCCGAGACGGTCAGCGCCGTCCGGTCCGGGCGGCGGTAGGGAATGACCTCCTCCGTAAGCGAACCGCCGCTTTCCGCCACAAAAGTGAGGAGTTCGCCGGCGGATTTGAAGCCGCCCGCGGGTTCGAAGAGTTGCGTGAGGTTCCGGCCGAGAGCTTCGGGGGCGTCGTAACCGAGTAGGTCGCTGGCGGCGTCGTTCCATATTTGGATTTCGCCAGTGACGTCGGTAATAATGATAGCCTCGCGTGACCCGTGAAGGACCGTTTCCAAGTGTCCGAGCGCCTGGGCGGCCTTACGCTTTTCCGAGTGACGTAAGGTGGCCTCCGTGGCCAATTCCTTTATCCCGGCCAGACGGTCGCGTAAACGGCGCCAAGTTAAGTTGCATTCGTCTAATTTGCGTTCTAGAACCGCGAGCAATTCCTCGCGAACGGCGGCGTTGCTTTTCAATAGGTCGAGTTGGTGAAAGCGTTTCACGAACGCGCGCGAGGACACGTCCGTTTCAGCGATTTCGTTGAGCACGGACCGGGCCAGGTCTTCTTCCGTTACGACGCGGAAGAAATATTCCCTCAAGTTTTCCTGCCCGGGCGCGGTGGTGAAGAGGATTTGGTCCCAGGCGGAGCTGACTTCGTCCAGGGGGCGCTGGCGAAGGGCGACGAGCGCGGCGCGAACCACGGAAGGGTGCGATTCGCGCTCAGCCAACTCTTTTATTTCGTTGAGTTCGTAGGTGTTAAGGCGGAAGCTGTTCAGACAGAAGAGGGCCGCCATCCGTACGTACCATTCGGCGTCGCCCGGGCGGGCGTCCTGGAGCGCGGTCTCGCGTAACGCGGGAGAGTCCTCGCCGCCGTACGCGCCCAGGCGGTAGAGGTAATGTTTGTGGTACGGGAACATGAAGGCCTTTCGGGTCAACGCCGCGGCCAATTCTTCGGCGTAGCGACGGTCCGGGGCGAAATAGCTTAAATAATCGAAGTTCTTTACCAGTAATTTGTAAGAGGGGTTTTCGAGGAAAGACTTGAAAGCGTAGGGCACGGCGAAGTCGTCGTCGCCGCGTTGTAGCGTCGTGAGGGCGCGTAAATAAAGCCTTTCCCATTTTTCGGGGTCGTTCGGGTCGTAGCGGCGGGTTAGGAATTCGCGGGCGCTTTCGACGGCGTCGGCGTTGGATGGCGATAGGTCCTCGAGCCAACGTTCGACCTCTTCGTCGAAAACGTTGGCGGCTGGGATTACTTTGGTCTTTTCGGGGTTCAAACTAAGACTCAGGTCGCGAAGGACTTGGTCGCAAGCGAGGAGGGCTTCGTGGCTTTCCTCCTGACTATCCGCGAAGAGGTAGAAGTCGTCGACATAGCGTAAATATCGCCTGGGGTCGCCGCCTACCACGTTCCCCATATTGTCGTCCAAATCCGTGAGGAAGAAATTCGACAGGAACAACGATATGTCGTTCCCCTGCGGCAAGACTTTACCCCGGGCGGTAGCGCCGGCGGGCCGCCACCCCCAAAATTCGTATACGGCGCGCAGTTGCGTTAAGGCCTCTTCGTGTTCGCCCCCGAGTATGTTGCTAATCCGATCGAAAAGAGAGCTAACGGCCACGTTTTCGAAATAAGCTGTGACGTCGCCGATGGCACAGAAACCGTAGCGGCTGGCCGAATCCTTAGCGCGTTCGTGGTATTCGATCCATCCCCGGAACCACCCCGAGGGGGTCGTATCGGCGAAGGGTGGATAGGGCGCGAAGAGGGTACTGGGGAGGATCTCGTCGCCCTCGTACTCGTCGTCTTCGACTTCAGCGAAGAGCGGCCGCGGGTCCTTGTTTTCTGGAAGCCACCGGTACGAAAGGACGGCGGGCGAGAGTTTCGTGTCCAGCGCGGGGGCCACCTTTCGCACCAACGCGTAAAGTAAGATTAAATCGGGGAGGGAAACAATGGCTCCCGGGCGGACCGAGTATAGCGTTTTGGGTACGTTAACGCTGAGCAGGGGCGCCGGCGTATATTGGCCCCCTTTAATCTCAAGCTCGAGGCGGCGAACGATGTGGTCGAGGTTCCGTTCGGCGTCTTCGTAATCGATTACGTCGAATACGAAGTTATCGGCGGCGTCGCGGCGGGCGTACTTCCAAGCTACCAATAAGTCTTCGCGCGAGCACAGTTGCACCGTAGTGGGAACCTCCCAAAAGCGCAGAACACGGTTATTTTAGCTTGCGCACGCCGTAATTAATTCTATATCGTTACTTCCGTAAGCGGTCGAATTAAAGATATAATAACCGTTTTTAGCTACCGCAATATATCCCTACCGGGAGCGGTTTCACCTTGGCGGGAATAGTTATTTGGTTATGTCTTAGCGTGCGCGCTACGGCTTTTTTGGCGTTCAAGTCGGGCCGGGTTAAGATAGTTGGCTGGGCCCTTATACCCTCTCGTAACGGGCCTAGTCACCGCCGCCCCCCGCGCCAGGCGGCATTTGGGGCGGGGGCGATTTGGTTGTAAGGGCTTCGTCAGCGAATACGAAAGCCGGAAGCAATAGAGCAGCGATCGTGATTAGGACCGTAAAAACCGCGGCGAGTTTTTTTAAATTAGGCGTCAATCGTCCTCCTTGGGTAAAAGTTAACTGCGGCGTTCATATAATATATAGCAAAATTGGGGCCAAATCAATAACTCCTTGATATTTAAGGCTTTAACGCTCCAGAGTTTTTTATTTAGCGCTGCCAAGCCGCCAATTTCTGACGGTCTCGCCGCCGGTTTACGAGCGGATGGGCCGTAAGTCGTTGAAAATAAAGGCAATGAAAAAACCGCCATTTCTGGCGGTTTTTTCTAAAATTTAACGGGCTGCGGCCGCACGCGGTGTTACGTGGCCGGTAACCGGTCTTCGTCTCCGATCCCGTATTTTTTAACCTTATGGCGTAAGGTCGTCTCCGATATGGCTAATTTTAACGCGGCTTTCGCCTTCACCCATTTGCAATTTCGTAGCGTGCTTACGATAATCTCCCTTTCGAAATGGGTCACGGCGTCCGTAAGCGTTTCGGGGGCCTTTTTCAGCGCGGTGTCCAATACGTTCGGCGGCAATGACTCAGGTTCGATCACCGGGCCGCGCGAATTAACTAGGGCGTATTGTACGCAGTTCTCGAGTTCCCGCGCATTCCCCGGCCAGTCGTAGTTGTATAAAACGTCGAGAGTTTCTTCGGATAACTCCCACGTTTCGGCCTTAGCAACGTTACCGTATTTTTTTATAAAACGTTTGCATAATGCCGGTATATCGTCTTTATGATTACGGAGCGGCGGGACTTCGACCAAGTAGACGTTTAGGCGGAAGAACAGGTCTTCCCGGAACTTCCCGGCCTCCATAAGCGTGCCGAGGTCCGCGTTGGTCGCGCTGATTATCCTGGCCTTTAGTCGTAGCGGGTTACGGCTTCGGTTGCCCAGCCTCTCGAACTGGCGTTCCTGCAGTACGCGTAGGAATTTGGCTTGCGTATTTAGGTCCATCGCGCCGACTTCGTCCAAAAAGATCGTCCCCTCGCCCGCTTGTTCGAAGCGTCCGATCCTTTTATCGACCCCGGTAGCGGTACCCTTTTCTATTCCGAACAGTTCGCTTTCCAAGAGCGTTTCGGGGAGGGAAGCGCAGTTTATACCGATGAACGGCTTATCCGCGTTGAAGCCGTTGTAATGAATCATCTTCGCGACCAACTCTTTACCGGTCCCCGATTCGCCGACTATTAGGACGTTGACGTGATGGGCGGAACCTTTCTCGATTTTAGACTTTAGGTCGATTATGTCTTTAGAGGAACCGACGAGGGAGTCGTAGCCGTAGCTCATGTCCGACGGCGCCGTTACCGAAACGTAAGGCGTTTCCGATTGCCGGTGCCTGAAGTCTATCTCGTAGGCCGCGTTTTGTATAAATACTTCGGTAAGGGTCAGGTCCTTATCGCGAAACAGGCTATCCTTACTCACGCTGTCCAGGTAAACGACGCCGAGCAGGCGGTCGCCGATGGTAATAGGGACGCATAGCAACGACCGAATACGGTTCAACTTGACGCTATGGCTATCCTTGAACCGTAGGTCTCCGACGGCGTCCGCGCTGACCACGCTCTCTTTCGACCCCGCTACTTGGCTGACGATAGTTTGGCTTATAGTCGAGGCGTCCTCGAGGGTCGCGTCGTCGACGCCAGCGGTACTTTTTATGCGTAACATATTCCTATGTTCGTCATACAGGAAAACGACGCCTCTATCGGCTTCTAGTTCTTCGGTTAGAAAGTGCAATACGTAATTCAATAAGTCCGTTACGTCGCTTTGTTCCGATAACCTTTTAATCCCCGTCGTCAACCGCGCGAACACGTCGCCGTGTTCTTCCACGTTTAACCTCTTTTCCATAGATAGCTCGCCCTCATATCCAAATGCGCCGTTTTATTATTTAACACCCTTTTTCGCAAGTGACGATTTAGCCTATTCGTAGTCGCCTTCGGCAACCCGATGAGTTTGATTCCGGCGCCGATGCGCCCGGCGTTGATATTAACGTAAATACTTAATTAAATAGTATCCCGCTAAATAATAACGGTTCTCACGGTTTGCCAAGTAGCCTTTCGCCTTTTGCTTAACGCCTTACCTTCTTTGGCGTTGCCTCGCCGGGACGCATTTGCCGCTCTCGAAACAAAACGTATGCGCATCCCGGGTCGTTGTCCGTCTCACCGACTATTTCCAAGCAAGAATCTAATTTTTCTGCGGCGTAGTCGCAATAAACCATTTATAAGTATAAACGGCCGCGCGACGACTTTACGCACGCTCGCTCGGGCCGGTGGCCGTATCGGCGAAGGTCGCTTCCGTGCGTTCGAGCGAGGTTAACGCCTTTTCGAATTCTCCCGTTTCCGGATACAGTTGGGCGACGTTATGATTGACGGTCCTTTTTATAGGGCCGAGGCCGGCCTTGGGTCAATCGATTTGCTCGAGGTACGGTCCGGCTTTCCGGTATTCGCCGCGCCTTATAGGTAAACGCCACTTAAGGGCCGCGGTCGAAATAAGACCTTGCATTCCGCGACGGCTTTTTCGGAATATTTTTCAACCTCCCGAACGTACCTCCATTCTAAGTTAAGGTTTCCAAATAGGGGAAGGATACGACGGCGTTAGACCGGTCGCCGAGCTTTTTCGAAAACGTTCATCCGACGGTGGCGTTGGCTTCTCCGAATTCGCGGGTTTTTACGAATACGCCACCTAAGACGATGTTCATAGACGCCCATAAGCGGTCGTCGCCAAACGTTTAGGCTTGCCCGGCCGTGTCGGTGAGTTCGGTTATCGCAGGGAATAGTTCCGTTTTTCGGAATGTACAAGGCGCTTTACGTGCTTCACATAAGGGGCCGCGCGTTCGTCGGGAGGGTCCCGACCGAGTTTATCCGCCCAAATTACAATAGCGCTCGGCTCTGTTTAGATCGCGGAAACGATAATGATACCGGATTGTTAGAGCGCACCTAATAGAACTTTGGGACGGGTCCGAGTCGGTCGGGACGTACTCGCCGAGTTCTTTTACGTTGTACCGTAAGAACCCGCGGGTATTTCGGTTTTAGCTATTTTTAAGTTGAGTTCCGTACCCCCTGGTGTCGTTCCTTTCGTAAGACTCTCGAGTAGTCCGTAATCGCCGAGGGCTTCTCTGTGTCTGCCTAAACGGCCATGACCGAAGGTTTTCAAACTCTTCCCGTTCAGGTTCCTTAAAAACGCTGTGATTCCGAAATTTTTATCGAAATCGTATATTTTATTAAGCGCTATTTTAAAACCCCGCGTTCCTGGCTGGCGCGTACCCGTTTTTTATTAAGGTCAAAACTTTCTTACCTTTCGCGACGCTTCGCGGGAGGACGTTGTTTCCTTCGTCCGTTACCACCTGTCGTCCTATTCTAGTTAGATTACGGCTTACATTATCGCGGTTTGTCAAGTCGAGCGACGTTTACTGAACGTAGAGACAACTTACGATAACGTAGGATCTAAAGGCTTTGCCTTGTTACGGTGAGCGGTCGCGGCCGTGGCGCTAGGGCCGGGCAGGAAGAGGCGACCCCGTTCGAACTTAGGGCAATATAGCCGTGCCGCCCCGCTTCACGTTATCCAAGCGGTTTATCGCGTGCCGGAGTGTATAGGGCCGCCGCCTCCTGGTGTTTTGCGGCCACTTTTTCGCGTAACTCACGTGGCTCGAGTACTTCGACCGCGCGGCCTAAAGTCAACAACCACCGGCAGAATTCATCCGTTAACGGAACCCTCCCCTCGAATATAAGGCCTTTTCTAGGCCGATCTTGACGGAACTTGCCCCTGGCCTCTAGTACCGGTTTCGCGATCGGTTCGGCGCCGCTATCAAAACGGAGCACAACTTCCTCTTTCGGGGTCGGGGCAAATACCTCCCACGTGTCCGCGAAGAATTCTTCGACCGAAAAACCCGGGGGCTTTTCGAACTTACGCAGAATTAGCTTGGCCGAGTGGATGCGGTCGAGCCGAAAGATCCGCACGTTGCGGCGTAGATGGCAGTAACCGATCAAGTACCAACTGTGTCGACGGAAGGTCAAGTTATAGGGGTCGACGGTCCGCTTATTTATTTCGCCGCGGCTTAGCGAGTAGTAGGTCAATTCTACCGTTTGCCGTGCCCTAATGGCGCTTTCTAAAACCCGTAAGGCCCGTACGGTTTCCTTGGTCAACGGGTAGGCTTTAACGTGCACTGTTATAATTTCGTTTTCGCCCTCGGCGTTACGGAACCGACGGTTCAATTGTTCGTCGATTTTTGCGAGCGCTGACAGCGTAGCCCCGCCGAAGTGGGATCCTTCCGCCAACGGTTGTAACTGTATGCCTAGTTTTAGGGCTAACAATTCCTCGTGGGTGAAGGTGAGGTTGGCTAAGAAGCTTTCCGACAGGAGGCGGTACCCTTCGTCGTAGTAAATGGACACAAGGGTCGAGAGGTCGACGACGTCGCGGTATATGGTCCGCTGCGAGACGCCGAGGGCGTTTGCTAGTTCGCCCCCGGTATAACCCCGCCCGGTTCGAAGGATACTAACGAGATGGAAAAGTCTTTCGGCGCGTTTTAACGACATAGCGAATTTCCCCGCACCTCGCAAGGGAAAACGGCTTTAGTTTTGTGTCGACAAGGCTGGTGGCGTACAGATACCGTACAATATTATACTACGTATATGCCAATTCCTGACATAATCATATTTGAAACTTATGTGCCTGCCCGCTTTAGCGGCTAGGCGAAAATCGTGGTACGCCGACAGTTCGATTTTTTTAACTATATTATAGATTATAGCGAATATATCTTGTTTTTCGAAGTTGCTAATATTATTTTGTTATAGATTGCACCGAGCTCGGCTACAGGCAGCCTAAGTTTCGAGGTTAACCGCGCGAACCCGAGCAAGGGTTTAACCCCTTTCTAATGACGAGGTTGACCTCGCGGCAAAAATAAGGGAAAAGATCAGGCGCCCGAATTTCTGGGCGCCTTAATTTGTTGTCCTTTTTGGGTTTAAGACGTCGTTTTTCGCGGTGGAGTCGCTCCCCAAGCAGACGCGCTGCCGGCCTGCGCTACGCCCCCGTGTTGCGACTAAGTATAGCGCAAAAAGGCTTGGCCGTCAAACTTAAATAATAGCGACGGAAAACGTAGTAGAAGTAGGATAGGGTTCTTTTCCCCCCGTCGCCCGGACTCCGCGTTATTTTGGTATAACCCTATTCGGCGGCGGTTTTGGAATGACCGTCTGCTGTGCGAGCAGACGGCCTATTGTATACGTTTTAAGTACAGCAGCATTTTGAAAACCTTCGGGTTATCCGATTTAGAAGCCCGCGTCGCCGCGTTGGAGGCCAAGGGCGCTTTGTGGACTCCGGCTTAAGGCCCCTGCGTCCGTTGACGATTTCGCTTGACTAAAGCTCCGCGTTATTTAATAATGGCGTTGGGAGAACGTATACGTAACCGGGTGGACTTCTGAAAGGGTTTGAAGGTATGCCCGGGTCGGGAGAGATAAGTTTATTAAGTACGGCGCCTGCGGCGCCGCGCGACGTGAAATATTACCCAGGTCCGGCAAAGTGCCGGCCTGGTTTTTTTTATTTCTATTTAACCCCAAGCCGCTCTTTGGAAGACGCTCGTTAACGAGAAGGAGTTCGAACGATGAAAAAGGTTTTAGTTGTCGCAGCGGTTACGGCGGTCGCCGCCGCCGCCTACGGCGCCTGGGTATACGAGGGTAAGTGGGGTTCCTTAGGTTCGCGGGAAGGGCAATTCGATAGCCCCTCGGGAATCGGTATTGCACCTCGGGGGTCCGTGTATATTACGGATGTTTATAATTACCGTATTCAATGTTTTACGGCGGAAGGATCTTTCTTAGGCATGTGGGGGACGTACGGCCGGGGTAAAGGCGAGTTTTACACCCCTAAAGATGTTGCCGTAAGCCGGGGGGGGTACGTGTATGTTGTCGACCGATACAACAATAGAATACAATATTTCACTGCGACCGGTCGTTTCCTCGGTATGTGGGGCACTAAAGGTTCCGCCTACGGTCAGTTTAACGACCCGCGCGGGGTTAATATAGCCCCCGACGGTAACGTTTACGTTACGGATAACGATAACTACCGCGTTCAATACTTCACGCCCGTCGGTTCGTTTTTAGGTTCTTGGCACGGGGTTTTGGACCCCGAAGGTATCGCGTGGGCCCCAAGCGGTAACGTTTACGTAGCAGACGGAACGTGGAACAGGATAAGGTATTTTACCTCTAAAGGTTCTTTACTCGGTTCGTGGGGTAAAACCGGAATTGGAAACGGAGAGTTTCAATATCCGTTCGACGTTGCAGTACGCCCGAACGGCGAAGTTTACGTTACCGATTTGTACAACCACCGCGTCCAATATTTTACGCCGACGGGTTCGTATTTAGGTCAGTGGGGCAAGAAGGGGTCCGGGAACGGCGAGTTCGAGAATCCACTTGGTTTAACGTTCGCTCCTAACGGCAATATTTACGTTGTCGACTGGGAATTAAATCGGGTTCAGTATTTCCGTTGGGTTCCGACAACCATCACGCCCACCTCCCTCGGCCGGTTAAAGGCGGTGTTTCGGTAGGAGGTTAAACGATGAAGACGGTTTTAATCGCCGCGGCTGTTGCGGCGTTCGCGGCCGGCGCCTACGGTGACTGGGTCTACGAGGGTAAGTGGGGCTCGACGGGTTCGGCGGACGGCGAATTTTACCAACCTACCGGTGTAGCGGTCGCCCCAGACGGCCGCGTGTACGTGGCCGACACTTACAACGACCGCGTACAGTATTTTACCGCCCAGGGGAGCTTCCTCGGCAAGTGGGGCACGTCCGGTTCGGGGGACGGCCGATTTAACCGCCCGTGCGGCGTCGCCGTATCGCCGCCGGGGACCGTTTACGTCGTCGACACGAATAACCACCGCATCCAATATTTTACCCCTACCGGGATTTATATTGGGAAGTGGGGGGAGTACGGCGTTCGTACCGGGTGGTTCGAGTCGCCCCGGGGCATCGCGTTCGCCCCCAACGGGAACGTCTACGTCGCCGACACCGGAAACGACCGCGTACAATACTTCACCGACACGGGAAGTTACCTCGGCCTTTGGGGTTACCCCGGTAGGGGGGAGGGCGAGTTCGATAAACCGACGGATGTCGACGTCGGATTAATGAACGCCGTTTACGTCGCCGATTCGGTTAACAACCGCGTGCAATATTTTATGACCGAGGGTTCGTTCGTCGGCACGTGGGGGTTGTACGGCTCGCGCGACGGCGAGTTTAAGAACCCTTACGGCCTCGCGGCGGGGCCCGGCGGTCCGGTTTTCGTTACGGACCAGGCCAACGCCCGGGTCCAGTATTTCACGTTTCAGGGATCTTTCGTCGGGAAATGGGGCTCGTACGGCGACGGCGACGGCCAGTTCAAATACCCTTGCGGGATCGACGTCGCGCCGGGCGGTGGGCGGATCTACGTCGTCGATTACCATAACGACCGCGTGCAATACTTCCGCCCGGATAACCCCGCCGTCGTGCCGTCGTCGCTGGGTAGGATCAAAGCGTTGATGGCGGATTAAACGCCGGCCCTGCCGGAGGAAGGGGGAAGGTTGTATGAAGTCGTCGATCGCTGCACTCGTTTTGGTGGTAGCGGTATTGCCCCGGCCGACGCTGGCCGCGTTCGTGTACGAGGGGCAATGGGGGGCTGAAGGAACGGGTAACGGCCAATTCCAAGGGCCGGGCGGCGTGGCCATTGCGCCCAACGGGAACGTTTATGTGGCCGATAGCGGTAACAACCGGATCCAATATTTTACGGCGACCGGGAGTTACCTCGGGCAATGGGGTTCGTACGGCGTCGGGGGCGGCGAGTTTAAAAGCCCTTGGGGCGTCGCGATCACGTCTGCGGGTACGGTCTACGTCCTCGATTACTACAACAACCGGATCCAAATTTTCACGTTGACCGGCGGTTTAGTCGGCGGGTGGTCGGTCCCGTATTATCCTAATGGCTTAGCCCTCGCCCCCGGCGGGAACCTCTACGTAACGCGGTTTTACCAGGAGGAATTCGAATTTTTCGCCGAGGTATTGTGTTATTCGCCGGCGGGGCAGTTGGTGCTTCGGTGGGGGAAGTACGGGTTCCGCAACGGCGAGTTCCTGGAACCGAGCGGCGTGGCCGTCGCCTCCGAGGGCCTAGTCTACGTTTCCGACTCCGACAACCCCCGGGTACAATATTTCAACTTAACCGGGTCTTATATGGGGCGGTGGGGTATGTCGGGATCGGGACCCGGCCAATTCAACTACCCTTATGGCCTATGCGTCGACTCTTTAAAACGCGTCTTCGTCGCCGACCGCCAAAACGAGCGCGTACAGTACTTCACGCGCGAGGGTAGTTTCCTCGGTATGTGGGGTTCTCCCGGTACCGGGGAAGGCCAGTTCGACAAACCTACTTTCGTGGCGTTGGGCGAGGGCGGCCGCATTTACGTGGCCGATACGTGGAACTCGCGGATTCAATACTTCCGCGAGGATAACCCTGCGGTCATTCCGACGTCGTTGGGAAAAGTTAAAGCGTTATTTAAATGACCGCGCGAAATCCTTCCGCGGGTGAGTTGCGTATGAAATACTTAGCCGTTCTAACGCTCGCCGCGGCGCTCGCGGCCTCCCGCGCCTTCGCCGCGTGGGTGTACGAGGGGCAGTGGGGTTCGCGGGGGTCGGCCCCGGGCGAGTTCTATTCGCCGGTAGACGTCGCCGTCGCGCCCAACGGCCGGGTTTACGTGGTCGAGTTCCAAAACCACCGCGTTCAGTACTTTACCTCGAGCGGGTCATACCTCGGCATGTGGACGGTGAACGGATACCCCCTGGGCGCCGGCGTCGCGCCGAGCGGCGACGTTTACGTAGTCAGCAGCGCGGATAAGTGCGTGCAGTACTTCACCTCCAGCGGTTCGTTTCTAGGCGGCTGGGGCGCTTACGGCCGCGGCAACGGCGAGTTCGACGGCGCTTGGGACGTGGCCGTCGCGCCCAACGGGAACGTTTACGTGGTGGATACCCAGAACGACCGCGTGCAATACTTCACCCCGAACGGTTCCTTTCTCGGCAAATGGGGCAGACTCGGTAACGCCCCCGGCGAGTTCAACCTTCCCCACGGCGTCGCGGTAGGGTCGAACGGCCGGGTTTACGTCGCGGACAATTGGAATACCGGCGTACAATATTTTACGCCCAACGGTTCTTATCTCGGCAGGTGGGGAAAGGTTTTCTTGGTAGGGGCTTTGCGGGTCGCCGTTTCGGCCGACGGCTTCGGTTTCGCGGTCGATCCGTGGAACCAACGCATACGTTACGGTACTACTTCGGGTTCGCTTATCGGCGAATGGGGCAGTTACGGCTCCGGAAAAGGCCAGTTCGACTGGCCCCAAGGCGCCGCGGCCTCGCCGGACGGCAAACGGGTCTACGTCGCCGATAAGTACAATTACCGCGTCCAGTACTTCCGCTGGTCCGACCCGGCCGTTAAACCCACCTCCCTCGGTCGGGTGAAGGCGTTGTTTAAATAGGAGGTTAAAAGATGAAGAGCGTTTTAATTATCGTAGTGGCGGCGTTCGCGACCGCTTGTGCCTGGGGGGCGTGGGTATACGAGGGCGAGTGGGGACGTACCGGTTTGGGCGCAGGCCAATTCATGCGGCCGGCCGGGGTAGCTGTCGCGCCTGACGGTAACGTATACGTAGTCGACCGCCTCAACCACCGTATTCAATTCTTTAACGCGACCGGTTCTTTCCTGGGCCTTTGGGGTTCGAAGGGGTTCGGAGACGGCCAATTCAGTTTTCCTTACGGGGTAGCCGTAT
>CAZLXP010000029.1:0-25725 GCA_964563535.1 uncultured bacterium | reverse complement strand
GTCGTCATAGCCGTCGTCTTTTCCATTAAAACGTAATAACCTTGTCGGCGCCGCGGAGCCAGTCGGCGAGGTCCTTCAACGTGGCCGCCGGCGCCCGCGGGTGCACCTTGTCCGCGGGAAGGCCGCGGTTCTTCAAACAGGTGCCGCACGTTTTAAACGCAACGCCGGCTTGCGAGGCGATATGAAACTCGGCCCTCGCGTCGTACGCGAGCCCCTCGGGGGGCGGCGTGTTCTCGTGCACTAAGGTTACGGCGTCCGACATTAAAAACACGTTCACCTCGTCGCCGAGCTCGCGGTGGAAGGCGGCGACCCGGAGCGCGTTCCAGACCACGTCGCCGCCGTCATAGGGGTCGCCGTAAGTCACGATGAGCAATTTCACAGCCGCGATGCCGCCTCCTAAAACAGGTCGCCCGTCTCGCCGTACGGTTTTCCCTCGTCGCCCGGGGCCGCCTCGCCCGCGGCCCCCAACATCGACCCGGCGTCGAGTTGAAAGGCCGGCTTGGCGGCCTCGCCGGTAACGACGAAGTTGAAGAGGCCGCGGCCGTCCTCGCCCCGCACGAGCGCAAGGGCCTTACCCTCGCGCGCGAGCCGTTCCGTAGCCTTTTGGTTGAAAGTAGTCCGCACGGCGAAATTAACCTGTTTCTCTAGGTTCACCTCGCCCGCGGCCTCGACGACCATGTCCGGATTCTCGAGCCGGAAGTCGGCGGTCCTGACCGCGCCGTCGCGCGCGTCGCACATCGCCCACAACTTCGATACCTGCAGCGGCGAGTATAGGTCGATCCGCGACCACTTCGCGAGCTCGAGCAGGAACGGCAGCTCCGCGACGCGGCCGCCCTCGAGCTCGAGCGAGCCTTTGCCCCCCAACGAGCGCTTCACGTCGTCGTATGACGTTCCCTCGGCGGAGAAAGTAACGTCCGCGGAGAAACGGCCCGTAAGGACTTTTTCCAGATATTTGTTCTCCGTAAGGAATACGCCGACCCGGGCGTCCCGGATAACGGCGGAACACGTATACCGCGGCCTTTCGCCGGGGTATATCGTCATCTCCGCGCGGACGTCGCCGTCGTAGGCCGCGAAGTCGAGTTTGTTAATACTCAACACGCCGCCGCCGTATTCGAAATCGGCCTCCAAATTCTGACACTGTACCGTTAAAAGCTTACACTTCTTAAAACGGACCCGACCCGTAGCCGTAATATCTCTACCGGGTAGACCGAGCGGCGAAGAGCCGCGTTCGGCGCCGCGCCGTTTCGCCTCCCTCGTAGGCAGCGCCGCGTCGAAGTCGAGCTCGTCCGCGACGGCGACGAAGTCCAAACGCGGCGTCTCGAAACCTTGCCAGCCGCCGCCGATTTCGAAATCGCCCCCGCCGAGTCGGCCCTTTATCTTTCCGGCTTTTATCTTGTAACCGTCGCAGTAGACGGTCCCGACCAGTCCTTCGAACGGGGAGATAAAAGGCTTAAGCCTTACGCGGCAACCCAGAAGTTCGACCGTCCCGTCGACGGACGTCCTGCCCGGGGACGATAGTTCGCCGTCCACGTCGAGGTTGAGTTGGGCCGGGCCGCCGAGCATATAGGCGTCCGGCACGTCGAGTATCGCGGCCGCCACCTCGAGCGGCATCGCGCCCTCGAGCTTAAGCTGATACGGCCAATTCTCAGCCGGCCTTATCGTCCCGTAACCCTTGAAACCGCCCTTCGTCGTCCGGCCGCGGAAGTTTTCGACGACGTACTTCTCTCCTTCGAAGCGAACCGTCGCCGCCACGCCGGATATGCCGTCGCCTTCGGGCGGCTTCAACCCGCCTTTCTTCACCTCGAGTTCACCCCGCACGTCGGCGCGGCGCCCCTCGCCCCATTTGCCTTTGACCGCGAGGTCCAAGTCCATCTCGCCTTCCAACTCGGCCTCGCCGAACCGGGGCGCCAGCGCCGGGAGCACCTGGTCGAGCGCCATATCCTTGCCCCTAACGGTGAGGTTGACGTCTTTCTCCCCCGGGCCCGTTTGAAGCTCCCCGGCGACGGTTAAACGGGCCTTCCCGAATAAAAAGTCGAGCTCGTCGAAGAACAGCCGCCCTCCCGGCGCTTCCGGTCGATAACGTACCCGGCCCTCGGCCGCGACCGCCATCCCGCCGGCGGTTTCGCCCGCCCCGGCGACGAAGCTGAGTTTATCGGCGTCAAGTTTGCCGCGGATATCCAGCTCCTCGCCCCACACGGCTTTGCAACGGAGCCGGCCGCTCACGCCGTCCAAAATCGCCGCGCGGGTCTTGCCGGCATACCGGACAAAACCCTCGGCCGCCGTAACGGTCCCGCGGAACGGCGGCGCCTTACCGGCCTCGCCGATACTCAAGTCGCCCGGCGCCAGGTCGACGCGGGGGCGGACGAACGCTACCGCGGCTACGCTCGGTTTAAGCGTTATGAAACCGACGTACGACAACCCCAGGTCCAACTCGTCGGCTCGGATTATCTCCTTGCCCGCGCGGTTAATAAAAGTCACGTCCGCAAGGGCCACGGTCGGCCGCGGGAAAAGTTTAAAGCGCGCGCCGCCGTAGCGCGCGTCGACGCCGGGGCCGGCTTTCAGAACGCCGACGAAGGCTTGGGCCACGCGTTCTTTGTCCATAAGCGCCGGCGCCGCCGCGGCGTAGTAGAGGACCGCCAGCGCCGCCAACGCTAAGACTAAGACGAAACCGAGTAACTTGCGGTTTTTCATAACCAATAAATCGGTAATTTTATACCATAGGCCGGGGCCGGAGCCAAATTAAAAATCCTTCTCCCGGCCTTTAATAGCCTGTCTTTCGGCCTCGCATAGGCGGCGGCATCGGCCGCACTCTATGCACAGCGTCGCGTCTATCGCCTCGCGGTTGACGATAACCGCCGCGGTAGGGCAAATTCTCGCGCACTCGCCGCATTCGCGACAATCGAGCCCGCGCCGCGGCCGCCCCACCGCCGCCACCTCCCCCAACAAAGCCCCGGCGGCGCACAAATACCGGCAAAAGAAGCGGTAGTGGAAAACCGACGCGACCAAAACGGCGACCAGAAATAAAAGCGACATCCCGGCGGCGGCGTACGCGAAGAGGTCGTCGAACGGTTCGTACGCCGTGGCCCCAAGGTCCCAGGTCGCGACGACGGCGGCCACGACGACGCACAATATGACAAACCGTAAGCCGCTAAGGCGGCGGGCGAATTCCGGCGCTACCGTCAATTTCTTAAACGGAACCTTATATAAAATCTCGGCCAGCGCGCCGAAGGGGCAGAGCCAACCGCAATAAACGTTGCCGAAAAATAAAGCTGCCGCCCCGCTTCCCCCTAATAATAAATAAAGCGAAAGGCGCGGGCGGAAGGGCGGGAACTTCCATAACACCAGCCGGCCGACGTCGCCGATGGAAACGAACCGCCCGGCCCAAAACCCCAACACCGCCACCGCGGCCGCGGCGAATACCACCCGCACCCACTCAGCCGGCCCCCGCCTCGCCCATATCGCCGCGCCGAAGAACGCCGCCGCCACCAGCGCCCAGGGCCAATCCCACTTTTCTTTTCCGCCCTCCAGCGGGACGGCGCGGCCGAGGGCCGCGTTTAATATCTTCCTACTCGTAACCCGCGTGGCCGCGGCGAAGGCCTGGCTCGTTACCGTCGCGCGGGTTATGGCGTCGACGTCGCGGCCGGGCACGAGCGGCGCCGCCGCCGAAACGCCCGCGAACGAGGACAGGAAGGCCGCGACGTTTTCCAAATACGAGGGCGTCTCGTTATGTCGGACCAAGACGACGCGGTCGAGGTCTCCCGAGCCAGCCACGACCACCAAGAGGTCGAACGGGCCGCCGTAACCGACGACGCCCGGCGCCCACGACGCGCTCTCCGCGGCGTATAACGTCTCGTCGCCCCGCCTTATACGCCAATAGGGCGTTTTGCCGCCTATTTGCTCGGGCCTTTCCGTGGCGCCGGTGAGCAAAGCCACCCTTTCGGCGTCGAGCTTCTTCGGCGGCGGCTCGACGCGGCGGCCCCAAAAGTACGACGCCGCAAAAACCGCGGCGACGACAACGATAAATATCAACCGGCGAAGCCACAGCCGCCGGCGTCCCGCCATCTGGCCCGGCATATTCGTCGCCATTATAAGTCCGACCGGGATGCCCTTCAAGGAATATCGCCTTGCGGACGCGGGTCCCGGGTGTTAGAATCCGCATATGATTAACGTCTTTATCCTCGGCCTGGTATCCTTCTTCGCTGACCTTCAATCCGAAATAATATTCCCGTTACTGCCCATTTTTATAACGCGCGACCTCGGCCTGGCCGCGGCTTTCCTCGGCCTTATCGAGGGGGCGGCCGACGCGGTCGCCGCCGTTTTCAAATACTTTTCGGGTTATATCTGCGACCGAGCGGGCCGGCATAAATGGTTGATGCTCGGCGGCTACGGCTTATCCGTGATCAGTAAACCGGTAATGGCCTTCGCGCGGACGGGGCCCGCGGTCCTGTCGCTCCGCGTGGCCGACCGCGTCGGTAAGGGGGTCCGCACGTCGCCCCGCGACGCGCTGTTGGCCACCTACACGCCAGCCGGCGTCCGGGCCCGCGCCTTCGGCCTTCACCGCGCGCTCGACTCAGCCGGGGCCGTGGGGGGCGTGTTGGTCCTTTTCGCCCTCCTAAACTATACGAACCTATCCCACCGCGACATCTTCAAATTGACCATTATCCCCGGTATCCTCGTCGCCCTCGCGATAATCGTCCTCGTAAAACAGCCCAAACAAATCAGTTGCCCGGCGCCGCCCAAGATCTTCGACCGCGACGTCGCGGCCGGTTGGTGGCCGTTTCTCGTTTGCCACGCCGTTTACTCCTTCGGCATGTTCTCCTACGCCTTCTATATCCTACGGGCGAGCGAACTCGGCGTCGCGACCGCGCTCGTACCTCTCATCTACCTCGTCTTCACGGTGGGCCAAGTCCTATGGCCCCTACCGATCGGGTGGGTTGCCGACCGTCTCGCGATATTACCCGTCCTGGCCGCGGCCTATTTTTTCCAAGCGGCCGTGTTGTTGGCGGCGGGTTTTATCGGCAGGAGTTGGACCCTTTGGCCTCTCTTCGCCCTCTACGCGCTTTACTACCAGGCTTTCATGGCGCTGCCGCCGGCGTTCGCCTCCACCGCGGCGCCGCCCGAAAAGCGGGGCGCCGCCATCGGCCTCCTCCATATGACGAGCGGCCTGGCCATTCTCCCCGGGTCAATCGCGGCCGGATTGATATGGGACCGGTGGCAAGGTGCCGGCACGTTCACCTTCGGCGCGGCGTGCGCCGCCCTCGCCGCGGCCGGCATTCTCATCTACAACCGCGCCCGGAACCGACGAAAGCCCCCCGCCCCATAGGTCGATGCGCCGCCGTCCCAAAAACAACGCCTTAGCCGAGTACCCGCGCCGCCGCGCGACGCTGCCGCGGACCTTCCGCGCGCTCCGCCACCGCGACTACCGCCTCTGGTGGTTTAGCCAGATGGTCTCGCTCGTCGGGACGTGGGTACAAACGGTCGCCCAAAACTGGCTCGTATATCGCCTGACGGGTTCGGCCGCCATGTTGGGATTGGTTAATTTTGCCGGCCTGGTGCCGTCGCTGCCGATGGGCCTGTGGGCCGGCTCGCTCGCCGACCGCTTCGACAAGCGCCGCCTCGTCCTCATCGCCCAGGTCACGATGTTCGTCCAGGCCGCGGCGCTGGCCGCGCTTTCGTTAACGGGCGTCGTGCGAGCGTGGCACGTGGTGGTTATGGCGTTTATCCTGGGCGTGGCGCAAGCCCTCGACGTTCCGGCGCGGCAATCCTTCGTCATCGAGATGGTGGGAAAAGAGGACCTGACCAACGCTATCGCCCTCAACTCGACGATATTCAACGTCGCCCGGAGCGTAGGGCCCGCCGTCGCCGGCATCCTCGTCGTCGCGGTCGGCGAGGGGCTGGCCTTCACCATCAACGCCATATCGTTCATACCGGTCATAGCCGCGCTCGTCGCGATGCGGACGAGCTCGATACGGCACGAGACGAAAGAAGGGCCTTATCGCCAAATAGCCGAGGGGCTCCGATACACCAGCCGGCACGAACTGGTTTGGGTCATTGCGTCGCTCGTCGGCGTCTCGGCGTTTTTCGTCATGCCGTATACGGTGCTCATGCCCGTCTTCGCGAAGGACGTCTTCGGCGGCGGCGCCGGCGTCTATGGTTTCCTGATGACTTGCATCGGCGTCGGCGCGCTCGTCGGCGCGCTCGCCGTCGCCAGCCTCGGGCCCGCGAGCCGGCGGGGGAAGTTGCTCAACGCGTCCACGGTGGCGTTAGCTTCGTTCGTGTTGGCTTTCGCTTTCGTGCGGACGCTCTGGCTCGCCGCCGCGGTGCTGGCCGCGACCGGTTTCTTCTTCGTGGTGCAGAATTCGCTGGCCAACACTATCATCCAGCTCAACGTGTCGGACCGGCTGCGCGGCCGCGTGATGAGCATATACTTCCTGATATTTATGGGGGCGATGCGGCTGGGCGCGCTGCAGGCCGGGTACGTCGCGCGATACGTGGACGTGAGGGCGGCGCTGATAATCGGCACCGCGGCGTCGCTCCTCTGGAGCGGCGTAGTCGCCTGGCGCTTCCCCCGGCTACGCGGCGCCGAGTGACGGCCGCGTCCGCGGAAAATCATTTTTTGACATACGCGCTGAAGTTGTTATAATATGAAGCGGTAGGAAGGCGGGAAGGCGAACGTATATAAATCCGTATAAAGGAGAACGTTATGCTAAAAAAATACGTACTACTAGTCGTGCTCGGGTTGGCCGCGGCCTCCTGCTTCGCCGGCCAGGTCGAGACGGGAACCAAGGAACAGCTCGTCAAGCTGCCGTTCTGCGGCACCTGAGGCATATGCTATCGGTACCAGTTTTTGGTGCCGCAAAGCGGCCTGAATTTCCAGGCGCCGATTACCCGTATCGAATGGCAAGCGGCCGGCACGTTCGCCAACGCGCCCTTCCGCCAGTTCGAGCTCCGCTTCTGCCACACTTCCGTCGGCGAGCTCACGACGGACCTTAATACGAACTACGGCGGCAACACGCCGGTCCTCGTCTACTCGGCCAACCCGCTTCTCCTCACCGGACAGGCCGACGAGTGGTTCGGCTTCGACTTGACGACGCGGTTTGACTATAACAACAAGGACAACCTGGTCGTCGAGCCCCGCTGGAACAACGGCAAGGTCGAGACGGCTTGCCCAGCTTGGGGATGGGGCACCGGCAAGAACTGGGGTTGGGTCAGCAAGGAGTACGAAGGCCAGTCCGGCGTGCTCTTCGCGATCATCTGCCGCTTCCGCTTCACGTACGATAACCCGGCGGTCGCGCCGACGTCGCTCGGGCGCATCCGCGCGCTGTACCGCTGAGCCGCGATTAAACCGAAAAAGAAAGCCGGGCGAAGGGGCCCGGCTTTTTACGGTTTATGTGCTATTTATTATTCGCGGGAACGGCCTTACCGCCCATTATCGCGACGTCATCCCTCTTGTAAACCCCTTTACCCCTTAGCCGAGACGCTGGTTTCCACAAACCGAAGGTATGGGTCCGGCCGCCGCCCGCGGTACCCGCGGTGCTCTTTTCGTATTTCCAATCGGCCTTTTCCAAAAAGACAACGTCAACCCTCCAAATAATAACCGGCTTATCTTCTTCCAGAGAACGAGTCGGGTCGACAAGATACCGCCAAATAATATACCAACCAGGGTGATCGTAATGCGATTGGACGGCCCACGGTCTCTTGCTCGCTTTGCACTCTAGGGATTCGTTAGGCGAAGGAGGGTCCTGGCTGCCCCTCCTTTTAAGGTCCGGGAATTGGGTTTGGGCCTTATCTATATGCCTCCGCTTTTCGTATACGCTATTCGCATCTATCGCCTTCGTCGCGAATATCCCCACGAGGGCGCTGAAAACGTTGGCTTGTTCGAAATATAATTCTACCAGGTCGGCGAGCCCACGTTCAACGTAAGCGACGGCCTTCTTAATAGCCGTAATGGTAAGGCCCGGCGGTAAAGGAACCGAGGTATCGAAGCTACCGTTTTGGACCATTCTTGTTATTGGCCGGGGGTTGGTACAACGCCAGTTTAGGGATCGCGTTCCGAGCCATATCGAAATACTCCGGGTTTACCTCCAAACCGATAGCGCGTAAATTACAAGCGGCCGCCGCGGCAACCGTAGACCCGGAACCCATGAACGGGTCTAATATAACCCCTTTGCTCAAAGGCAAGGCGGCGGTAACGATTTGCCTTAAAAAATATTGAGGTTTCAAAGAAGGGTGCGGTGCGATGCTTCTTTCTTCGGTGCGCGTAGGCGACGAATATATTAAATCCTTGAAGGGCTCCTCGTCGGAAACACGGCGCAGGCCACCGGTGCCCCACTTTTTAAGGTTATCCTGCACTCGCCCCTCGCAAGGTTTACGAAACAACCCCCACGGTTCCCAACATGACCTGGGCATAACCGAAACGTCGGGGAATTCTTCGTGCGCGTTTTTAGGCCGGTCCCCCCCGCGTAAAGTTTGGACTACCCTTACGACCTCGCCGCGCTTCTCAAAACCTCTCGCGATAAACGGTTCATATACCAAATAGGATACCAACGGGTTAGTCGCGATGAACACGTGCGCTCCCGGTACGAGAACGGGCATTAGCCTATCGGCCAGGTCGGCGAAAAAGGAACGCAACGCAACCTTATCACCTTCGGTTAAAACCGTGAACCGGGGCAACGGCCTCCGCTTGCACCCGTCGAACGAGGGGGGAATACGCCATACGCCGCCCCGGCGGTTTTTCATCTTCTCAAGTTGTTCGGGTTTATATTCGACTAAGCCGTACGGGGGGTCGGTCACGACGGCGTGAACGGAGTTATGTTCGGCCGCGGCTAACCAGTCGAAAGCGTCAACCAAAAAGATTTCGTAAAGGCCGGCGGGGGCGGGAACCTTTTCTTCTGCCTTGCGGGAAAAGGGTAAATGCCCGATTTGCGGGGTAGGCTCGGTCATTATATTTAATCTCCGCAATTCCTACAAAACATTATAGGGGAAGGTTCCCAAACCGTCAATCTAAAAACTCTAAAGCCGATACGCCCCTTAAGTCGGATACGCTACCCCGGGTGCCAGCCGGCGCGGACGGTCTCGTAGAGGCCGCCGGGTAGCCCGGGCAAAAGCTCCGCCCGCTCGAGCGCGCCGCGGCCGTGCTTCCGGTTCAGCTCGTCCAGCGTCGCCGTGAGGCGGTCCCGCTTTATCTCGAAGAGGTTGCCCGGCTTGCAGTGGTATAGCAGCATCGAGACCGAGACCCCCAGCATCCGCACGCCGCGCTCGCTCATGTCGGCCGGCAAAAGAGGCCACGTCGCCCGGAAGAGGTCCATCCCCTCGTCGACGTAGCGCGGGAGGCGGTGCGAGCGGCCCACGGTGTAGAAGTCCGGGTAGCGCGCGATGGCGTAGACGCACCGGCCGCAGTACCCGTCGCCCCTAAGCCGCCGCGCCACCCGCTCGCACAGCCACAAAAACGTCCGCCGGAGCTCCGC
This sequence comes from uncultured bacterium, assembly GCA_964563535.1. GTDB lineage: Bacteria > RBG-13-66-14 > B26-G2 > WVWN01 > WVWN01 > WVWN01. Next base: position 16,258 of record CAZLXP010000029.1, on the reverse strand, counting down.
GGCGTCGTAGGTGTCGCGGTTGAGGGTGATGGTGTTGCCGACGGACTTGGCCTCCTCGTAGTCGTAGTGCGCCGTCAGCGGCCGGCGGTCTATCCCCCGCCCCATGTCTTGTAGGACGTCGCCGACGATGCCGAAGCGGGCCTTGAGGCGCGAGAGCGGCAGCCGGCCGAGCTGGCCGCACGTCGTCGCGCCCAGCCGCCGCAGGTGCTCGCCCAACTTCTCGCCGATGCCCGGCAGCTCCGTCACCGCCAGCTCCTCCAGGAAGGGCTCGAGGTGGGAGGGCCTGAGGACCGTAAGGCCGTTGGGCTTCTCGAGGCCGGCCGCCACCTTGGCCATCATCTTGTTGGGCGCCACGCCCAGCGAGCACGGGAGGCCGAGGTCCTCGCGGACCTCGCGGCCGAAGGCCGCGGCGCAGTCGCGCGGCGTCCCCCACCTGTGGAAGGTCGTCGTGACGTCGAGGGCCAGCTCGTCGATGGAGGCGATCTCGACGACGGGGGTATACTGGTGCGCCCGGGCGACGACCTCGCGGATGGCGTGGGTATACTTGGGGATGTCGGCGGGGACGACGACGGCGTCGCGGCAGAGGCGCCGCGCCTCCTCGGAGGGCATGCCGGAGCGGACGCCGAAGGCGCGCGTCTCGTAGGAGCAGGACGCGACGACGGACCGCTCCTTGCGCGAGCCGACGACCAGCACGGGTCTGCCCATCAGCCACGGCTTGGCCCGCGCCTCGACGTTCACGAAGAACGCGTTCATATCCAAAAAGATGATGACGCGCTCCCACGGCTCGCCGTAGGCCTCGGCGCCGGGGCCGAGCCCCACCGGCCCGGGCCGCTCGCCGCCGAGCAGCGGCCTCCCGTGCGCCAACCCTGTGATCGAGGCCCACATAATTCAATATAAACTATTGATTTGGATTTTCTTCTCTCATATAATTAAGACAGCAGATCAAAAGATTCGACATTCTCCGCAAGTTTAAAAGAGATATTGGAGTTGAGCACGGTTATCAAATACCTATCTAGTCGATAGGGGAATTCCCCTGAAGTAAGCTTGACCCCAATGATTATTTATGCTATACTCTTATCAGATAACCTCCCCGTTACTGCGCGCCAGTAACGGGTCATAACCTCCCCGCCGTTGCGCGTCAGCGGCGGGTTTTCTTTATCGGAGAAGCAGACATGGACGAAGTAATCCTCTTCATCGACGGTAGTAATCTCTATAAAAACCTTAAGCGTATAGTCGAGAGGACGAACATCGACTATGCGAAATTCGCCCAGAAAGTTTGCGCTGAGGTCGGCGGTAAAATAAATAAACCCGTCTCATTTAAAAGGGCCTACTACTACAACGCACCTCTGGATGCCAGCGCTAACCCTACGGGTGCCAGAACTCAACAACAATTCTTCGATAGACTACGATTCGCGCCGAATTACAAAGTAAAGTTGGGAAGGTTAGAGAAAAGGGATATTAAGTGTCCTTATTGCGGCGCTAACGCCACCATCACTTGTTCGAGTTGCGGACAGACGGCAAGTTGGACCGTTATCCAAAAAGAAGTTGATGTTATGCTGGCGGTAGATATGTTGTCCTTCGCCAGAAACGGGTTATACGACATAGCGGTCTTGGTCAGCGACGACGGCGACTTCGCACCGGTTTTAAATGAGCTTTGTTACATGAACAAAACCACCGTATTTGCCGGCTTTAGCAAAACGATGTCGCTAAGAAATAATTCCGACGTTTTCATACAACTCGACGCGGCTTTCTTCGTCGGAATATAACCCAACGTCGTTTCGCCACTTTCCCCAAGACGCCAACGGGGCCCGAAGGCCCCCGGCCCTAAACAATCCTCCTCCCCTACTCCACGTAGCTGCGCTCGAGGCGCCAGCTTAGAACGGAGGTGTCGAGCGCCAGCTCGTAGACGGTCCCGCCCACCTTCACGGCGTAATGGTAGATCTTCACGTCGCCGTCGCGGTCCTTCCAGGCGTAGGTGACGCGCTCGACGGCGAGGCGTCGGCCGTTGTAGGCGAACCACACCGGCTTTATCTTGCCCGACTCCTCGAAGATGGCGCCCACGCGGACGCTGTCGCCCAAGTCCACGATGTCCATACTTATTCCTCAGTGTTTTTTCTTATGCACGAGAGCCACGGCCTTCGTTGACATCGCCTACCGGCCGTGGTAAAATGGCTTAGCCCCAGGAGGCACAAAATATGGTCGACAACCAACCGAAGGAAAAAGCCGAGGTAGAGGTGGTGGTGCCGCAAAAGGCGCCCGCGCAACCGGCGAACTTCTTCGTCGTCTCCTACGCCGAAGACGAGTTCGCGCTGGACGCACTATACGTCCATCCCGCCGAGTTGCATGCCGCCCGGCAAAACCCGGAGGCAAAAAACGTAATCGGCACCATGGTCGCACGCCTCGCTTTCAGCTACCACAAGGCACTCGAGCTCCGGAAAAAACTCGACGACATGATCAAATCGTACGAGGAACGCAAAAAATGACAACCTTAACTACATACACCGTTCAGCGCGAAGGGCGGACCGACATCTCCATCCGAATTCCCGCAGCATGCGATGCCAACCCAAGCCGCATCCGCGTCGATCTTGGCGACCTGCTGACAGCGCTCATACTTGCCGACCAAGATCTCTATCAACAGATCCAAACATCCCGGAAACAATTTCAGCAAGGTCAAACCCTGACGCATAAAGAAGTCTTTGGCAGCGAATAGATGTGGCTGCGACCCCGATATATTCTCCTCGCTTCAACGAACAAGTTAAGAAATACTCCTCGCTAAAACGGGAACTCGCCCGCAAAATCAAACTCATATTGAGCTCGCCCATCGGCTATGGCGAGCCCTTAAAATACAATCTGGCCGGCTTGTCCAGCTCAAAAGTATCGAGGCGCTTCGTGGTCATATACGCTTACTGCAAAGAGTGCCGGGTCAAAGGAATGGAGGGTGTCAATAACTGCGGTGACTGCACCACGACGCCCGACGAGTCCGTAAGATTCTTCGCCTTTGGCCCCCACGATGATATATACGGCCTCATGAACAAATAGCAAGCCTTCCTCACTTATAGCGCCTGATGACGCCCACGACGCGGCCTATCACCGCCACGTCTTCGTCCTCGCCCACTAGCAGGTCCGGGTAGGCCGGGTTGGCGGCGCGCAGGATAATCTTCCCGCCGCGCAGGTACATCCGCTTCACCGTGGCCTCGTCCCCCACCAGCGCCACGACGACGGCGCCGTTCTCCGCCACCGGCTGCGGCCTCACGATCACCATGTCGCCGTCGACGATGTGCTCGCCCTCCATGCTGTCGCCCTTGACGCGCAAGAGGAAGTCGCCCTCCGCGGCGCCGAGCGAGCGGTCGACGGCCATCGTCTCCTCGGCCTCCTCGATGGCCGTGATGGGCGGCCCCGCGGCCACCCGGCCCACCACCGGCAGCTCGAGCGCCGGCGCGTACCCCGCCACCGCCAGCGCCCGCGGCCTGCCATCCTCCTTCGCCAAATATCCCTTGCGGACCAGCGCCGCCAGGTGCTCGAAGGCCGCGCGGGGCCCTATCTCCAAAAACTCCGCCAGCTCCCGCACCGTCGGCGGGAAGCCGTGCCGGCCTGTCAGCTCTCGCACCGCGGCCAAAACTTCGCGTTGTCTCTCCGTGAGCTTCTCCATCGCCATCACCTCTTCCGGCGGCCCGAGCCGCCACTACCATTATACTCAACAGGAGTTGAGTAGTCAAGTAAAAAATGAAGCCTCCCGGGCCCCAGCCCCAAAAAACCCTTTTTTTTCACAAAATTATTGACGATGGGTTAAACCGGTATTATAATATTATCGTCAAAGGCTCGCCTTCGGGCCCTTGGCGGAGGAGGAAAGCTATGTTGCGATCGTTAGGGCCGGTCACGTTTTTTTGGGCATTTGTTTGCGCCGCCGCGGCGTCGCCGCCGCCGGAATGGCTCTACTACGACGACGGCATCGCTTACCAGCCGGTTTACCGCGAGGACGCGAACGACGGCTGGGCCGTGAAGTTCGCGCCGCCGGCGCCGGGGTATATCCAGCGCGTCAAGATATACGTCGGCAACCCGCCCGGCAGCACCGGTTGGGACGGCTTCAACCTCGAGATCTGGGATTGGGACGCCAACTTGACGCCGCCGGCCCCCGGCAAGCGGATGTGGGGGCCCAAGTCCTTCACGTACAATCACGGCGAGTGGGTCAACTACAAAGATATCAACTACCGGTGGGAGAGCACCGAGCCCTTCGTCATCCTGGTGAAACAACGGGAAGGGTATCCCAACTGCGACACGATCTATTGCGACCCCAAGCGAACGGACCCTAATCCCAACTTGAGCTACTTTAAATTAAAGTGGTACCCTTTTGAAGTCGTGAACGGCGACCTCCTGATGCGGGCGTACTACGGCGCGAGCTTCCCCGGCGTGGACGCCACGAGCCTCGGCCGGGTGAAGTCCTTGTTCTCGTAAAAAAATATGCTATAATATCAATAGAGGGGGCGATCGGTTTCGACGGGGGTGGACGGTACCCAGGTGGCACGTCGCGGCTTCCCGTCGCCGCGTTACAAAGGCGGGGAAAAATAAACGCGGAAAACTACGCGTACGCTTGCTAACTAGTTAGCAAGCCGGCCGCCGGCGGAGCCTTCCCGCGGCGCCCCGGTAGGCCGTCGGAATAGCGGGATAAGCCGAAGCGGCGGCCCCTTCCGCCGAGGACGAAAATTTATAAGGGGGCTGGCGTAAGGCCGACCCGCCCGCGGGCCAAGCCTTGCGCGAGACCAATACGCGGGACAAGCGTGTAGAGGCCTGGCAGCCGCACTTCCGGACGCGGGTTCGATTCCCGCCGCCTCCAAATTAACAAAGGAGCTTTCGTGGGTAATAACTTAACCGAAGGAGAGCGTAAAATCCTAGCGCGACTATACGAGTCGCGTTACGGGTTATTCGCGAACGAAGACGTCCCGGTAAGTTTAAGGCTCATCGCCGTGGCGCTCGGGATTACGGAAAAGGAGGCCGAGGGATTAGTAGCCCATTTGCTGGAAAGAGGTTTAGTAAAAAGGACCGCCGTGGGGGATAGGCCGTTCTACGAAATCACTCTCAGGGGAGCCGAGGAATACGAATATGCCGCCAAGTAGGGTAAAAACGCTAGAGCGGCTAGATCCCGCTATTAAACCCGTTTGGGTAAACCAGTACAAACACGATATCGGTTTTGCGCGTAAGGCTTACGGCGAGGGTTATTACGCGTGGGCCTGTTTTATCGCCCAACAAGCGGCTGAGAAAGCGGCCAAAGCGTTACTGGTCCATTTGGAAATGATTGAACTCGATGACCTTAAAACCCATAATATCCTCAAGCTAATACGGCACGTCCCCAAAGCCCTTTTATTAGACCAGAACGTGGATGTAAAAACCTTGGAAATAAATGCGACCGAGTTAAGCAACAAGGAAAACATGTCCAGATACCCTAACTTCGACGCGAACGATCCTCAATCTCCTTTGACGCGCCCGGAATACTCCCCCCAAGAAACTCAAAAGGCTATCGAACAATCCGAATTCATTATTAATAATTTGGAACAACTAATGTAATAATGAAACGGCGTATTTCCGGACGCGGGTTCGATTCCCGCCGCCTCCAAATTTTAGGAGCCGTTATGACAAAGCAACGCACGTTTACTAATGATGAACTACAGGCGCTCGCGCGTTTGTACGAAGCTCGCCACGGCTTATCCGGGGACGAAAATACGCCGGTGAGTTTATCGCTATTGGCGACTTTCATGAAAAAGGGCGAAGCGGAAGCGGAACAAATAATGGCGAAACTGGAAGCCGAGGGCCTTGTGCGGAAACAAATACGTGCCCGCCGCGAATTCTACTTCATCACTGACGGGGGAGCAGCTGACTATGAATACGCGAGCGCCAACGAGTAGCGGGGGCGCGAGATTAAGTAAAACGTTAAGATCATATTGGACCGACCAAAGCGGAAGGGATTTATCGTTAGTTCAGATAGCTTTAGATAGCGGTTATCCCGAGTGGGCATGTTACCTGGCCCAGCAAGCGGCCGAAAAGGCCGTTAAATCCGTTTTCTTCGAATTAGAAACCCACTGGCCGCACCAATTCACTGTACATAACGTAAACGATCTTATCCTATATGTCCCCACGAAATTCCTCGCGGGCGTTAATAACGATGAGTTCAGTGAGGCCGCCGAACGCTTCGTCGCCGAGGAAGTACATAACGCCCCGAGATATCCGGGGATATTACCGCCCGGATACGCGCCGCCAGATCTCTTCGACGGTAATAAAGCGGACGAATTCATACGCGCCGCCGGCGTTATTATCGATAACGTTTCGGTCATCATAGGAAATATAAGTACCACGTAAGTAAGAGGCCTGGTGCCGCGCTTCGCGACGCGGGTTCGATTCCCGCCGCCTCCAAAAAACCGAACGCCGCTACCGCCCGGGTAGCGGCGTTTTCCATAACGCCGGAAGGGTTCCCCGATGACAAAGACGACGTTCGTTATGTTCGCGACGCTACTGGCGCTTGGCGCCGGCGCTTACATCTACGGCATGAACATCGCCGGCCCGTTAGTTGGCTCGTTCCCGGTGCCCGGCGGCCCGTGCCGCGCGGTGGGCTTCGACGGCAACTACCTCTGGACCGCGGACGGCAACACCCCCCAATACATATATAAAGTGGACATCGACGGCGTCGACGTCGAGCCCGGCTCGTTCGGGAAGATCAACGGGATGTACCGGAAAGTCCAAACCGGTCGGCGGAAAAACCCGCACCGAAGAGGTAACAGAGGATTTAATTTTGGTTATTGCAATAACACAAAAGATAACGTAATATTCGGCGAAGATTATGGTTACGTGGCGTTGGGATCAAGGAAGGCTGCAATACTTCGCGTTCGATAACGTAAGAAGTATTGCGGAATCGCTATCGGGACTCGAAGGGTTGTATTTACGAGGTCCGGGCGATCCACTACGCGCGGTATTACCCAGGGACACTGGTTTACCTTTTGCCCCTACGCACTACAGAATATGGAGAAATTATGCTCGAGTATTCGGGTGCTCGCTATTAGCCACGGCGATTGAGGGGCATTTAGTTATCACGGAATTATGCAAACGAATCGTAGGGAATAAAAAACCGCCCCTAGATGTAGACGAATACATCGGGTTTATAATAAAGAGGTTTTATTACCCGTCCCCAATTTTCGAAGGCTACGACAACGCCGCGCCACAGATTTTTCCTTTCTGCGCGGTAATTAAATATCTAATAGCGAGATATTTTTTCGGGGCAACGCCTCAAATCAAACTTAACGACGTTTTTTCATATGTCGTCGGTAACGAAGTCACGGGCGCGGAATCTGTCGATGAGTATATGGGTTTAAAAAAAACTTCGCGCGCCCCGAGGGGAGACGAAAATAGACAAGTTAGGGAGATGCTTATTTTTGCTAGTCAATTAAGCCTATTAAAATGGTACGGGAATATTTTATATTTAGATATAAACGGAACGGACTATACGAAACCCGAAGAACTGGAGGGAATATTTACGCCCATAACTAAACCTAGAAAAGAATCCAGGCAAGGAGAGATAGTATCCATGGGGGCGTTTTCGGAAAGGGATTTACCTGCGATGGAAATAAATATCCCGGCCCCAGAAGAAGATTTTAACTTCGTCGAAGGTAAAAGAGTTAGGGTAACACATCTCCGAACCGAAAGAAGCCCGAACGTTCGAAGGCTTTTTTTAGCAAATATGCCAAAACCGATTTTATGCGACGGGTGTACTATTAACTCAGAAACGCGATACCCGTGGACGAAAGGAACTATAATAGAAGTCCATCATTTATTACCCTTATCCTCCGCGCTTGCTATTAATGGAAGAGGTATTAAATTTACCGATTTAGTACCCGTATGCCCCAATTGCCATAAGGCGGTGCATTCATATTACCGGTTGTATTTAAAAGAAAACGCCAAAGATGATTTCTCAGATCGGGAAGAAGCTAATAAAGTATATAAACTAGCCAAAGAAGCTACCAAATTATAATTATTATCGATTGATTATGGAATCTGAGGACTCGAAGATAAATATAAATACCATACAACCCGTATTAGACTCGTTAACCGCTAGCCGTATGACGTTGGCGGAACAAATCGGTTTATTAAACCGTTGTTTAGAAAAAAAACTAGAATTAGCCGATGTGCTTACCGATTTAGGGTATAGTTATAACGACCTGAGGTACCGTCATAATGGTATATTGATTTCCAAAGAAGCGCCATTAACAACGCCCGAAAGTAACGCATGCCCCGAAAACGACATTCCTTCGGTTAGTTTCTTCTCGGGTTGCGGCGGTTTGGATATTGGTTTCGAATACGCAGGGTTTACTCATCTCGCTTCTTTCGATATCAACCAGCTATTTTGCGATACGTTAAGGAAAAACCGCGCTACTTGGAATATTTTCGGGCCGCCCGATTACGAAGGGGACCTAACGAATTGGGAAAATATCGAAGCTATTTTAAAAAACCGCGTAGGTATTCAAACACCTTTTGAAGGCGTATTCCACGGCGGGCCTCCATGCCAACCTTTTAGTATAGCGGCAAACCAAAGGTTCATGAAATCCGACCCCGGGTTCAAGAGGGTCGGATATAACCACGACGTTTTTGGTACTTTGCTTTTCGATTATATTCACTATATAGAATATTTTAAGCCTTTAGTATTTCTAATCGAAAACGTACCTGGCTTAATGACCATAGATAACGGCGAGCAATTGAAACGCGCCATGAAAACTTTGAGTAGTTCTGGTTATTATCTAACCTCGCCGAAATTGATCAACGCCGCCGATTACGGAGTCCCCCAAAATCGTATACGATTATTCTTTTGCGGTTGGAGGACGAAAAAACAATTCATGTTCCCCAATCACGAAAGCCAAAAAATACCCTGTTACAAAGCGTTCGAAAATATCTCGGGCGAAGTAAATAACCAAATAATCCGAAAACATAAGGCAGTATCAATCCTAAGGTACATGGGGCTAAATTACGGAGAACGTGATAAATTAGGACGAGTAGACCGCTTAGACCCTAACTTACCCTCAAAAACAGTAATAGCGGGTGGCGCCGCCGGAGGCGGCAGGTCGCACCTACACCCTTTTATACCCAGGACGTTATCCCCCCGCGAATCAGCTAGGTTACAAACTTTTCCCGACGATTTTGTATTCCTCGGCCCTCCGGCACGCCAGTTTACGCAAATAGGTAACGCCGTGCCCCCGTTATTTGCTCTTAAGATAGCGAACGCCATTCATAAATATATATATAAATAATCCGCGTTATAAAAACTAAATGCCCCTTTCCCCTAAGGATTATTTCCGCAAAAATCGCGCTTCCTCAATAGCGTTTTTTAATCTCCGGATACATTTCGCCGAATTTCTTTTTAAATCCTTATCCCATATGCGCATAACGACCCAACCATCACTTCTTAATTTGCGATTAACCGTTTTATCCCTCCTTATATTGCGTTCTATTTTATCAAGCCAATAGCTTTTGACTTTATATTGCCATTTCGCGAAATTACGTCCGTGCCAAAATTCACTATCGACAAATACTGCTACCTTATAATCTTTCAAAACGAAATCTGGTTCTCCCGGCAAACCTTTTGGGTGTCCTATATATTTGATTTTATTTATCCGTAAAACCTTTCGCATTAACTTTTCGGGTTTCGTGCCCCTACTTTTAATCAGAGCCATTCGTCTACTGCGTTCTATTTTACTTAGGAAATCCTTACTGCCCACGGTTCTTCCTAATAAAACCTTAGAAATAAGAAAACCCGCCTTATTTGGCGGGTATTCTTTTATTGTCTTTATTATTGTTTGACCGGTTCCTTGACGATCCACGCGTCCGGGTACCCGGCGTTCCGCAGGCGGTCGCGCATGGCCTCCGCGCCGGCGCGGTCCTTGTAGTCGCCCACGCGGACTTTGTACAAGCCCTGGAGGTGCTCGACGTAGACGCCTACGTCGCTGAAGGCCGCGCGCACCTGGGCCGCGACGCTCTCGGCGTTGTCCTGATACGAGCTCGCGATGACCTGGACGCGGTACCCGTCCACGGCGCCGCCGGTAACGGGGGCCGCTACGGAGGCCGGCGCCTCGGCCGCCGTGGTCTCGGCGGGGGCCGCCGCGGCCGAGAACTCGCCCCCGGCGGCAAACTCATCTATCTCTTCTCCCACGTCCGTATCGGCCGGGACGACCTCGCCGATGACGACGGACCCCTCGACGACGTTCTCTTCCTCGCCGCCGCCGTAGTACGCGGGACCGCCGCCGGTCCGCCTACACCCCGGCGCCGCGGCGACGGCCAACAAAAGAATCATAATCGCCAGCCATCTATACATCGCACGCACCTCTCGCGTAGTCCTCTTTTTTACCCTTTCGACCCGCCGCCGGGCCCTACCGTTTAACGGTGTAATTATACGAAAATTCGCTTACGGGCGCAAGCGGCCCGAGCCCCGAATTCTACTCCCCGGCGACCTGCGGCAACGTCTCGGCCAGCATCCGTTCGTACAGGATGCTCGTCTGGTTGGAGAGAAGGTCCAATAATTCGTCGTAGACCAGCGGCGCGTCGACGTCGCCGTTGTCGCAATAAATCATCGCGAACGTTACGCCACCGGACAAAAGCGGAATTATCACCGCCTCGCCGTTCTTGGGTCTTCCTATCTGTTCGAAAAAGCGACGGTGCACCCGCTGCCCGGAGTCGGGTTTACCGCGGTACGTCGTTTTCCGCTCGGCGACGGACTGGAAGACGGAAGGCTGGTCGAGGGGGATTTCGACGTTCTTGGCCATAATGCCGAGCGGCGTGCCGTCGCGGGCGTCGCCGAAGCCGCCGATGCCGCCCGCCACCCCCTCCTTTATTAAGAGCAGCAACGCCCGCTCGTAGTTCTCCGAAATCAGGTTCAAGAGGTCGAGCGAAACCATAAACGTAAAGCTGGACTTTTGAGCCTCGCGGACGAACTTCTTGAGCTTCAAAAGGTACGCCTCGAGAGAGCTAATTCGTTGGCGCCATTTCTTCTTGACGTATACCCCCTCGTAATTGCGCAGCGCCTCGACCACGACGGTCCAGAGTTCGCGGATGAAGCTCCTGACCTCCGCGGGCGGCGGCGCCTCCCTCTCCCTTAAAAGGGCGGGCGGCGGCACGGCGATAACGGCGCGGGCGTGCTTCTCGAGGAGGGCGACCCGAAGGGCGTACCCGGCCTGCGCCGAAACGCAAATAATTTCCATCGCTCGGGCGGCGCCTTTCAACTTAGCCATCAACGCCGCGGCGCGCCGCGCGCGCTCGGGCGGTCGGTCCCCGGCGCTAAAATCGACGTCGAGGATGACGACCGGCAGACGGTCCGCGCGCATCGTGGCCTCCACGGCCAACATCAATTCGGCGAACGATTGAAACGCCCGGCACTCGACTTTCTTCCTCTTGGCCACCGACGCCAGCAACGCCCCGAGGGGTTCATCGTTGGAATAAAGGTAAACGGTGTGTGCCGCCGGGGCCGGTTCCTCCACCTCTTCCGGCGGCGTAACCTCTTCCGCAGGTCCGGCCGGCGTTTCGCCCGCGGCTACCTCCGTGGCCGCTTTGTCCCGCTCGTCGAAGATGCGTATGCACTCCAACAGGAGATGTTGGGTATCGACGTTAACGCCCGGGATGATACCTTCGACCGACACCGCCACGTCATCCGCCGGCCGGCCCCTGCCGCCCAGCTCGAAGACGAAATCGCCGTCGAGCCAGAGGACGAAGTCGCGAATGGCCGCTTCGATTTGCTCCACGACGGCGGCCTTCACTTCTTCATCGCTCAATATGCCCATACGCACCAAGACGCGGCCGAACGGCATGTCCTTATATTCGGACCGCTGCGCGTCCACCGCCCGCGTCAGGTCGCGGTCCGTGATAAGCCTCTTGGCGGCGAGAATGTTGCCGAGGTTGTTTTCGGCCGCGTTGGTGGACGCCTGGGCGATGTTGCCGTCCCGGAAAACCACGAAGCCCCGCCGGTCCCGGCTCTCCAGGTGCAGGGTCCCGCTGCGCCGGCTGGCGTAGATGAACTGCAGGACGTCGACGACCGGCATATCTTCCAGTTTTCCCTTAAGCGCCAACTCTACAAACCTCTCGCGCCTAATCCCAAGGCCGCTCGAATCTCGGCCCAAAGCGCCTCGGCGTCTAATACGATGTATCGGTCCGCCGTAATACCGGCTACCGCGCGGCCGCCCACGTCGCCGGCGCATATGGCCGCCGGCGGTATATTCCGCGCGGCCTGCACTTCGTCGACGAGTATAGCCACCCCCGCCGGGTCGCCCGTAAGAATGACGGCGTTCCCGTAATTCCCGTCTTCCTCGAGCCCCAAAAGCTCCTTCGTATCTATCGCGACGTATACCCCGCCGCGCCGGTGAAAGAGGCCCGCGACCACGGCCGGCACTTTAGGTATGGCCGTAATTTTCGGCAACTCCAGTACCTCGCGGGTTACGCCGGCGGATAAAGCGTATCGCTCGGGCCCCAGCGAGAACAACGTGAAAACGTCGCCCACGTCGCCGCCGCCGTCTCCTTCCGGTTCGGCGAGGACCCGGGCACGGGCGGCCAAAACGTCGGCCACCTTCTCCACCTCGACCATGTCGGACATGGCGTCAAAGAGCGCCGACCAGTCGACGTCTTCCTGCGAAGATCTGGCCTCGGGTTCCGGCAGTTCGAATTTATCCGTTTCCATAACGACCGTATTACAGGATCTGTTTTACGATCTCTCGCAGGCGCCCGACGGTTAAGCCGTCGCCCGAGATCTCTTCGTCGTCCGTACGGCCCTCGAGCAACTTAAGGACGTTCCGATAAGAGCGGGCGGCGCGTTCCTCGTCGCGGCGCCAACGGTGGTAACTGGCCATCGAGAAATGCCCCAAGATGAAGTTTTTTTCGACGTATAGCGACCGCCGCAGGTTCTCGAACGCCTCCTCGTTCGCGCCCATCTCCTCTTGAATCAGGGCCGATATGTAATAACAGTAGGGGTTCGTTTTATCGAGCGCGATGCCGCGGCGACACCACTCCAATCCCTCCTCGTATCGGCCGAGGTTACCGAGGACGCGCCCCATGCGCCAATACAATTCGGCGTCCTCGCGGGCGGCGGCGAGTTTCGCGAGTCGCTCCAACGCGCGCGAGTCCTCGCCCGCGGCGACGAGTTGGTCGGCCTGGTCAAGCTCGGCCGACCGCGGCCGCTTACGAACGGGTTTAAGCGGCGGCTCCGGCGGCCGACGCCGCTTCTTGGCGGCCGCCGCCTCTTCCAACGTAAGTTTGCGGTAGACGAACGCCCCGGGAAAATTTACTACCTCGAAACTTTCGTCGAACGAGAACGGTTCGGCGTGGCCGCCGATGTACCAACCGCCGGGCGCGAGGTAACGGCGGAACAACGCCGACGCGCGCGCGATGCTCACGCCGTCGAAATATATAAACACGTTCCGGCAGAGGATCAAATCGAACGAGCCCGGCGCCGGCGCGACGTTACTTTGCTCGTCTATGAGGTTGGCGTGCGCGAAACGCACTATCGCCCGGACTTCATCCGAGACTTGCCATTCCCCGTCCGCCCTCTCGAAATGTTTTTGGCGCCAATAATCATCCACTTTACGGAACGACCACTCGCGGTAACGCCCGCCGCGCGCGGACACGAGGAAATCGGTATTGATATCGGTGGCCAGGAATTCTATGCGCCAATCCTTCCAGTCGGGCAGCGTCTCCAAAATTAGCATCGCCACCGAGTACGGTTCCTCGCCGGTGGCGCAACCGGCGCTCCATATCCTCAAACGCCTTTCGCCCGCGCGCCTTTTGATTATATTCGGTAATATCACGTCCCGGAGGGCGTCGAAGTGGGCTTGGATGCGGAAGAAATAGGTCTCGCCCACCGTCAGCTGGTTGATCAACCGTTGGAGCAGTTCCCCGCCCGAAGGCGACGCCACCTCGCGACAGAATTCCGCGGGGCCCCGGCCGCCGCTCAGCCGGCCGCACGCTTTTTCCAGCTCCGCCTTCTTCTGCGGCGGGTAATACAGGCCGAAGCGGTCTCGTAAAAGGCCGCTCAGCACGTTAAGCTCTTTCTCGCCCAGCTCGAAAGTTTTATTCATTCCGCCGCTTCGTCGGCCTCGGGCTCAAACGTGACTTCCGGTACGGCCTCGCGTTCTTCCGCTTCCCGCGCCGCGGCCGCGTCGGGAAGAAGGGCGGAGGGCTCGAGGATGCGCGTAAGATTACCCCGCCGCTCGTAAACGCCGAGGAAAGGCCGCCTCGGCAACCCGGCCTCCCCGGCGGAGACGATCTTTTCGCTATCGAACGTTTCGACGTCGAACACCGCCGATACGACCATCGCGATGTGGCGGCCCCCCGCGCTGAAATAGATAATATGGTCGCCGGCGTCCATATCCCGCCCCTCCACCCCCAACGCGGCCGCGTCCAATACCGGCACGAGCTCGCCGTGGTAATCGATGACCCCCGTATAGCCGGCGCCGAGCTCGCCTTGGGCCGTTACCGTTACGGTCCGCGACACCCCTTTCACCGACCAAAGGGGGAGAGCGAAAACCTTGTCGCCGACGCGAAAGGTGACGACCGAAAAAGGACCCTTGGGCCGACGTAGTTCGTCGATGGCCGCCCCTATGTACTCCGCCTTAAGGGACAACAACTCGTCCTCGAGTCCCTTGATCCTGGCCTCGATTTTATCGTCTATTTTCCTTTTGCGAGCCAACTCGCTCCTCCGGCAGCCGACATCTCTGACCTTTAATATAATATCCTTTTACCGCTTATTATGCAAGGGCTTAACGCGACCTGGAGGAAAAAAAAGCCCGCGCCGCGGGCCCCGGCCAAATTAATGCTCTCTTCGCAACCACGTCAAGGCCGATTCTTGCACGTATATACGAACCGCTATCAACGCCGTGAACAATATCCAAAGGACCCATAAAAACTTGACCGCCGGGTCGTGCTTATACGTAAGGCCGCTCGCCTCCTCGAACGATACGAACGTGACGCGGTGGCCGCCGACGTCGACCGGCTTCCCGCGGCCGAGGCGGCGCCCGGGCCGTATGTCTTTAGTGACGCGGTGCCATTTGTCGGCGGGCATCTCCTTGAGCTCCACGTACGGCCCAATACGTTTGGGGCCGCCGGCCGCCAGTAGCGTCCCGCTCGTGACGGTAGACGCCATGAGGGTTTCGTCGCCGAGCCGAAGCGGTTCGCCGGGCTCGAGCTCCCGCGCCTTGCCGTCCACGTCGAACTTTATCTTCTGGTCGAAGAACGCCTGATAATACTTTATGCCGCCGTAGACCAGCGGGTCGTTGACCTCGACGCGGCCGGCGCGAACCACGGCGCCGTCGTCGACGACCTCGAGCTCGCTGAGCCAATCCTTGACGAATATCCGCCCTTCCTTCTCGACGTACGTCGTCGCGAAGCTCTTGAGGCGGAGCCGGTACGGCGACTCCTCGTCTCGGGGCGCCCGAAGGCCGAGCCTCGGCGCGAGCTTGGCCCACGCCGTCTCGCCCTTCTTCAGCGGGACGCGGGCCGCCTCGCCCGGCTTGAGCGTCAGCTCGCCGCCGTACGAAAATAGATAGGTCACGAAGAAACCGACGAACATCCCCACCAACGCGACGTGGTAGAGCGCCGAGACGACGTACCGCGCCGTAATAGCCTTCGGCAAGAACTGGCGGAGGATATCCAACGAGCAGCAAAGGAGGTTGACGCCCAAGAGGACCGCCGGCACGAGGAATATGGCCTTATGGAAAATACCCAGCAGGCCGAGGTCGCGGAGGGTATGATACGTCGCCACGTCCCAGGCCTTGAGGTAGAACTCGTCGTCCATGCCCTGCGGCAGCAAGGCTCCCACGACCATAAACGCGGCCAGGATGAGCACGAGGACCACCGCGAGCTCGAGGGAGGTGAGGA
Source organism: uncultured bacterium (assembly GCA_964563535.1). Taxonomy (GTDB): domain Bacteria; phylum RBG-13-66-14; class B26-G2; order WVWN01; family WVWN01; genus WVWN01. The sequence goes on along the minus strand of CAZLXP010000029.1, from coordinate 376 downwards.
GTTTCCAAATCATATTCCACGTACGCCTTGCCATAGTCTTAGCCGGCGAAACCTCGTTTTAATTAGTTCGAATTAGGCTCTTTATGATGTCGGGGCCTTTTTCCTTCCCCACTTTTCGATAAATATCCAAGAGGTCCGTATACGTACCGGGGCCCCCGATTAAATCCCAAAATTCGGCGCCGATAAGAACTTCGTTTTCCAAGTCGAGGGACTTACCGGGCCAATGCGAATATTGTTCTTTTCGCACGCCGTACGGGTTATAAGGCATCGCGTAATAAGTCTTTACGGAATTCGGGCTACCATAAACCGCTTGGATTCGTAAAAACCTCTCTAATACCTCAAGGCATTGGCCTTTGTTCGGCTTCGGGCTTTTTAT
>CAZLXP010000028.1:0-26508 GCA_964563535.1 uncultured bacterium | reverse complement strand
CACAACGGCTGCCGGCCCAAAAAACGTCGGCGGGTCTAAGGCGGGTGGGCGAGGTTTGGTAAAGTATGGCTAAGTATCGCGGCGCAAGTTGCCGGATATGCCGGCGCGAAGGGACGAAGCTCTTCCTTAAGGGCGAGCGGTGCTTTCTGCGCGGCAAGTGCCCCGTGGACAAGCCGGTCAACCCCCGGAATTACCCGCCCGGCCAGCACGGTTTGAGGCGCCAGTTCCGGATATCGGACTACGGCGTCCGCCTCCGCGAAAAGCAAAAGCTGCGCAAGACTTACGGCCTTATGGAAAAACAGTTCCGGAAATATTTCCGGACGGCCGTCCGCCAAAAGGGCGTGACGGGGGAGAACCTCTTACGCTTCCTCGAGATGCGTCTCGACAACGTCGCTTACCGGTTGGGGTTCGTTACCGCCCGCGGGACGGCGCGGCAGTTGGTGCGCCACGGCCTCTTCACCGTCAACGGCCGCCGCGTAAACGTACCCTCGTACCAGGTGAAGGTGGGCGACGTGATCGCGACCGTCGCGCAGGCTTTGCAGAGCGAGCCGATAAAGTACGGCTTGGAATATAACAGCGGGAAGCTCTTGCCGGAATGGCTGGAATTCGACCCCAAGAAGGCCGAGGGGCGGGTGGTATCGTTGCCGACGCGCGAGCAAATACCCGTCCCGGTCGACGAACACCTGGTCGTCGAGTTCTATTCCCGCGTCTAGCGGCGTTTTTCAACGTTCGTGACGAGCAAAGGAGTGGGGTTGGCCGATGAAGGCTGACGCTTTCAAGATGCCGCGTGGGGTCACGTTCGAACCCGAGGGGGTCAAGGGTTCTTGGGGCAAGTACGTCGTCGAGCCCCTCGAGCAGGGTTTCGGCCTTACGTTGGGAAATGCCCTCAGGCGCGTTTTACTATCGGCCATCGAGGGAACCGCCATCACCGCCGTCAAGATCGACGGCGTGGTGCACGAGTACTCGACCATCCCGAACGTCTACGAGGATACGACCGAGATTATAATGAACCTCCGGGGGCTGGTTTTGCGCCTCGACGCCGCCCGGCCCAAGATGATCTACCTCGACGTGGAAGGGGAGGGCGAGGTTACCGGCCACGACATCATCGCCGACCCCGACGTTAAGATAATCAACCCCGCCCAGAAGATCGCGACGTTGGCCGAGGGCGGCCGCCTCAAGATGGAGATGGAAGTGGACCGGGGCCGCGGTTACGTTCCGGTCGAACGCGTGGGCAACGAAGACCGCCCCGCAGGCGTCATCCCCATGGACGCCGTCTTTACGCCGGTGCGGAAAGTCAAGTATGCGGTCGAAGAGACGCGCGTGGGCCAGCGGACCGACTACGACCGCCTGGTCATCGAGGTCTGGACCGACGGCAGCATAACCGCCAATCAAGCCGTCGACGCCGCGGCGCGGGTCCTGCAATCCCACGTCGAGATCTTCGTGAATTTCGAGACGAAGCGCGCCCCGGAGAAAGCCCGCGAGGACGAGGAACGCGCCCGGTTGAAGGAGTTGTTTTCCCGCAACGTGAACGAGCTCGAGCTTTCGGTGCGGGCCGTGAACTGCTTGGAGATGGGCGACATCAAGACCATTCGCGACCTCGTCGTCAAGACCGACGCCGAAATGCTCAAATACCGCAACTTCGGCCGCAAGTCGCTGAACGAAATTAAGGAAGTGCTTACCGGCATGGGCTTGTCGTTGGGAATGGACATTTCCGACATCGAGGAAAGCTGATCATGCGTCACCGCAAGTATAAGAGGAAGTTCTCGCGGACGCCGGCCCACCGCCGGGCGATGTTGTCCAACCTCGTTCGGTCGTTATTCCATTACGAACAGATAAATACGACCGAGGCTAAGGCGAAGGCCGTCAAGGCCGTGGCCGACCGCCTCATCGCCCGGGCCCGCGACGACACCCTGCACGCCCGGCGGCTGGTCTCGCCCGTAGTCAAGGACCGCAACCTGATGTGGAAGCTCTTCCACGAGATCGCCCCCCTGGCCCAAGGTGCGGGCGGCGGCTTCGTTCGAATCGTCCGCACTAACCACCGCCACGGCGACGGCACCGCTATGGCTCTCGTCGAGTTGGTTAACAAAACCCACCGCTATTACGACCGGCGCAAGGCCGAGGAAGACGCGCGCAAGGCCAAGAAAGAGGAGGCCCGCCAGGCCGCGGAAAAGGCGCGCGAGGCGGCGCAGGTTTCGGGCGGCGCCCCCCCCGCGGAGTAGTATCGTGTTCGGCGCGACGACCTGGCCGCCCGCGCCGGGTTTTTTTATCAAAAACGTGCGTAACCCGCGGGATAAGAAGCCTCGTTGAGCGTCGCGCCGCCGCGGATGCGGGAGTTAAAGGCCAACGCTCGGCGCCGATGCCCCCGCCCGGCCCTTCGCCGAAAAAAGATTTGACGAGGACGGCCGCGTAATATAAATAGGAGCAAGGGTCGGCGACACCGGACGAATTTAAGATGACGGCCCGACTTAGCAGAGGAGGAACGACATGGCCGGCTTAAAAGGTACGCAGACGGAGAAAGGCCTGCTAACCGCGTTCGCCGGCGAATCGCAGGCCCGCAACCGCTACACTTATTTCGCCGGCCAGGCCCGGAAGGACGGCTTCGAGCACATCGCCGCCATCTTCGAGGAGACCGCCGACCAGGAGAAGGAGCACGCCAAGAGGTTGTTCAAGTTACTCGAGGGCGGCTCGGCTGAGGTGCGCGCGGCGTTTCCGGCCGGCGTCATCGGCGCGACGGCGGAGAATTTAAAGGCCGCGGCCGCGGGCGAAAACTACGAGTGGACCGACATGTATCCCTCTTTCGCCCGGGTGGCGCGCGACGAGGGTTTCGGCGACATAGCGGATGTCTTCGAGGCCATCGCCGTCGCCGAGAAGCAACATGAAAAGCGATACGTGGGGCTCCTCGCCAACGTCACGGCGGGCACCGTTTTCAAAAAAGGTAAGGCGGTGGTATGGCGCTGCCGGAACTGCGGGTACCTATACCAAGGGACCGAGGCGCCGGACCCCTGCCCGGCGTGCGACCACCCGCAAGCCCACTACGAGTTGTTATGTGAGAATTGGTAGTAACCGCGGGGGTTACCTGTCTTGACGGGGATAAACCTAAGGCAACGGAAGGCCGCGGCGTGCGCCGGAAGAGGCGCGAGCGCCGCGGTTTTGTTAGATTGACCCGGAGCCGTCGCCCGGGATACGATTAAAGAACGTAGCCCTACGGAGGTTCTTATGGACGTTAAGGAAGCGATCGCGAAGAGGCGGGCGTACCGTTCGCTCGCGCCGGTAGAAATTACGGAAGAGCTTATTCGCGATTTGGCCGAGTGCGCCGCCCTTTCCGCCTCCTGTTTCAACAACCAACCGTGGCGTTTCGTCTTCGTCTACGAGCCGGCGGTCCTCGAGCAGATGCGGGACGTAATGTCCAAGGGGAACGAGTGGACCTTCGCCGCGTCCATGATAATCGTCGTCCTGAGCAAGAAGGAATACGATTGCGTAATCCGGGACCGCGAGTATTATCTCTTCGACGTCGGCATGGCGACGGCCTTTATAATATTGCGCGCCACCGAGCTCGGCCTGGTCGCCCACCCCATCGCCGGCTACAGCCCCAGCAAGACCCGGGAAGTCCTCGGGATACCCCAGGACGTGAACGTCGTCACGTTGGTGAACGTCGGCCGGCACGCCGACGCCGTAAGCCCGGTTCTCTCGGAGGAGCAGGCCAAGGGGGAGAAGACCCGGCCGGAGCGGTTGCCCTTCGAGAAGATAGCGTTTTTAAATCGTTATCCCGCGGCCGAGCAGTAACATCTTGCCCGCGCGGCGAACCGCGGCGTTCGCGTCGTCGGCGTACGGCCGCGAGGGCTTCGTCGGGCGCGCCCCGACGGGATGCCGGCGTAGTTCGGGCCGGCCGGCGGAACCCGTAAAGGCTCGATATTGAATTTGATATAGATTTATCTTATTAATTTAATTATATTTAGCCCCGAAAGGAGAAAGCCATGGCCGAGAGAAGCGGGTTGGTGACGATGGGCGGCAAACCGGTGACGCTGGTCGGCGACGAGGTCAAGGTGGGCGACAAGGCCCCCGATTTCGTCGTCGTCGACAACGACCTGAACCCGGTCAAATTTTCTTCCTATCGCGGGAAAATATGCGTTGTCGCGGCGGTGCCCTCGCTGGATACGGCGGTGTGTTCGATCGAGACGCGCCGCTTCAACGGCGAGGCCGCGGCCCTCGGGCCCAACGTCGTAATCCTTACCATAAGTATGGACCTTCCCTTCGCCCAAAAGCGCTGGTGCGGCGCGGAAGGCGTCGAACGCGTCGTGACGTTGTCGGACCATCGCGACGCCTCCTTCGGCCTGGCGTACGGCGTCCTCATTAAAGAGGTGCGCTTGCTGGCCCGCGCCGTCTTCGTCGTAGGCCGCGACGGCGTCGTGCGGTACGTCGAACTCGTGCCCGAGTTGGGCCAGGAGCCGGATTACGAAGCGGCTTTGACCGCGGTTCGCCGCCTCGAGTAGCGGCGCCGGTGGCGTCGCCGACGGGCCGCCGGCTTCGGGGGCTTTCCCATGTCGGAATACCGCATCGAACGCGACACGCTGGGCGAGGTGAAAGTGCGCCGCGACGTCTATTGGGGCGCGCAGACGCAGCGCGCCGTCGAGAACTTCCCTATAAGCGGCTTGCGCCTCCCGCCCGCTTTCGTGCGGGCGCAGGCCGTCATTAAGCGGGCCGCGGCCAAGGCCAACGTCGAGCTGGGCGTGCTCGACGAGAGGGTGGGCGGGGCGCTCGTCGCCGCCGCGGAGGAGGTCATGGCGGGACGCTGGCGCGAGCAGTTCGTCGTGGACGTGTTCCAGGCCGGCGCCGGGACGTCGCAGAACATGAACATGAACGAAGTGCTGGCCAACCGCGCCGAGGAAATGTTGGGGGGTAAATTGGGCGAATACCGCCTCGTTCACCCCCACGACCACGCCAACATGGCCCAGTCAACCAACGACACCTTCCACGCCGCCATCCATATCGCCGTTTGCGGCGAGATCCGCGAATGCCTCCTCCCGGCGGTGGAGGAGCTGGCGGAGGCGCTGGAGGCCAAGGCCCGCGAGTTCGACGACGTCGTAAAGTGCGGCCGGACCCACCTCCAGGACGCGGTGCCCATGCGGTTGGGTCAGGAGTTCGGCGCGTACGCCGCCTCAAGCCGCGCGGGCCGCGCCCGCGTCGCCGCGGCCGCCGAAGAATTGACGGAGCTTTGCGTCGGCGGCACCGCGATCGGAACGGGGTTGAATGCGCCCCCGGGCTACAAGCCGTTGGTTATAAAATATATAAACGAGGCGACGGGCTACGAATTCCGCGCCGCGACGAACATCTTCGCCGGCATGCAGTCGCTGGACGCCGCGGCGGCGGCCTCCGGCGCGCTCAGGACGCTGGCGACGAGCCTCGCCAAGGTCGCCGACGATTTTCGCCTGCTTTCTTCCGGGCCCCGCGCCGGCCTGCGAGAGCTGAGACTGCCCGCAGTCCAACCCGGTTCGTCCATCATGCCGGGCAAGGTGAACCCCGTCATGGCCGAGATGCTCGATATGGTCTGCTTCCAGGTGATGGGGTGCGACGCCGCGGTCGCGCACGCCGCCCGGGCGGGCCAACTCGAGATCAACGTCATGATGCCGGTGGCGGCGTACAACCTGCTGTTCGCGATAGAGATCCTGTCGCGTGCCGCAGGCGCGTTTACGGAACGCTGCGTGCGGGGCGTCGCGGCCGACGCGGACGTTTGCCGGCGGTACGCCGAGACCAGCCCGGCGCTCGCGACGGCGCTAAGCCCCCATATCGGGTACCGCCGGGCGGCCGAATTGGCGGCGCGCGCCTTACGTGAGAACAAGTCGGTCCGCGAATTGGCCGCCGAACAGGGGGGCCTGGCGGAGGCCGATTTAAAAAAATTGCTCGACGTCCGTAAAATGACCTCCCTCCCCGAGGAACGGGGGGAGGGTTAAACGCGAGGCGGGGCGGCCGCTATGAGCGAGAACGAATGTAATATCCTAATAGGGGGCGAAGCGGGACAGGGGCTCGCGACGGTGGGGCCGCTGCTCGCGAAGTCCCTCGCGCGCGCCGGCTACCATATCGTCGTGACGCAGAGTTACCAATCGCGGATCCGCGGCGGCCACAACACCTTCGCCGTCCGCGCCGCCGTGAGCGAGGTGGCCGCGCCGCGCGAACGGTTCGACGTCGTCGTCGCCCTCAACGAGGAAACGGTCGCGCTCCACCGGGAGGAGCTGACGCCGCGCGGCCTTATAATCGCGGACGAAGCTTGGGGCGGGGGAAGTGAAAATATCCTCCCGGCGCCCTACAAGGAAATCGCCTCCGGCGCCTACCGCAACGTGGCCTCGCTCGGCCTGGCGGCCTGCCTCCTCGGGTTGGCCGAGGAACTGGTAGCCGGCGTGGTCGAGGGCTATTTCGGGGAGAAGGGCAAGGCCGTGGCGGAGAACCGGGCCGCGCTCGGGAAGGCGTTTGCGTGGGCGGCCGGCCTGGACGCCTCCTACCGGCGGCCGTTGGCGGCGGTGCCCCGTTCGCCCAAGCGGCTCACGCTGGACGGCAACCAGGCCATCGCCCTGGGCGCCATCTCCGCGGGCGTGAAATTCTGCGCCTTCTACCCGATGACGCCCTCCACCTCCATCCCGCTGACCCTTATCGCCCACGCCGGTGAAATGGGCTTAGTGGTGGAGCAGGCCGAGGACGAGATCGCGGCGGTCAATATGGCGCTGGGCGCCTCGTACGCCGGCGCGCCGGCGATGGTCGCGACTTCCGGCGGCGGCTTCGCACTCATGGTGGAGGGCGTGAGCCTCGCCGGCATGACGGAGACGCCGATCGTGGTCGTCGTCGGCCAGCGGCCCGGGCCGGCGACCGGCCTTCCCACGCGGACCGAACAGGCCGACCTCGAGTTTGTCCTGCGCGCGGGCCACGGCGAATTTCCGCGCGCCATCTTCGCGCCGGGTGACGTCGCGGAATGCTTCCACCTTACCCGGCGCGCGTTCGCGCTGACGCAGAAATATCAGACGCCCGTATTCGTGCTGACGGACCAATTCCTCGCCGACTCCTTCCGCGCGGTCGAGCCGTTCGACGTAGAGGGGCTCGAAGCGGTCGGTTCGTACGTCGAACCGGCCTCCGTCGAGGAACCATACGCGCGGTACGCCGTAACCGCGGACGGCATCTCGCCTCGCCTCCTCCCCGGCCTGGGGCGCCGCCTCGTCGTCGTTGACAGCGACGAACACACCGAGGACGGCCACCTTACGGAGGACCTTGGCGCCCGTGTGCGCCAGGTGGAGAAAAGGCGCCGCAAGGAGAACGGCATACGCGCGGAGGTCATACCGCCCGTATACGACGGGCCGGCGGACGCGGACGTTCTTCTCGTGGGTTGGGGCTCGAGCAAGGGCGCGGTGGCGGAGGCGGCCGCCCTCCTCAGAGGAAACGGCGCGAAGGCCGCGACCCTTCACTTCGCCCAGGTGTGGCCTCTGGTTCCCGCGCAGTTCGTCGAGCGGTTGCGAAAGGCGACGCGGGTAGTCGCCGTCGAGGGCAACGCCTCGGCTCAGCTCGCCCGGCTTATCAGGATGGAGGCCGGATTCGAGGTCGCGGCGCGGGTCAACCGGTACGACGGCTTGCCGCTCACGCCGGAACATATTTTACGCGCGCTCAAGACGTGACACGGAACGAGGTGCCACGGACCATGGTAAAAATAGAGGACTACGGCAAATACGAGACGGCGTGGTGCCCTGGGTGCGGCGACTTCCCGCTGTTGGAGGCCGTCAAGAAGGGCCTGGTGCTCGCGGGCCTCGAGCCGCATCAGGTGCTGTTCGTTTCGGGCATCGGGCAGGCGGCGAAGGCGCCTCACTATCTCAACGCCAACGTCTTCAACGGCCTGCACGGCCGCTCGGCGCCGGCGGCGACCGGCGCGCGCCTCGCGAACCCGGAGTTGAAGGTGATAGTCGAGAGCGGCGACGGCTGCAACTACGGCGAGGGCGGCAATCACTTCCTGGCGGCGATTCGGCGCAACGTCGACCTGACGATGCTCGTCCACGACAACCTGGTCTACGGCCTGACGAAGGGCCAGGCCAGCCCGACCTCGGAGGAGGGTTTCGTAACCAAAGCCCAGCCCCGCGGCCCGACGGCCGAGCCCTTTAACCCCGTCGCGGTGGCGGTGGCGATGGGGGCCTCCTTCGTCGCGCGGGGTTTCACCGGGGAGGTCGAGCATCTCGCCGGCCTCGTCGCCGCGGCCGTCGACCACCGGGGGTTCTCGCTGGTCGATATTTTGCAGCCGTGCGTCTCTTTCAATAAGGTGAACACTTTCGCCTGGTTCAAGCAGCGGTGCTACAGGTTGCCGGAGGATTACGACCCGACGGATTTCGACGCCGCGATGCGGAAGGCGTACGAGTGGGGCGAGCGGATCCCGCTCGGCGTCGTTTATCGGCGCGAACGGGATTCGTTCGAGGCGCGGTTCCCGGCCGTGGCGGCGGGGCCGCTGGCGCGGCAGAAGGTCGACCGCGGGGCGCTGGCCGCGGTTCTGGATAAATACTACTGAGGCGGAGTTGGCGGGCCGAAGAGCCGCCCGGGCCGGAGGCGGCGTGGAGGCGATATGGCCGGATTGGACCTGACGACGTATAAGCTGGACGACCTGCTGCTCACGGCGATGAAGGCGGAGGTCGACGCGCAGAAGGTTTACCGCGACTTGGCGGGCCGCGTGAAGAACGCCATGCTCAAGGACCGGCTAAATTTTCTGGCCGGCGAGGAGGAGAAGCACCGCGGATATTTCGAGGCGCTATTCCACCACGATTTTCCCGCCAAGAAAATCTGTCTACCCGACAAAGGGGTAGTCCCGCTCCCGAAGGTCGAGCTCGAGGGCGAAGATACGCCCCCCAGCAAGGTACTCGGGCAGGCGATGGACGCCGAGCTCGCGGCGTACGACTTCTACCGCGGCATCGCCGGCCTTTACGCCGACGAGGCGACGCGCAATATGATATTCTACGTCGCGTCGATGGAGATGGGCCACTACCGGCTGCTCGAGGTCGAGCGCGAGAACGCCAAGCGCTTCGAGGTTTTCGAGGTATCGTGGCCCGATATCCACGTCGGCCCTTAGACCCCGCGGCGGCGTTTGACCTAAGTCAAGGCGCGGCCCGCGGCACCGAGATAGAATAAAATCGAGAACGGCGCCCCGAAGGCCGGGTTACGTTCTTTTTCTTACCGGCGCGCGCCCCCGAAGCGCGGCGCCGCCAAGACGTAACGCAAAGCTAGTGACGTTAACGGAGCGGACCGTAAAAAGGAGGCCGATATGACCACCGAGAGATTGCAGATTTACAAGTGCGAAGTTTGCGGGAATATAGTCGAAATGCTCCACGACGGCGTCGGCGAGCTCGTATGCTGCGGCCAACCGATGAAGCTCTATAAGGAGAACGCCGTGGACGCCTCGGTCGAGAAGCACGTCCCGGTGAAAGAGGAAACCGAGCATGGCGTCAAGGTCAAGGTCGGTAGCGTCCCCCACCCGATGACGGAGGAGCACCACATCGAGTGGATTCAGGTCGTCGCCGGCGACAAGGCCTACCGCGAGTTCCTGGAGGTGGGCGCGGCGCCCGAGGCCACGTTCTGCATCGACGCCAAGCAACTGACGTTGCGCGAATACTGCAACCTTCACGGCCTGTGGAGGGGGTAGCCGGTATGCTTAGCGGTAAGATGCAAAGGGCGCTCAACGGCCAGCTCAACGCCGAGCTCTACTCCGCCTACCTCTACTGGTCCATGGCGGCGTATTTAAAATCCCAACGCCTGCCCGGCTTAGCGGATTCGATGGGCGACCACGCATACGAGGAATTCAACCACGCCATGAAGTTCTTCGACTACGTCAACGGCCGCGGCGGCCGCGTGACGCTCGCCGCTATCGACGGCCCGCCCGTCGAGTGGGGTTCACCCCGCGCGGCCTTCGAGCACGTCTTGCAGCACGAGCAGAAGGTGACCGGTTTGATTCACGAGGTGGTGAAGCTCGCCGCCCAAGAGAAGGACCAAACGACCGGCGACTTTCTGGAATGGTTCGTGAAGGAGCAGCTCGAGGAGGAAGAGTCCGCGGAGGAGGTCTTGGAGAAGGTCAAGGCCGCGGGCGCCGACCTTTCGGCGTTGGACGGCGAGTTGGCCGCCCGGGCCTTCAAGCCGCCCGCCGCCTCCTCGTAAAACTGAACCCGTCGACGGGTCGCGGGTGGAGGTAAGCGATGAACGTCGAGGAGGCGCTCAAGACGGCGCTGGAGTTCGAGGAAAAGGTCCGCGACGCGTACCGCGAGATGGCCGAGGCCGAGGGAAGCGAGATAGGAAAAGACCTCTTCGGCCTTTTGGCTCACGAGGAGCAGCACCACGTGGAATACTTGGAGAGCCGCCTGAGCGAGTGGCGGCGGGCCGGCCTGATAACCGCGGAAGGCTTGGAGACCGCCATCCCGCGCCGGGCGGCCGTCGAGGCGGGCGTGAAGAAGCTGGCGAAGGAAGCGACGGGCCCCATACGCGGCGGCGAGGTCGAGATGCTGCGGCGGGCGCTCCACATGGAGACCGAGGCCAGCGATTTTTATAAGAGGATGGTCGACGAGTTGCCGGAGGTGGCGAGGCCGCTGTTCGCGCGCTTCGTCGAGATCGAGGACGGCCATACCGCCATCGTCCAGGCCGAGCTCGACTACGCCACCGGCTCCGGCTTCATGTTCGACTTCCGCGATTTCGGAATAGTCTGAGCGGGCGTTATTATTTTCATTTTAGAGGTGGCGGTTAACTATGCCTACGACCTACGATAATCTAAACGACGCGTTCGCGGGCGAAAGCCAGGCCAACCGGAAGTACCTTGCCTTTGCCCAAAAGGCGGAGCAGGAAGGATTGCCGGGGGTCGCCCGCCTCTTTCGCGCCGCGGCCGAGGCCGAAACGGTACACGCGCTGGCACACCTCCGCCACCTGCGTGCCGTCAAGTCGACCGCGGAGAACCTGGAGGCGGCCCGGGCCGGCGAGACGTACGAGTATACCGAGATGTACCCGCCGATGGTGGAGGCCGCGGCGGCGGAAAATAGCCCGGCGGCGACGACGTTCCGGTATGCCTTGGCGGCGGAGGAGCGTCACGCCAAGTTATACGCCGAGGCGCTCGAGGCCGTGAAGGCCGGCCGGGACGTCGAGGCCGGTGGCATCTACCTCTGCCCGGTCTGCGGCAACGTCGTCCTAGGGAAGCCCGCGACGCCGTGCGAGATATGCAGCACCGCCGCGGCTAAGTTCGTCGAGATAAAATAAGGCCGCCGGCCCCGCGCGACCCGCGTCTATTAAACGGCGACGGAGGCCGGGTCTTGCCCGGGTACGTGGCGTTATCCCGCGGGCGATAATGGCGGCGGAGGTCGGCCGTTGCGAAAAATGAAGAACGTCGACGAGTTCCGGGCGGAACGCGAGGAATTGAATCGCCTCGTCCTCGCCCGGGCCGGCAAAGAGATAAAGCGTTTTTTTAACGTGGACGCTGGCGTATACCGCGACGGCGCGTTGCCGGCCAAAGTGAAGGAATTACTCGGCCTGGTCTCGTCGCTGGCCTTGCGCTGCGACGATTGCGTGGCGTATCACCTGATGCGCTGCCGCGAGGAGGGCGTGACGGACGGCGAGCTGGAGGAGGCGCTCGCGGTGGGGCTCGTCATCGGCGGCTCGGTTACGATGCCGCACCTGAGGCGCGCGTTCCGCATGTGGGAAGAATTGAAAAGCGAAGCCGGGGCCTGAGAGAGGAAGGAGCGCCGGTGGCGGACAAGGCGAAAATTTTCGCGAAGCTTTGGCCGCGGCTCGAGCAGGTCATCGGGGGCGCCGCGGCCCGGGACGAGAAACTGCAGCGCGTGTGCGACCTCCTCGGGGCCGAGGTGCCCTATTTCGATTGGGTAGGTTTCTATATTACCGACCCCGAGAAGCGGGGCGACCTCGTCCTCGGCCCGTACAGGGGCGCGCCCACGGAGCACGTGCGGATTTCGGTAGGGACGGGCATCTGCGGCCGCGCCGCGCATACGCGCCGTATGTTCGTCGTGCAGGACGTTTCGAAAGAGACCAACTACCTGGCGTGCAGCCCGGACGTCAAGGCCGAGATCGTTTTGCCCATTCTCGTCGGCGGCGCCGTATGGGGCGAGCTCGACATCGACTCCCACACCCTCGCGCCTTTCTCGAGTGAGGACGGCGAGTTCCTGGGGAAGGTATGCTCGCTCGTCGCCGAGATGGTGCGCGGCGGGGATTAACCCAACCGAAGATTAACGTTTGACGGCGGTGGCATTATGGCAACCGAAATAGCTGAGAACGTTTACTGGGTGGGCGTCGTGGATTGGGCGCTGCGCCACTTCCACGGCTACGAGTTGTCCACCCCGCGCGGCTCGACGTACAACTCGTACCTCGTCGTGGACGAGAAAACGGTCCTCGTGGATACGGTGTGGGGGCCCTTCGCCGACGACCTCGTCGCCAACGTCCGCGAGGTAGTCGACCCGGCGGCGATAGATATCGTCGTCGCGAACCACGCCGAGTCGGACCACTCCGGCGGCCTCCCGGCCGTTATGCGCTACTGTCCCAAGGCGACGGTCGTCGTCTCGAAGCGCGGCGCCGAGAGCGTCCCCGGCCATTACCACCAGAACTGGAATTTCAAGGCGGTGGGCACGGGCGATAGAATCAATATCGGCAAGCACGAGCTGGTGTTCGTGGAGGCGCCCATGCTCCACTGGCCCGACAGCATGTTCACGTACCTTACCGGTAGGAACGTGTTGATGCCCAACGACGCCTTCGGCCAGCACTACGCCACCGACAGACGCTTCAACGACGAGGTGAACCAGCACGACCTTTACGAAGAAGCCCTGCGGTACTACGCCAACATCCTCACGCCCTTCAGCGATATGGTAATTAAAAAGATCGACGAAGTCCTGTCGTTGAATCTGCCGGTGGACGTAATCGCGCCCAGCCACGGCGTCATCTGGCGCGACAACCCCCTCCAGATCGTCGAGAAGTATAAAGAGTGGGCGTCGCAGGTCCCGGAGCCGAGCGCCGTGATTTTATACGACACGATGTGGCAAGGTACGCGGCATATGGCCGAGGCGGTCGGCGCGGGCCTGGCGGCGGAGGGCGTCCCGTACAAAATCTTCTACGGGCCGACGGCGGACCGAAACCAGGTGTTAACGGAGGTCTTTCGCGCCAAGGCGATTATAATAGGCTCGCCGACCGTCAACCGCCGGTATATCTCGACCCTCGGTACGTATATGGAGGACCTGCGCGGCCTGGGCTTCAAGAACAAGATCGGCGCCGCGTTCGGCTCGTACGGCTGGAGCGGCGAGGCGGTCAATGTGCTCGAGGAGCATCTAAAAAATTGTAAGATCGAGCTCGCGGCGCCGGGCGTACGCGCCAAGTGGCGGCCCACCGCCGACGACCTGGCGGCGTGCGCGGCGCTGGGCCGCGACGTGGCCCGGGCGGTGAAAGGGACGTAGCGTGCCGGGCGCATACAATCCAGGGTGCCTTTTTAGTTTAACGTACGGCATGTACGTCGTGGCGTCGCGCGCCGGCGGCAAGGCCAACGGCCAAATAGCCAATACCGTCGTCCAGGTGGCGGCCCAGCCCGCGCGCCTGGCCGTCGCGCTCAACCGGGAAAATCTTACTCACGAATACATATCGCGCAGCGGCGTCTTCGGCGTTTCGGTATTGGCTAAGGAGACGCCGATGGCGTTCATCGGCCTGTTCGGCTTCAAGTCGGGCCGCGACGTCGACAAGTTGGCCCAGGTAGAGTATAAGGAAGGCGCGAGCGGTTGTCCTCTCGTCATGGAAAACGCCCTCGCCGTAATGGAGGCCAAGGTCGTGAGCCGGCTCGACGTCGGGACCCACACCATATTCGTCGGCGACGTCGTCGCGGGCGAGGTCCTTCGCGCCGGCGAGCCCCTTACGTACGCTTACTACCGCGACGCCAAGAAGGGCAAGGCCCCCACGGCGGCGCCCACCTACCACGCCGCGCCGCCCCCCGGCGCAAAGGAAAGGAGCGACGTTAAGATGGAAAAGTACGTGTGCCAGGTATGCGGGTACGTTTACGACCCGGCGGTGGGCGACCCGGACGGCGGCGTCGAGGCCGGGACCCTTTTCGAGGACCTGCCGGACGACTGGGTCTGCCCGGTGTGCGGCGCCGCTAAGGACCAGTTCGAGCCCGAGGCGTAAAGGCGCGGCGCAAGGAGCGTAGGGATGCCGGATATGCGGCGGTACCGGTGTTTGGCGTGCGGGTACGTTTACGACCCGGCGGTGGGCGACCCGGACGGCGGCGTCGAGGCCGGGACCCTTTTCGAGGACCTGCCGGACGACTGGGTCTGCCCGGTGTGCGGCGCCGCTAAGGACCAGTTCGAGCCCGAGGCGTAAAGGCGCGGCGCAAGGAGCGTAGGGATGCCGGATATGCGGCGGTACCGGTGTTTGGCGTGCGAGTACGTTTACGACCCGGCGGTGGGCGACCCGGACAACGGCATAGACCCGGGTACGCCGTTCGAAGAGCTGCCGGACGACTGGGTGTGCCCGCTGTGCGGCGTCGGCAAGGATATGTTCGAGCCGGAGGAGTGACGGGACTTCGCAGAGGTATATTTGTCGTCAAAAACGCGGCGTTAAGCCGCGTTTTTTCGGCGTTAAATTAGGGTTGAAATGATACGGCGAGGGTAGTAGTATATCGCCGGTATGAATAAAGCGTTTCCCATAGAGGTTACGGAAGAAGATTATAAAAAATACTTCGAAAAGAACGCCGAGGTAGTAATCGAAGGTAAAGCCGTAAAACTTAACGGTTTTTCGAACCTGCAGGCGCTACAGCCTTCCGACTTCGACGAAGAAAGTACTACCGTATGGTCTTTCAAGGAACGTGGTAGTTGGGCTACGCATAAAGGCAATTACCGGGGTAATTGGGCGCCGCAAATTCCCCGCAACCTAATTTCTAAATATACTACCGAAGGCGAGATAGTGCTAGACCCGATGGTAGGGAGCGGGACGACTTTGGTCGAAGCAAAGCTATTAGGGCGAAACGCAATAGGCGTGGATATTAATTACGAAGCTTTAATCTTAACGAGAGACAGGCTTTATTTCCCGGGGTCTACTACTATAGAAAAAGTTAACGACATCGACATTCATACTTACCAAGGCGATGCCCGAGACCTTAGCTTCATTAGCGACGCATCTATTGATTTAATTGCTACGCACCCACCCTATGCGAGTATTATAAAATACGGAAAAAACGGGGAAACGGAGGAGGGCGATCTATCGAATTTTCGTAAATTAGACGAGTTCGTAGCCGAGATTAAAAAGGTCGCGGAGGAGTGCTATAGGGTTTTAAAACCGGGTCGTTATTGCGCGATTTTAATCGGCGATACGAGAAGGCATACGCATTTTATACCGATTTCGTATCCGGTAATGTCTGCATTCTTAGAGGCTGGGTTTATTTTAAAAGAAGACGTGATTAAAGTCCAGTGGAATACGCAAACCGAAAGGAAGTGGAGACGCTTTTCCAAGAATAATTTTCTACTGCTGATGCACGAGCATTTATTTGTTTTTAGGAAGCTTGGTTCGGAGGAAAAATCGTCAAAATTCAAGTATAGCGGAAAGTGGTGGTAACGATGCCGGGTTGGTTAATTAACCTCGCCGGTTCCCCAAAAGACGAATTGAAATTCGTGAGGCTTTACGCCGAAAACGGGGTGTATGGTACTAGATTCCGGAAAATTACCGATATGCCTTGGGGCGAATCGCAAGAAAGAACTATCTCCGATTACGCTTTGATTGAGGAAGGGGACCTCGTATTTTTTTTCAGAGATAGGAATATATATGGGATCGGTTTAGTAATAAGTTTCGATACGCCGAAGGGTAAACAGGTAGTATTCGATAATTACCCGCAAGCTATTCTACCCGATGCTTCTAGTTATAGGAGCGAAGATTATTTATGGAAAGAGCAATTCGATGAAGAATTGTGGTCCGAACAAGAGCGTAAGGACTACGAGATTAGATTCGTTTTTTTCTTCGATCCGTGTCCGGCTTTTTTTAAAGACGGTTTAGATATGGATTTTGTCTTACAGAGTGATGTTAAAAATGTAGCAAATCAAATTCGGGCTTTCGAGGACCGTAGTTTTATTCGTTTGGAAGATGAAGAGACTAGTTTGTTAGTAGAGCTATTCACGCGCCGGCGGAGCGAAAGCCGGAGTAATTTTAATTTTCGAGGTTCCGAACATGAGAAGGTTTCGAGGATCGTAACGAATAACGCCTCGTACGGTTTTAATCCGGATCCTTTAATAAGTAGGTTCGCCGAACGCGGGTTGCTACGCCGAGAATCTATAATGCAAGTTGCTTTTGCTTATGGTATTGCGCATCAGATAGAACCCTTTTCACGTATTTTTGATAATTGGGATTTTTCGGCAAATCAATTCCCCGTATCTCCGTTCAAACCGACGAAATATAGGGATTTCGCTGATATCTTCGGTTATACTCGTAAACAATTAAACGGCCGCCTTCCGGACGTTGTTGATAGTTTCAATATAGTAGAACTAAAGAGGGAAAAGCTCGTTGGGCAGACTGAGAGTTCGTTTACCGAGGCGTGCGGATATATTGACCAAACTATGAAATATGTGGATTGGGTGGCTAATTACCGCGCGGGCGGCGACTATATGCTCATAAAAGCTTTTTTAGTGTCAGGCGGTTTTTCGGATAGAATTATCGAATATGCAAAGAAAAATAGAATCAGGGACTTCGTAATCCCGAGGCGGCCTTACGAAGCTATGCGATGGGAGGCTTTATCGTTAATACAGTATTCGTTGGGCGAAGATGGTTTCCGTTTAATAGAGGTCTTAAGCTGAGTCTAATCTTAATCCTTTACATTTAACCGTATTTATTATAGAATCCCGCGATGGACATAGGCCTCTTAGGCCTGCCGAACGTCGGCAAGTCCACGCTCTTTAACGTTTTGACCGGTTGCGGCGCGGCGGTAGGTCCCTACCCTTTTACCACCGTCGAGCCCAATAAGGCCGTGCTGCCGGTCCCCGACCCCCGGCTCGAGGAGTTGGCCGCGCTTTCGGGCGCCGAGGAATTCCGGCCCGCCCGTTTGCGCGTCGTCGACATCGCGGGCCTGGTCGAGGGCGCCCACGAGGGCCTCGGCCTGGGCAACCGCTTCCTGGCGCACGTCCGCGAGATGGACGCGTTGTTTTACGTCATCCGCCTTTTCGCGGACGCGGACGTCGCCGCCGCCGGCCGCAAGGAGGCGCCGGCCGGCCTGGACGCCGCCGGCGAGGTCGAGACGTTGACGGCCGAGCTCTCGCTCGCGGACCTGGCGACGCTCGAGCGCCGGCTCGAGAAGACGAGGCGTACGGCTAAGGGCAAGAGAGAGGAGCCGGCCGAGCTCGCCGCCCTCGAGAAATTCCGCGGCGTCCTGAACGAGGCGAAGCCGCTCCGGGCGGCGGACCTCGACGACGACGAGCGGCGGTTGGCGCGCGAGCTGTTCTTACTAACGGCTAAGCCGGCGGTTTACGTCGGGAACCGGGGCGGCCCCGGGCGCGCCGACGAGGAAGAAGCTTGGGCCGGGCTTTCGCGCCGCGGCGACGCCGACGGCGCCCGGGTCGTGGCCGTATACGGCAAGTTGGAGGAAGAGCTTTGCCAGCTCAACGCCGACGACGAGGCGTGCGTGCGGGCCGAATACGGCTTGACGTGCCGCGCGCGCGAAGAAATGCTTCGGGCCGGGGCCGAGCTTTTGAACGTGATCACGTTTTACACCGTCGAGGGCACCATAACGAGCGCCTGGCAAGTTCCGGCCGGTACGACGGCGCGCGAGGGCGCGGCCAAGGTCCACTCGGACCTGGCGGAACATTTCATCCGGGCCGAAGTAGTGAACGCCGCCGACGTCGTCGCGGCCGGGTCGCTTAAGGAAGCCCGGGCCGCGGGCCTAGTGCGGACCGAAGGGCCCGCGTACGTCATCGCCGCCGGCGACGTCGTCACCATAAAACATGGCGCGAAATGAAGAATTTTCCAAGGAGGAGTGTAATTGAAACCTTTCGAGATGTTAGTTATGATAAGGACGGACCTCGGCGACGAGGGTTTGGCGGCGTGCCGCGGGCGCCTCGAGGGCTGGCTCGCGGAGTACGGCGCCGACGTCAAAGAAGTGACCGACCTGGGCGAGTTGCCGCTCGCGTATCCCGTCAAGAAGCACGGCCGGGGCCGTTTCTTGTTGTTTTGGTTTGACGGCCCGAGCGAGCTGCCCCAGGCTATGGCCCGGCGCGTTCGCGTTGACGAGGAGATATTGCGCCATTTGCTGATCCTCCGCCATCCGGCGGCGATCAAAACCGTCAAGCGCTCAAGCGAGGAGAGGGAAGATGGTAAGAGGGCTTAATAGAGTCATAATGATGGGTAACCTCACCGCGGACCCGGAACTGCGCTACACCCCCCAGGGGACGGCGACGGCTAATTTCCGGCTCGCCGTGAACCGCGCGTACCGCGACGCCGCGGGCGAGCTTAAAGAGGACGCGCAGTTTTTCAACATCGTCACCTGGGGCAAGACCGCGGAACTTTGTACCCAATACCTGAACAAGGGTCGCGGCGTCCTGGTAGAGGGGCGGCTCAACGTCCGGGATTACGAGCGGGAAGGCGAGCGCCGGTGGATTACGGAGGTCGTCGCCAATCGCGTCGTCTTCCTGGGCGGCCCGGAAGGTACGGGCGGCGCGCCCGCGGCCGACGAGGTGGCCGACGACGTCCCGTTCTACTAAGCCGCGACGGCGGCGCAGGTACGTAACCAGGAGAATACATGCCGAAATTGAAAGTTCGCCGAACGGTAAGAAAGAGACATTGCCGGTTTTGCGCCGACAAGGTTGCACATATCGATTTCAAGGATATAGTGCTTATCCGGCGCTACACGAGCGATAAGGCCAAGATAAAGGCCAGGCGTTCCACCGGCAACTGCTCCCAACATCAACGGCAGTTGGCGCGGGCGATAAAACGGGCGCGGTTTATGGGGTTGTTGCCGTACCTGCGAGAGCTGCATCGCTGAGCCCGGAAACGGCCATAGGGTGCGGTATGGAGCTTATATTATTGCAGGACGTTGAGAAGCTGGGGCGCCGGGGCGCGGTCGTTAAAGTGGCTCGCGGCCACGCCCGCAACTACCTCATCCCGCGGGGCCTGGCGGTCCCGGTGACGGATAAAAACCGGGCGGCCCTTACGGCCGAGCTGACGCGCGTCGCGGCGCGCCAAGACGACCTCCGCCACGGGGCCGAGGAGGAGGCGGCGCGGCTGGCCGAGGTGGCGCTCAGGTTCGAAAAATTGTGCAACGAGGGCGGCGAGCTTTACGGCAGCGTTACGGCCGCGGAGGTCGCCGCCGCCCTCGCCGAACGCGGCTTCGAGGTAGATAAAAAACAGGTGTCGTTCGACGAACCGATAGCCCACATCGGCTTGTTCGCGGCGCGGATAAAGTTCGCCGAGGGCGTAGAGGCGCCCGTATCGGTAACCGTCGTTCGCCCGGAGGTGTAGCGGCGTTGGCTGGGCCGCGGGAATACCCGGCAAGCGTGGAGGCGGAACGCGCGGTCCTGGGGGCCATGGTCCTGGACCGCGACGCGCTCCACGAAGGCCTGGAGCGCCTGGCGGCCGACTACTTCTTTACGCCGGGCCACCGTTACATATACGCCGGCCTGACGGACTTGTTCAAAAGCGAGGCCGAAGTCGACGTCGTTACGCTGGCCGATGCCCTCAAACGGTTGGGACGGTTGGACGACGCGGGCGGAACGGCGTACCTTCTTTCGTTGGTCGAAGACGTCACCACCGTGGCGTCTTTTTCCCACCATCTAAGGTTGCTCGAGGAGAAGTACCTCCTCCGCTCGCTCATCGACGTTTCGGTTGACCTGGCGGCCAGGGCGAGCGGGGAACGCGAGGACCCGCACCTCTTACTCGACGAGACCGAGGCCAAGGTTTTTTCGATCGCCGAAAGGCGGATGAAGCAGGATTTCGTCCCGGTGGGGGACGTCGTCGGCGAGGTTTACGACGCCATAGAGGCGAGGGCGAAAAAGAAGGAACACATCTCGGGGCTGGAGACCGGGTATATCGAAATCGACGACCTCACGGGGGGTTTCCAAAAACAAAACCTCATCATCCTCGCCGCCCGCCCGGGCGTAGGCAAGACGGCGCTCGCCCTCAACGTGGCGCAGAACGTAGCGTTAGAAGACAACGTGCCGGTAGCGATTTTCTCCCTCGAGATGTCGCGCGAGGCTTTGGCCCAGCGGCTGCTGTGTTCGGTGGCGCGGGTCGACCTCGGCCTGGCGCGCTCGGGCCGGTTGTCCTCCACCATGTGGCGGCTTTTGACCGAGGCCGTCAACCGCCTTTCGGCCGCGCCGATATTCGTCGACGATTCGCCCACCCTCAACATCCTCGAGATACGCGCCAAGGCGCGGCGGATAAAAGCCCGTCGCAACGTCCGGCTTATCGTCGTCGACTATCTGCAAATGGTGCACGGGTACGGCCGGTACGAAAACCGCCAAACGGAGATAGCGGCCGTCTCGTCTTTTTTAAAGGCGCTGGCCAAGGAGCTCGACGTCCCCGTTCTGGCGTGCGCGCAGCTGAGCCGCGCCGTGGAACGCCGGGTTTCGGGCGAACCGCAACTCTCGGACCTGCGGGAGTCGGGCGCCCTGGAACAGGACGCCGACGTGGTGATGTTCCTGCACCGACCCTCGGCCGACCGCGACGGCGACCGCGACGACCAACACTTCGCCGAGACCGACGTCATCGTGGCCAAACAACGCAACGGCCCTACCGGCCGGGTTAAACTCCTGTTCATCCGCAAGTATACCCGTTTCGAAAACGTGACGCGCCAGGAAGGCGCGTTCGGCCCCGCCGTCTCGGGCGCGGAGGAGGCGTTTTAGCCGCCGTGAACGCGGAGCATTCCAGCGGGGCCGCGGCGGATGCGCTCCGCGCCGACGCGCGAAGGCCCGACGACGCGCGTTCGACGGAGGTCGGCCGCCGGCCCGTCGCCGACCGCGACCTGTGGCAGAACCGCGTGTACGTGGACGTGGACGCCTTCGCCCGCAACGTGCGCGCCATCCGGGCCCACGTAGGCCGCCACCGGGAACTGCTGGCCGTGGTCAAGGACGACGCGTACGGCCACGGCGCGGCCGAGTTAAGCCGGGTCGCCGTCGCCGAAGGGGTCGACGCGCTGGGCGTGGTAAACGTGGAAGAGGCGCGGGCCTTGCGGGTGGCGGGTATTACGTCGGCCGTACTCGTTCTCGGCGTAACGGCGCCGGCCGGCGCGGCGGAAATACCCCGCTGGGGCCTCGGGACCGTCGTATGCCAGCTCGAGTTCGCCGAGGCGCTGGACGCCGGGGCCCGCGACGCCCGCCAACGCGTGCCGGTATACGTCAAGGTCGATACCGGGATGGGGAGGTTGGGCGTAGCCCCGCGAGACGTGCCCAGGTTTTGCGACCGCCTGCGCGACTTCCCCTACCTCTCCCTCCAGGGGCTTATAACGCATTTGCCGGACGCGGAAGACAAGGGCTTCTCCCGCGGCCAGATAGCCTCGTTCCAAAAAATAATCGACGAGGTGCGGCGCCGCGGCTGCGCCCTGCCGCGCAACCACCTCGCCAACAGCGCCGCCGTTCTCGATTTACCCGAGGGGCACTTCAACATGGTGCGGGCCGGCATCATACTTTACGGCATATATCCCTCCGACACCGTAAAGCGGACCGTATCGCTGGAACCGGTAATGAGTTACCGGACGCCCGTAATTTTTACCAAGGAAGTCCGCGCCGGCGAAACGATATCGTATAAACGGACGTACGAGGTCAAAGACAAGAACGCCGTCGTTACGACGCCGTTGGGTTACCGCCACGGTTATCCCCGCCTGCTTTCCAACCGGGGGGAGGGGATATGGCGCGGCCGCCGCGTGCCGGTCGCGGGCCTGGTATGTATGGATATGACGATGTTCGACCTCGGCCCGGGCGCCCGGCCGCGGGTGGGGGAGGAGATCACGGTCTTAGGCCGCGACGGCGACGAAGAGATTACGGCCGACCAGCTCGCCGCCCAAGCCGAAACGATATCGTACGAAATAATTACGTCGCTCGGTATGAGGTCGCGGCGTTACTACCTGCGGGCCGGGTGCCTTTACGCCGAGCCCCGCGAAAGGCGGGCCTTGAGCGGCCAGTATTATTAAAAGCGCGGCCCTCCGCTCGCCGGGAATCTCGCCTGCGCGTTCGTTATGTTGTGGCAAAGAATCTCCTTAGAGGCAGGTGCGGCCGCCGCTTTGGCGGCCGTTGGCTATCACTACGTCGGTTACCCTTTAGCGTTGCGGCTCGCCGCGGCCCTCGGCCGCGCGCCGGCCGAACCGGCGCCCCTGGCGGTATGGCCGGCGTTGTCCGTAATTATCCCGTGCTATAACGAGGCCGCGGCCTTACCCGCCAAGTTGGACGACCTCCGCGCCGCCGATTACCCGGCGGATAAAATCGAAATCGTCGTCGTCTCCGACGGGTCCGACGACGAGACCGAAGCCGTCGCCCGCGGTGCCGGCGTCGCGCGCGTCGTCGCTTGGCCGCAGCGGCGGGGCAAACCGGCGGCCCTCAACGCCGGGGCCGCAGCGGCGTCGGGGGAGGTATTCGTCTTCACGGACGCCAACGCCCGGATTCCGCCCGCGTCGCTTGGCGAGCTGGTGGCGCCGTTCGCCGACCCTCGCGTCGGCGCCGTCTGCGGCGAGCAGGTGGTCACCCGCGGCGCGTCGGCCGAGCGCGTATACTGGCGGCTGGAGAGTTATATGAAAAAATTGGAAGCGGCCGTAGGCTCGGCGGTTGGGGCGGACGGTTCGCTGTATGCCGTGAAGCGGGCCCTGTATAAAAAGGTGCCCGAGGGCCGGCTGATTATGGACGACTTCTACGTGTCGCTTCAGGTCGTGGCCGCGGGTTACCGGCTCGCGTACGCGCCGGCCGCGGTCGCGTACGAGGAGGCGTTGGACGACGGCCCGCGGGAATTCAAACGTAAGGCGCGGATTATGGCGGGGTCCATCGCGGCGCTGGCCGCGCTGGACGGCGCCATTTGGCGGCGGATCCCGTGGCAGCTGTTTTCCCACAAAATTTTGCGGTGGCTCGGCCCGGCTTTTCTTGGCGTGGCGTTGGCGGCCGCGGCCGCGGCGACGGCCGCGGGAAGCGTTTTCGGCGCCGCGCTGCTCGGCGGGCAGTTGTTGTTTTACGCCGCGGCCGCGGCCGGTTGGCTGGGGGGCGGCGGCCGGGCGCCGCTATTGTTTCGCGCGCCTTATTCTTTCGTCTTGGCGAACGTGGCCCTCGCGTACGGGTGGTTTCGATATCTCTTCGGCGGGAACGCAGCCGCGTGGGAAAAGTTGCGCTGACGCCGTCGGGAGGCCCGCGGTGGAGAGGTTAGTCCTGTTCGCGATTCTGATTTTAACGACGGCGGCGCCGGCGACGCCGCGACTGGAAAGGTGGCGGTCCTAAGATGAGGCGCGCGATTTTTATGTCGGGGCCGGCGTTCGTCCTGGCGTTGGCGTGCGCTCGCGGCCCCGCGGAATATAGCGCCCAGCGGCCGGCCATGGGTTCCGTCGTCACGGCGCGGGCCGTCGCCGCGGATGAGGAGACCGGCCGTGAGGGCGTGGAGGCGGCGCTCAAGGCCATAGCCGAGGCCGAGAAGATCGCTTCCAACTGGGACCCGGACAGCGAGCTGAGCCGGTTGAACCGCGCCGCGGGCGCGGCGCCGGTAGAAGTGTCGCCCGAATTATTCGAGCTGGTGGCGTTGGCGCGGGAAACGGCGGCCGCGACCGACGGCTATTTCGACCCCACGGTGGCGGCGGTAATCAAACTTTACGGCATCAAGGGCGGGACGCCGCGGTGGCCGGGCGACGACGAGGTGGCTGCGGCGATGGAAGACGTCGGCTATGAAAAGATTTTACTGGTCGACGACCCAAGGACTATTTCATTCGCCCATCCCGGCATGGCGTTGGATTTATCGGGGATAGCCGCGGGCTGGGCCGTCGACCGCGCCGCGGCGGCGATGGCGAAAGCGGGGGCGACGGCGGGCATCGTCGAGGCCGGCGGCGAGGTGGCTTGCTTCGGCGGCGGCCCGAAGGCCGGCGAGGCGTGGCGGGTGGGAATAAAACACCCCGACCGCGACGGCCTATACGCGACTTTCGACCTCGCGTCGGGCGCATGCTCGACGTCGGGCGGGTACGCCCAGCGGTTCGAAGCCGACGGCCATGAATTCAGTCACTTGTTCGACCCGCATACCGGCCGGCCGGTGGAAGGCCCGGCGGGCGTTACGGTGGCGGCGGCGACGTGCGCGCCGGCGGACGCGTGGGCGACGGCGCTGGCAGTTATGCCGGGGAAGGAAGTCGGCCGCCTTCTTAAACCGGCGGGGGCGCCGGCCTGTCTAATCTTGCGGCGGCGCGGAAATACTTTACAATATGAAGCCTACGGCAAATTTCCACGTTTTAAAATAATAAAAGCCGCCGATTAACTTTTTTAGGTTTTCTTGTAAAGGTTGCTCCTTTGTGGTATAATTTATCGTCGCGCAACAAGGAAGCGATCGTATGGCTACTGACCTTTTGGAAATGCGCGTGGCCGTGGTAACGCACGACCCCAGTACGAATAGGCCGGTCCTCATTTTGAAGAACGAGGAGGCCGGCAAGATCCTCCCCATCTGGATAGGCCCGTACGAGGCTTACGCCATAATGAGCGCCATCGAGGGCGTAGAGCCGACGCGGCCGATGACCCACGACCTGATAAAGGCGCTGCTCGACGCTCTGGACGCGCACGTCGAACGCGTCGTCGTGAACGACCTGTCCGATAATACTTTCTACGCCAAGATTATCGTCGAGAGCCGCGATGGCACGATGGAGATAGATTCCCGGCCGTCGGACGCGATAGCCGTTGCGCTCCGCACGGCCTCTCCTATTTACGTATCCAAAGCCGTCATAGAGGTCAGCGGCGCCGACGCCGACGTCGACCGGGAAACCCGCGACGAATTAGAAAAAATGCTCCAGAACCTTACGCCCGACGATTTCGATTTCGACAAGCCGTCTTAAAGGGGGTTGAAGCGGCCGGCCCGATATTTAAACCCAGGGCTGCGCGGCAGCATTTACAATAGTCATCCGCACAGCCGCCGGTTTCGCGCGACGACGAGCGCGCCGGCGGCGATAGTCTTTTTAACCCGGTTTTCATGGAGGAGAAAAATGCGCACCAAGACGTTCCTGGTATTCGCGTTGGCGGTTTTGGTCGGCGCGACCTTCTTCGGCTGTAAGAAGAAGGAAGAGGTCGCGGCGCCGGAGACGGCCGCGAAGGAAGGCGGCGACCTCAAGAAGGAGAAGTTCAAGGAAGGCGGCGACCTCAAGAAAGAGAAGTGGGCCGAAGGCGAGGGCGAAGGCAAGTAACCCGATTTCGGCGACGTTGAAAACCCCCCGGGCGACCGGGGGGTTTCTTTTTCGCGCCAGTTAGCGTCGCCGCAGGAGCTCGCCGAGTTGGCTCAGCCGGTAATAGCGCGTAATCAGCAGCGTCGCGCCGTAAACCGCGGCCCCCCAGCATATATTGAGCAATACGGGCCACCGCCACCCCAGCACCAGCGCCACGGCCATGAGCGCGGCCGCGGCCGCCGGCCTGAGCGCGAGCCGCCAGCGGTAAAGCCGGTTCATCTTCGTCCCGATCATTACCAGGTTGAAAGAGGTCGTGACGACCGCTGCGGCGACGCCGGCCACCGCGGGCCCCAAATAGGATACGTACGGGATGAGTACGAGGTTAAGGCCGACGGCCGTCGCGGCCCCCAGCGCGTTGGACGCCAAGACGAGTTTTTGAAGGTTGAAGGCGAACAGCGTTGCGGCTGTGAGCTCCCGAATGAATATGGCCACGAGCGCCCATATCAGCACCGCGAGCACGACCCACCCCTCGGCGAAGTCCGGGCCGTAGATGAAGGGGAATAGTTTATAAGCGACGATGGACGTTCCGACGCCCATCGGGATGGCGAGGGCGACCAGGAATTTGAAAGCGGTGCGCGAGGCGTCGCGGAACGGGTCGGGGGAGGAGGGCCAAAACCGGGAGAGGATGGGATATATGGCCTCCCGGAAAGAGCCCGCCACTAAAACCAAACCCTCCACGATGCGCGCCGAGGCGCCGTATATCCCCACCGCCCGGTCGCCGGCGAGCACTTTGAGCAGGACGGCGTCGCTGCGCCAGTATAGGGTCGCGACCAGCGCCGAGAGCGAAAACGGGACCGCCTCGGCGACGAACGCTCGGAAGTCGGCGCGCCGCACGCGGGCCGTGGGGCGGGCGAATTTGGCGAAACAAAGTATCGCGGCCAAGAGTATGGCGAGAAGGTTCGCCGCGGCGTATAGCGCAATTATCGGCAAAACGCCGGCGCCGACGCTCACCGCGACTAGGATGAAACCGAGGGTCGCGAGGTTGTTGAAAACCAACACGACGGCCACGAATTCCATCCGCTCGAAGCCCTGAAAGACGTCGGTGAACGACGCCAAGATGCTGGAGAAGCCGAGGGCGACGGCGGCGAGGGCCGCGGCGAGGGCCGCGGGGCCGCCGGTGGCGGCGGAAA
>CAZLXP010000027.1:0-27900 GCA_964563535.1 uncultured bacterium | reverse complement strand
CGGGTTCGCGTTTCCGCCCCAACCCGGCCGGGACGCGATGGCGCGCGAGGTCGAGGCGTTCGCCCGGCGGCTGGGGACCACCGTAAAGGCGGCGGAGGACGTGTACGGGCGTCTTTCGCGGAGCCGCCGTTATCTGGAAGAGCTCGACGAGTTAACGTGGCGCGAGGGCGTCGTCTCCGGGCGTGAGAACGCCGATTGGTTTTTGAGGGCGTGCGACTTCGGCGCCGGGGTCGACGAATTCGAAGAAGAAGCGCGGCGGTTTTTATCGAAAGTTCGCGGCCGCCCCGGGCGAAAAAGAGGCGTGCGGCTGGGCGTGGCCGGCGTTCCCCCCATAAACGACGACCTCTTCGAATTCTTGGAGGGTTTGGGGGCCGCGGTGGTCTTCAACGAGCTCCCGCGCCAATTCGCGTTGTTGGGGGGCGGCGACGACCTGGCCGACGCGTATACGACGTATACTTATCCCTACGGCGTCGGGCCGCGGCTAGCCGACATCCGGCGCGAAGTCGGGCGCCGCGCTATACATGGCCTCGTCCATTACGTCCAGGCCTTTTGCTATCGCGGCATCCAAGATATTTTATTGCGCCGCGGCCTCGCGATTCCGGTCTTAACGCTGGAGGGAGAGAGGCCCGGGCCGCTGTCGGCCCAGCAGCGGCTTAGGCTCGAGACCTTCGTCGAGATGTTGGCCGGCCGCACCCGCTATGAAGGGCAGTAACGCGTATTCTTATTAATTTGACAGGCGCCGCCGGTTAATTTATAATATTAAGGATATTAATAATCGTTCTCCATAGGAGGTTTCGATGCGGAAAGGGTTTGTATGGGGTGCGGCCTTATCGGCCGCCTGCGCCGTCGTCGCGGGGGCGTCCATGGTGCCGCTTACGACCGAGGAACTGGTGGCGCACGCGACGTTGGTAGTGGTCGGTTCCGTGGACGAGGTGACCTCGTACCCCGCCGACGCGAACGGCGTCATCTATTCCGAGGCCAAGGTCCGGGTCCGCGATACGGCGGTGGGTGCCGTCGCCGCCGAATACGTCGCCGTGCGTTGTATGGGGGGCGAAAGCGGCGGCCTGGCGTTCGTGGTGACGACGGAGCCGACCTTCCAGGTGGGTGAAGAGGTGGTCTTATTCTTAACGCCTACCGAAGGCGGCGCGTATCGGTGTGCGGACGGCGTGCAGGGCAAACTGTCGGTAGTGGACGGGACCGTTCTGCCGGCCGGCAAAACGTTGAACGAATTTCTGACGGAAGTGGCGGCGGCCGCGGGCCGTTAACCTTAACGAGAAAGGCGTAGAGATGAAGAAAGCGTTTTTATTCGTGTTGATTATTGCCATAGCGGCGCCGGCGTTAGCCTTTCAGATTTTTTATTACGGCGGCAAGATGTGCAAACACACCAAGGAACAAATACCCTGGACGATGAGGTTTAACAGCCTGGGCACCCCGGACTGCGTCAACGAGTTCCGCGAGCTCGCGACGGCTCTCGACACTTGGTCCAACGTAACGAAGCAGTGGTACCGCAACAACCGCGGTTCCGATACCAGCACGGTCAACTACGGCTTGGACGGCATCAACCTCTGCGTGTGGTATGAGCCGGGTTACGCAGGCCAGGGGAGTTGGCCGTTTGCCGGCAGCGCTATCGCCGCTAACGTCTTCTGGCTTATGGACGCCGGGACATTTTACCAAGTTGTCGAGAACGACGTCTGTTTAAACGGTTATAACTTCACGTGGTCCGACAGCGGCGAGGCCTATCGCATGGACGTGCAGAACATCGCGGCCCACGAGTTTGGTCACAACCTGGTCCTCGCCGACCTCTACGACTCTGCCTCGCGCGAGTTCACGATGTACGGTTATTCCTCCGCGGGCGAAACAAAGAAACGCACGTTGGAGCAGGACGACATCAACGGCATCCGCTTCCTATACGGCAACGACGAGATAACGCTGGAATCGTTCACGGCGACGGCGCGCGGCGACCACGTGGCGGTAGCGTGGAAGGTTTCGCGGGAAGTGAACCACGCCGGCTACAATCTCTACCGTATGGAGGACGTGGGCGGCGCGGAATACGTGAAATTGAACCAGGCGCTGATCGTGGGGCGCTCGCCGTATAGCTACGACGACGGCGGCGTAAAGGCGGGTAGGGCGTACAAGTACCTGCTGGAGTCGGTGGAGCTGAGCGGCCTGAAGGAGCGTTTCGGGCCGGTGCGGGCGGAGATGCCGGCCCAGAAGCGAGCGTTCGCGCTGGGGCAGAGCTATCCCAACCCGGCGCGGACGAGGGCGACGATAAAGTTTACGCTGCCGGCGGCGACGACGGCCGAGTTGGAGGTATACGATTTGAGCGGCCGGCGGGTGGCGACGCTGTTCGCGGGGGCGGCGGAGGCCGGGGAGCGCGAGGTGGTATGGGACCTCGCGGCCGGCGACGGCGCCGCGGTGCCGCCCGGGGTCTACGTCTACCGCCTGCGGACCCCCGAGAACGCGGCGGCGCGCCGCCTGGTCGTGGGCCGGTGAACAAACTCCACGAAAATCGTATGGAAGGGCGCGCTTTTCGGCGCCCTTTTTTTAATTGGCCGAGGGTAGGCGGTGGGGGTGGGACCCGTTACCACGGCGCCGGAAGAACGTATTTGACAACGGCTGCGGTTGCTGCTATAATATATCAAGAAAAGATAATCCTAACTATTTTTCAAGGAGGTAAATTATGAGACTAAAGTTTTCGTGGCTCGGGGCCTTGTTGGCCGCCTGCGCCGTCGTCGCGGGGGCGTCCATGATACGCGTTACTACCGAGGAACTGGTGGCCCACGCGACGTTGGTCGTAACGGGCACGGTGGAGGCTACCCGTCCGCTGCCGCCCGACGCCCGGGGAATGATTTTTACCGAGGTCAAGGTCCGCGTGAACGACGCCGTCGTAGGCGCGACGGCCGAAGATGTCATTACGGTCCGGGCTTGGGGCGGCGAATACGGCGACTTGGGCGTAGTCGTCGAAGACCAGCCGACCTTCACCTTGGGCGAGGATGTTGTCCTTTTCCTCGCCCCCTCAGCGGGCGGAGGTTACCAGTGTCCGGACGGCGTCCAGAGTAAATATGCCATCGTCGATGGGACGGTCCTCCCCGTCGGCGTAACGTTAACTGATTTCTTGGCGGAAATCGCCGAAGCCGCGGGCCGCTAAGGCGGAACGGCTAAGTAAAGCGAGGCGATAAGCGATGAAAAAATTAATATGTATTGCCTTAGCCGCGGCTTTGGCCTCTCAGGCGTTCGGGTACATCTACTCGGGACGGCGCCACGAGTTGAATCAACTGCCGTGGACCTTTAACTACAACAACCGCGGCACCCCCGACTGCGCTAACGAGTTTACCGAGCTTACGACGGCCTTGGCGACATGGTCCAACGTCTCCGGCCAATGGTATCGCCAACAGCGCGGCGCGGATACGACGACGTTGAACTACGGCTACGACAGCTACGTCCTAGCCGTATGGTATCACTCGAGTTATGCTTCTTACGGCCAAACCTCGTGGCCTTTCGGTTCCACCGCCATCGCGGTCAACGTCTATTGGTATTCCGGGAGTTTGATCGTCCACAACGACGTGTGCTTCAACAACTACAACTTCACCTGGTCCGACAGCGGCCAGAGCGGCCGGATGGACGTCCAGAACATCGCCGCCCACGAGTTCGGCCATAACCTATGCCTTAATGACATCTACGATAGTTACGCCTCCGAATACACAATGTACGGTTACTCCGGTTACGGCGAGACGAAGAAGCGCTCGCTTCACCAGGACGACATCGACGGGATACGCTATATCTACCCCAATACCGGCGTCACGTTGGAATCGTTCACGGCGACGGCGCGGGGCGACCACGTGGCGGTGGCGTGGAAGGTATCGCGGGAAGTGAACCACGCCGGCTACAACCTCTACCGCCGGGAAGACGTGGGCAGCGGTGCCGACTACGGCAAGGTCAACAAGGCGCTGATCGTGGGGCGCTCGCCGTACAACTACGCTGACGGCGGCGTGAAGGCGGGTACGGCATATAAGTACCTGCTGGAGGCGGTGGACCTCAACGGCCACAAACAGCAGTTCGGGCCGGTGCGGGTGGACCTGCCGGCGGAGAGGCGGGCGTTCGCGCTGGCGCAGAGCTATCCCAACCCGGCGCGGGATAAGGCTACGATAACGTTCAGCTTGCCGGCGGCGACGACGGCCGAGTTGGAGGTATACGATTTGAGCGGCCGGCGGGTGGCGACGCTGTTCGCGGGGGCGGCGGAGGCCGGGGAGCGCGAGGTGGTATGGGACCTCGCGGCCGGCGACGGCGCCGCGGTGCCGCCCGGGGTCTACGTCTACCGCCTGCGGACCCCCGAGAACGCGGCGGCGCGCCGCCTGGTCGTGGGCCGGTAATTCGACCTTAGCGCGCGTTAAGGCAGGGCGGGCTTAGGCCCGCCCTGCTTTTGGTTTTTACGTTTACAGAAATCCCCAGGCGGCGTCCGTTTAGGATTGCAAACGGGCGACGGCGATGTTAAAATTATTTACGAGATGATAAATAGCATGCCGATTCGGACGTTTATGGTGAGGGCGTTAGCGGCGGTTTTTTTAGCGTCGGCGCTGGCGGGTTCGGCCCGGGCCGGCGGGAAAGAGGCATTCGTAGATTATTACGCCACGGCGTCGACGCTGATCAACACCCTCAACAACGTGGCGGCGGACTTCGAGCGGCTGAATCTGGAGGGCGGCGATTTTTCCGACGACGTCGCCGAAGACGTAAAATCGAAACTTATAAAAACGCGGGAAGGTTTTGTTTCACTTTTGACCTTCGACGACCATACAAACGAATTAAACGAAGGGTATATACTTTACGTCGATAAGATGCTTCTGGCGTTAATGGTAGCCAGGGAATATCGCGACACGGGCGGCGCGGAAAGGCGCGAGCGGTTGGTTCAAATGCTGGCCGAGGCCGGCGCACTACGTACGCAGCTCAACGGCAAAGTACAACGCGATAAGAAGAATTACGGCGTCGATTAGCGTTGCGGCGAGAACGGGAAAGCGGATGAGATCCGTCGATAGTATGACGCGGGCGTGGGCGGCGGCCGCGGCCGTAGCCGGGTGGGTGGTCGCCGCGTCCTGCCAGAACGGCGCCATCGTCATTCAAGTGAAGAAGCCGCCCGATATCGACCCCTCGGCGTACCGGCGGGTGGGCGTCCTGCCGTTCGAGGGGGAAGAGGACGAAGGGTTGTTGGCCGCCAAAGCGTTGCGGGATAAGACCGCGGCGGAGAAACTATTTCTCGTCGAACCGGCCGAGACGGTCGAGGCCGCTCTCGACCGGGTTGATTCCTTCGACCCGTCGAGCCGGGACCAAGCCGTGGCGGTGGGCGCGGATTTGGGCGTGGACGCCGTCCTCGTCGGGAAAGTGGAATTTTTAAGAAGGACCTATAGCCCGGAGGGCGACGTCCGCAACGAGCTCTATACCGCCGACCGCGAGGCGATAGCGCCTTTCGAATTCGGGACGTCGTACGCCGCGAAGTATATGGACGTTAATGAAAAATTCACGTTGCAAATGACCGTCAAGGCCTTCGACGTCCGGACCGGGCGATTGATGCGCCGCCGCGAGTTCGAGGCGACGACGACGCGTACGTACAAGCAGAGCGAAGTTACCGCCGCTTCGCTTAAGGAACGAGAAATTTTCGAAGAGCTTCTTGAGCAAGTAGTAGACGATTTTGTCTATACCCTCAAGCCGCACGACGTGGCGCAGACGCGCGAAGTTGCGAAATTTTAAATTCAAGCTGGCATGGGCCTTGGCTTTGGGGGTCGCTTTCACCGCCGCGCGCGCGGCGGCTTTCGGTACGTCCGTAGTCCGCAACGAGAAGTTCTCCTGGCGCGTCCTCCCCACCGAACATTTCGATATTTATTACTACGAAGAGGAGGCTTTTCTCCTCGAGCTCGCGGCGGACGTAGCCGAGGACGCGTACGCCAAGATGTCCGACGAACTGGAAGTCGACGTCGAGAAGCGCATCCCGATAATTTTTTTCATGTCGGCGCGGCACTTCGAGCAAAATAATATAAGCACCGTATCGGGGGAGAGCGTGGGCGGGTTCTCGGAGCCGCTTAAGATGCGCCTGGTGTTGCCGTATAACGGCTCCCAGCGGCAGTTCGAAGAGGCCATGGTCCACGAGATGGCCCACATCTTCCAGTTCAACCTGTTATTTCCGACCATGGGGGCGCTCTTTACGGCCGCGGCCCCTCCCGATTGGTTCATGGAGGGGATGGCTTCCCACTACGGCAACGACGTAAACCCCGAAGGGGAGATGGTCTTGCGCGACGCCGTTATGAGCGAGAACGTCCCCGAGTTGGACCAGTTACAAGACTTCGGGATGTTGCCCCAGCCGTACGTCGGTTATAAGCTGGGCCAATCGGTGATACAGTATTTGGCCGAGACGTACGGCGACGACGCGCCGGCCAAACTCCTGCGCGCCTTCGAGGGGACGACTCTCAGGAGGCCGGACGACGCGCTGGACGAGGCTTTCGGCATTAAACTCGCCGACCTCGACGAGGATTGGAAAGTATGGCTCCGCCAACGCTTTTGGCCCCTCATCGGCGAGAAGGGCCAACTAAAAGATTTCGCGACCCAACTCACCCCCAAGGACGACCGGCGGGATTACATTTCTTATTTCAAACCTAACTGGTCACCTTCGGGCGACCTGGTGGCGTGTCTCACCATTAAGGAACGCTTCCTGGACATCTTCCTGGTGAACGCCCAAACGGGCAAGAAGTTCGAAAACCTCACCAAGGGTTATTCGTTGTCAAAGTACGAATATATAATGTATTTGGAAAACGGCCTGAGTTGGTCGCCGGACGGCAACTTCATCGCTTTCGTCGGCAAAAGAAGTACGTACGACCAAATATTTATCTTGAACGTGTTCAACCGCAAAATCGCGCGCCGCTACAACCCTCGGTTCGAGGACATCCTCTCGCCCGCGTATTCGCCCGACGGGACCAAGATCGCCTTCGCCGGGGTCTACCGCGAAAAGCGCGATATATACGTTTTGGACGTCGCCTCGGGCGAAATCACGCCGGTCACGGACGATTACTATTCCGACGGCTACCCCAGTTGGTCGCCCGACGGCGCGTATATTTACTATGCCTCCGAGCGGCAGACCTTCCACAATATTTTCCGGGTCCGGCCGGACGGCACGGCCGTGGAGCAAATCACCTTCGGCGACTACGAGAACGTCTCGCCGGCGGTGTCGCCCGACGGCGCGCGGTTGATGTTCGTATCCGACCGTACGGCGGGCATCTTCAATATATTCGTGATGGACCTGGCGACGCGCGAAACGGGCCAGTATACCGACGTCGTGACCGGCGTGATGGACGCCGCCTGGTCGCCGGACGGCCGGACGGTGGCGTTTACGTCCTTCGAAAATATGACGTATTCGATTTGGACCATGCCTTGGCGCGACGAACCGGTCGCGGCCGTCGCGGCCGAGCGCCCCGAGCCGGGCGATTACGGTTATGCCGAGTGGCTGGCGCGGCGCGGCGACAACCCCGGCGGGGCGGAGGAGCCGGACCTCGCGCCGCCCGGCGGCGAGGCCGGCGACGAGGTCGAACCGGTATACGGCGGCGAACCCGTGGGCGTCGCCGTGCCGGCCGAGGGTGAAGCGGACGAGGAGGCGGAGGTCGAGAAAGGCGCGGGCGAAGCGGGCGAAGGAGAAGAGGCGCTCGAGCCGCCGACCGTCCGGGACCTCGTCGTTTCGGATATCGTGAACGACAGTCGGAAGTACGGCATCAAGTTCAGTCCCGACTATTTGTATACGACGTTTTCCTATACTACGGGCGGGATCCTGACCAACTACTCGGTGTTCGGCCTGAGCGACATCCTCGGCGGCCACCGCGTAGACGTGCTCTTCGACCTTACGTCGTTGGGGTCGTTTCGGGACGTAGACGTCGCGCTCGATTATTATTATCTCACCCGGCGAACGTCTTATGTTTTCTCGGCGCTTACGTGGCAGGATTGGTATATCGCGAACGAGATCGAATTCGACCAGCGGATATCGGGCGGGTCCGTCGTGGCCTCGTATCCGCTCAATACGAGGAACCTGCTGGAGGGCGGCCTTTACGGTTATCATCGCCGCCGTCGATATTTTTTTGACCCCAAACTAAGTTCGATACCGTCGCAGGAAAACAATATGCTCGGCGCGGTGGGGAGTTTCACCCGCGACACGGCGCAGTGGGGATACTATCATCCGACCGCCGGTATGCGCATGACGTACACCGTCCGCCAGACGGCGCCGGCTACGCCGTCGTCGTTGTACTACAACGAGCAGATCCTCGACCTCCGCCGGTACGTCCGGATTTCGCAGCGGGTGAGCCTCGCGTTCCGCGCCGTCGGCGGCGCCGGCCTCGGCCGCGACCCCCAGAATTTCTATCTTGGCGGCGGCTCCACGCTGCGCGGGTATCTCTACGACCAGATCTACGGCACCCGCTTCGGCCTGGGTAATTTCGAGTTCAGGTTCCCGATCGTCGATTTCATCGTTTGGCCGGTCGAGGGCTTCGCCATCGGCGGGTTCCGCGGCCTGTTATTCGCCGACGTCGGCTCGGCCTGGGGCGAATACGACAACGCGTCTATTTACCCGGACTACCGCCAGTGGCACACCGACGACGAGGACCTCGCCTACGACCACTTTACTTTCGCGACGTCGGAGGGCGGCTGGCATCTGGTCCACGGCAAGGCGGCGTTCGGGACCGGCATCCGGTGGTGGTTCGGGTACTTCGACCTGAAGTTCGATTGGGGCTGGCGCACTAACCTCCGCCGCGTCGAGAAGCCGCCGCGGTTCCACTTTACGCTGGGTTACGATTTTTAGTGACGGTAGTCGACAGCTTCATAGTCGTCGACCGCCAGCGCTGCGACCTGTGCGGCGCTTGCGTCGCGGTATGCGAACCGCTCGCGCTCCGCATCGCGGGGGAAATGTTGACCTACGACGCCGCGGCGTGCACGGCCTGCGGCGACTGCGTCATCACCTGCCCGGTGGAAGCGCTGGCGGCGGCGGCGTAGAGGCGCCCGGGCGGCGCGGCGGATATTTGGGGTTGCCGCGGTGACCCCTTTTTCGTAGAATAACGTCGACGTACGGAGAGGTGCCGGAGCGGTTGAACGGGGCGGTCTCGAAAACCGTTGTGCCCGTTGGGTACCGTGGGTTCGAATCCCACCCTCTCCGCATATTTAGACGTATTTATTATGGCGTCGCGGGCCGATAAGATGAAGCTTTTCGTCGCGGCTTTTGTCGCGAGGCCGCGCCTCGAGGCGTATACCCCGGGCCCGCGCGGCCGCCTCGAGCCCCGCCAGGAGCGCTTCTTCGGCCGGCCTTTTATGTACCTGGTAGAGGAGGCCGGCGTTTTGGTGCCGGTCGCGGTGGCGTTTGGCGACGGGGAATGGGACCCGGCGACGGCCGCCGCCGAGAAGGCCGGCGTCGAAGCCGACGCCCTCGGCATTAAAAACTGATGGTTCGATAAACGGTTTTAAGGTTGTTCCAATGTGCCAATATAAAGATATCGAAGTCGATTATCCAGTTTCCGAAGACAAACTAGGTGTGGTCGACGCACTATTTACGTTTCTTTCACCGGAAGATATATACTACGTATTCAATGGTGACCATATTAATATACGAATAAATAGATTGGATTATTTCGGATTCGAGGAAAAGGTAGATAATCTAAAGAAAAAGTTCGATGAGCGGGACGAAGGGTTTCGTTTATTAGAAGCGATCAAGTTAGCGGTCGATGGTGTCCGGAGTTATGGCTTAGAAGCGGGGAAAAGGGTTTACGTGGGATATAATAGGGAAAGGAAAGTGAAGGACCGGAAACGAAAGGAGAAAAAAAGGGTTAGGGCTTTTTATGCGGCAGGCGATGATTTCCCGAAAAAAGATAACGTTTTATCGGCGGACGAATTGGACAAGATAATTATAGGGGATAGCGAAGAGGTACTTAAACTTTATCCGGACAATTGTATTGACTTAGTTATGACTTCGCCGCCGTACAATTTCGGCCTCGATTACGAAGACCACGAGGACGGCGTTTACTGGGAACGTTATTTCGACAAATTATTCGCCGTATTCGAGGAATGTATTAGGGTTTTAAAATACTGCGGCAGGATAGTCGTGAACGTACAGCCGTTGTTCTCGGACTATATACCGATACACCATATAATTTCGAATTTTTTCATGCAAAGGAAGCTAATATGGAAAGGCGAGATAATATGGGATAAGCACAATTGGAATTGTAAATATACGGCATGGGGTTCCTGGCAGAGCCCTAGTAATCCATATTTCAAGTACACGTGGGAATTTTTAGAGATTTTTTGCAAAGGCGATATGCGGAAGGCGGGGAGGAAAGAAGATATCGATATTTCGGCGGAAGAGTTTAAAAAATACGTCGTCGCGAAGTGGGACGTAGCGCCGGAGAGGAACATGAAGGATTTCGGGCATCCTGCTATGTTTCCCGAGAAGCTAGTAGAAGTAGTTCTAAAACTTTTTAGTTTTCGGAACGACGTAATATTAGACCCGTTTAACGGGGTGGGTACTACTACGGTCGTCGCGAAGAAAACGGGGAGGCATTATATCGGTATAGATATTTCGGAAGCTTATTGTATGAAGGCGGAGGAACGGCTAAGTAATCTTGCTTTAACCGGCGAGTTATTTAAATAGGGGTACTAGGATTGGATAGAAGGACTATTTCCCGCGATATTGGTAAGCTCGTAGAAGCTTATGATTTATTGATGAAAAAAATCGACCGTAAAGCGCGCGAATCGGAAGACCGGGCTTACGGCGGCGTATTAAGAGCGGCAAAGGGGGTATACGTGGAAAGTATGGGAGAGAAATTAATAGAGCTAGCTTGGCGAGATTTGGGAAACAAGCCGAGCGATTTAAAATTCGAAAGTAAAGGCGTAAGAATCCCGCTCAAAGGGGATATTTAAGTCGTATTTGAAGCAAGGAAGTTAGGGATTATATTAAGGCTAATTTGAAGGATTATTACTATACGCTCAAAACCGACATACAAGTATATAGCCGGGGCGAATTTAAAATCGCCGTAGAATGTAAGGGTTATACGGAGAATGCGATACTTAAAAGGACCCTAGTGGATTTTAATTTGCTACGGCAAAAATTCCCGAATCTTTCTTTCGTATTATTACAGTTGGAAAGCCAATTAGGCGGCGATTACTCGATTTCGAAAAAAAATGAATACGGGAGTCCTTCTACCCATACGTTATTATCGTATTTCGATATAGATTTGAATATTGTAACGTTACTTGAGGGAGAAAGAGATATTAGGAAGCCTATCCACTCGGTCGAGTTCTATAAACCGCTCGCTAAGAGGAGTTTGCTAAGAACGGTAGATGCGTTTAAGAAATTATTAGCTTAAACGGCTAAGTTATCCCTTTTAACTATATTTTTAGCGGTACCGTTAATTCGGCGGAGAGGTGTCCGAGCGGCTTAAGGAGCACGCCTGGAGAGCGTGTGGGCCCGTAAGGCCTCGCGGGTTCAAATCCCGCCCTCTCCGCCATTTTTCCAAAAGGGACGACTTTTTAGGAGTGGAGAAGAGAATGGCGAAACGGAAGATGTCCTGGCGCGAGAAGCTGGCCGACGATAAAGACCTCCCCAAGGTCATAAAAATTAGCGAGCGGCTTAGCAAGCGCTGGGGCGAGGGGACGTGCGTCGTCCCGGCGCCCCGCGAAGTGGACGAGTTGATGAGGAGGGTACCCCGGGGGAAGGTGACGACGATAAATGATCTCCGCGCGGCGCTGGCCCGCCGGCACGGCGCCTCGAGCGGTTGACCCATTACCACCGGGGTCTTCGCGAAGATCTCCGCTTGTGCCGCCGAAGAAGACGCCGCGGAAGGGGTGGCGAGGGTGACGCCGTGGTGGCGGACGTTGAAGGCCGGCGGCGTGCTGAGCGAGAAATACCCCGGCGGCCCGGAGCGGCAAAGGGAGCTTTTGGAGGGCGAAGGCCACGCCGTCGCCGCCCAGGGTAAAAAATACGTCGTCGCCGATTACGAGAAGTACTTGGCGAAGCTTTAGCAGAGAGGAGCCGCGGCGCAGGTGCCGCGGCCGCTTTTTTGCCGGCGGGCCGCCGCTTATCTAGCCAACGCGGTTCTCAGTTCTCGGGCGTTGTTTACGGCGTAGGCCTCGGCGTCGTTGTTGAAGTACGCGTATACCCTTTGACATTTCAGTTCGCTTATGGCCGTAGCGTATCGCTCGATTATTTTTTTGGAATAGCGGCTGGCGTACCGTTCGCCGTGGAATCTGAAGTACGCCGCGTCCGCCGTCGCGACGACGTCTTCGGGCATACCTAAGCCGGAAACGGTGCAAAACGCGACGCGGGACTTGCGCAATAAATCGTAAACTTCTTCGTCCCACCAACTTTTATGCCTGAACTCGACGGCGTTGTCTTGCGTTTCGTCCAGCGACCGGAGGAATTTCCGCAGCAGCTCGACGTTGTCGTCGGTGCGTTGGAGCGACGGCGGCAGCTGAAACAGGTGGCACCCCTTTTTCTCTTTTAATATGCGGCTGAGCTTGTAATAATCGCCGAGCCACTTCTCGACCGCGTTGAGCCTTTTTACGTGCGTAATGGTACGCGGCGCCTTGAGGGTGAATTTAAAATATCCGGGGGTCCTTTCGTACCACCCCGCCATGGTCTTTTCGCTCGGCCACCGGTAGAAAGAGTAATTGACTTCGACGGTATCGAACTCTTGGGTGTAGAACTCGAGCCAGCGTTTCTTCGGAAGGTCTTCCGGGTAAAAACGCCCTTTCCAATGGTCGTAGTTCCACCCGGAAGTCCCGATAAGGTATTCCGCCGTCACGTCGACGGCGCCATTATGCGGAGCACTTCTTCGTCCGGGACGTCGTACCAGTTTCTATAGGCTTGCGCTACGGCGTAGAAGACGGGGGGTATTTCCAGGACTACCAGGTCGTCGACCGTAGCCGCGATCTCTTCGGCTACCTCTCTTCCCGCCACCGGCACGGCGACGACCACCTGGCGGGCGCCTTTGTTGCGGCAAAGCATGATGGCCGCGCGCATCGTCGAGCCCATGGCCAGGCCGTCGTCGACCAGGATGACGGTTTTCCCCGCCATATCGGGGAGCGGCTTTCCCTTTCGCAATACGTCGATCCGTCTTATAATTTCGCGGATTTGGGCACGTTTGATTTTTTCGATCAGGTTGGGCGGGACCCATCCCTCGGCCCTCTCGAAGATAAAGGTGCTTCCGTCTTCGGCGACGGCGCCGAACCCGGCCTCGGGGTTGCGGGGAAAGGGCAATTTCCTCGCGATTAAGAGCGAAAAACTTGTGCCGAAATATTTCGCCACCTCGTAAGCTATTTCAACGCCCCCTTTGGGAATGGCCAGGATGAGGACGTCTTCGTCTTTATATTTCGCCAGAGCTCGGGCGAGTTTCTCGCCGGCATCTTTTCTGTCTTCGAACACGCCGTCGCGACCGTATCATATAAACGGCGGCCTTACAAGCCCGGCGACGTCACTTCTTTCAACGGCGGAAATAACACCCGACGGCCGCGGGCAGCGCGGCGCCAACGCCTATGGTTAAAAAGAACCCTTTCGACAGTTACGGCTCTCCCATTAAACTCGTCTTGGCCGACCTCGACGGGACGGTTACCGCCGACGAGCTTAAACCGCTGGACTGTCAGCGCCTGGGCATCCTCAGGCGATATAACGACCTGTCGCGGCGCGAGGGGGACCGGACTTATCCGCCCCTGTCTTTGGTCACGGGCCGGCCGCACTCCTACCTCGAGGCGTTCGCGCGGTTTATCGACACGCCGCTGCCGTCGCTCTTCGAATCCGGGTGCGGCATGCACCTGCCGGGCAAACCGCTCGGCCACGAATATATCTTCCACCCGGCGTTGGCCGACCCTCGTATTTCGCGGGCCGTCAAGCGGTTCCGCAATTGGGCCGAGGAGGAATTGGTGGCGAAACGGCGCGCGGGCACCATATTGGGGAAACGTTATTCCGTCAGCCTCGCGCCCGGCGAGCGCTGTTCGGTCGAGGAGTTGCTCGCGGCCACGCGGGCCATGCCTCCCGACTTGGCGCCCCTCTTCGTCGTGACGCGGTCCGTCGCCGTCGTAGACGTCACGCCGCGGCCCGTCGACAAGGGCGCGGGGTTCGAGTGGCTGCTGAGATATTTGCGCGGCGAGTATGGCCTTGACGTCGCGGCCGCCAACGCCGTAGGCGTCGGAGACTCATACAACGACCTGCCGTTTCTTAAGAAGGTCGGAATACCTTGCGCCGTCGCAAACGCCGCGGCCGCGGTGCGCGACGCCGTCGAATATATAGCCGCCGAACCGACGGCCAACGGCGTCGTCGAAGTTATAAGTCTCGCCGCGGCGTTGAACCGGCGGCTGGGGTATCGCTAGTACGATGGCCAAGGTCCGAAAATTGGACGGGAAGATGATCGCCCTGATCGCCGCCGGCGAGGTGGTAGAAGGGCCGTGGTCGGTCGTCAAGGAACTTATGGAAAACAGCCTCGACGCCGGCGCCCGGCGCCTCGACGTCTCGGTAAGCGGCGGCGGTTTCAAGGAAATAAAGGTGGCCGACGACGGCTGCGGCATGGCGGCGGAGGACCTCGTGCTGGCGTTCGAGCGTTACGCCACCAGTAAAGTCGCGCGGCCCGAGGACCTCGACGCCGTCGCGACGTTGGGGTTCAGGGGGGAGGCGCTGCCCGCCATCGCCGCCGTCTCGCGCGTAACGGTTTACACGCGGGGGGAGGACGAGCCGACGGGGTGGAAGGCGGAGGTCGCCGCGGGCGGCGTCGACGTCTCCCCGGAGGGGGCCCCGCCCGGGACGACGGCGATCGTGCGCGACCTGTTTTACAACGTGCCGGCGCGCCGCAAGTTCGCCGGCCGGCCGACCAGCGAGTGGCGCCGCGCCGCCGAGGTATTCAAGCGGCTTGCGCTCGCCCAACTAACGCCGGCGTTCTCCCTGACCAAGGACCGCCGCCTCCAGTATACGACGTCGCCGAACGCCACGGCGCGGCAGCGCATCGGCGAGGTCTTGGGGTGGGAGCTCCTGGACCAATTGATGCCCGTCGCCGCCGAGGGGCGCGATTTTTCTTTGGAGGCGTATCTGGCGCCGTCGTCGGCGTCGTACGGTACCACCGGCAATATATACACCGTCGTCAACGGCCGTCCGGCTCGCGCCAAGGCCGTTTTCAAAGCCGTTATGTCGGCCTACGAGGGCAGGCTGGAACGCGCCCGCTACCCTTTGGCGGTTCTATACCTCGAGCTTTCGAAAGCGGAGGTCGACGTCAACGTTCATCCCCGCAAAGAGGAGGTCCGTTTCGCGGACGAGAACGCGGTATACGAATTCGTTGGCCGGGCCCTCCGGGAGGAGTTGGCGCGCGTCGGCGTTACGGTCTCCGCCGCGCCTTGGGCGGTGCCTTCCGCCGAACCGGCGAGCGGCCAACCCGAAGTGACGGCGGCGATAAAGGAGACGGTCGAGGGCTACTTAAAACGCCACGCGTTATGGCCCGCAACGGCGCCCGAACGGCCGCGCGCCGCGGCTGAGCCTTCCGCCGCCGTCTTCCATGCGGCGGAAGGGAGCGTCGCCGCCGCCGCGAGCTCGCCCCGCGTCGGCGTAGTAGAAGTTTTGGGCCAGCTCGATAACACGTACGTGATCGTCCGGCGCGGCGCCGACCTCGTCGTCGTAGACCAACATACCGCCCACGAGCGGGTGATTTACGACCGGCTGGCCCGCGCCGCGGGCGGCCGGGGCCGCCAGAAACTTCTCATGCCGGTTACGGTATCGCTGGGGGCGGCGGCGGCGGCGGATTTGCGGCCGTGCCTCGGGACGTTAAACGACTTCGGCTTCGAGGTCGAGGAGTTCGGCGGCGACGCCTTCGTGCTGCGAAGCCACCCCAACGACGTACGGCTCGGCAACGTCGAGACGTTTTTAGCGGGGGTGGTGAAGGGTTTTGTGGAGGAGGGACGCCCCGCCGAGGTGGAGAGCCGGCGGGAGGCGGTTCTCAGGAGCGTAGCCTGTCACAGCGCCGTTAAGGCCGGCGAGCGATTGGGCCTCGCCGAGATGGCCGCGTTGGTCGTCGACCTCTTCGCGTCGGCGACGCCCGACGTTTGCCCCCACGGCCGCCCGACGATGGTTAACCTGGCGGCGCGCGATTTGGCGCGCCTATTCCGGCGGTGAGGGCCGGCGGGTAAAGGGAATAAAAAAGCCGCGGCCTGGCCGCGGCGGTTTTTTTATAGGCGGGATTTAGCTTTATCTTTGCGGCGGCGTACGATCTCGCTGGCGAGGTGCATATACGCCTGGGCGCCGGCGGACCGGCCGTCGAAGATAATAGCCGGTTTTCCGCGGGCCGGCGCTTCGGCGAGCGCTACGCTCCGGGGTATCACCGTTTTGAAAACGAGCCGGCCGAAGCGGCGACGGAGGGCGTCCTCGACTTCGTGGGCGAGCCTGGTCCGCTCGTCGTACATCGTCAACAGGAAGCCTTCGATTTCGAGGTCCGGGTTGACGCTGAGGCGGACCGTTTTGACCAGCCGCATAAATTGGTCGAAGGCGTGGTAGGAGTAGAATTCCGCCTGCACCGGTACTAGTATGGCGTCGGCCGCGACGAGCGCCGAGACCATCAAGTGCCCCATACTCGGCGGCGAATCCATTACGATGAATTCGTAATCGTCGTCGAGTTCTTCGACCGATCGGGCGAGGGCCGTGCGGTTCAGCGTCGCGCGCATGATCTCGTCTTCGGCGTTGTTGGACCAGATGTTGCTGGGGATGACGTAGAGGTTGGGGACGTCGGTTTGGTGTACGCTGCCCGAGGCGGGGAAGTTCCGCATAAATATCTCATATACGCCGCGGTAGAGTAAATCCGGGTTGAAGTCCAGCGCCACCGAGGCGCAGGCCTGCGGGTCGAGGTCGACGAGGAGCGTCTTTTTCTCGGCGAGGGCGAGGGAAGCGCTTAAGTTTACGGCCGTAGTGGTCTTGCCGACGCCGCCCTTTTGGCTGGCTACCGTTATTTTGTGGGCCATGACGACTTAGGCCTCCGGGCCCGGCGGTATTTTTAGGCGGACGGTTTGCTTTCGCTGGCGCGCTTTAAAGCCTCGTTTAAGACGACGTCGGAACGGGCCAGTTTTCGCTGGAGGTCGTCGACGCGGTCGGCGGCCGATTTTAAATTCGCCATTTTGGCGTCGACGTCTTTGGCGAGGAAGCTTACTTGCGCGAGCTTTTCCGCAACGCCGTCTACCCGTTTTTCCTCGGCCCGGAGCTGGCCGACTTTTTCTTCCAACGCGGCCGCGGTGCGATTGATGTGGTCGAACCTGGCTTCGACATTTTTCAGGTCCGCCCTTTTGGCACTTATCTCCCGGACGGCCGCGGATATGTCCTTACGCATTTCGGAGAGTTCGTTTATCTGGCTTCGGACCTGGTTGACGGCCCCGGCCTCTTTTTGGAGCTCCGCCATGCCGTCTTTGACGAGGTCGTAGTAGGCCTTGAGGTCCCGGATTTCGCGTTCGACCGCCGCTACTTCGTCGCGCCGTTGGCCCAGGAGGCGCAGCCGCTCGTCGAGGTCTTCCGCCAGCATCGTGAGCGCGTTGACGCGTTCGTCGACGGCGATGACGTCCTGAGTCCGCCGCTCGACCAGGGTCGCTCGGCGTG
The DNA here is from genome assembly GCA_964563535.1 of uncultured bacterium. GTDB lineage: Bacteria > RBG-13-66-14 > B26-G2 > WVWN01 > WVWN01 > WVWN01. Next base: position 10,283 of record CAZLXP010000027.1, on the reverse strand, counting down.
CCGTTTCCTGCGACGAATCCAAGATCTTCTCGAGAAGCCGGTTTACCTCTTTTTCGGTGTCGGACGCGCGCGCGGCGTGGCCGGCGACGCGGTCGTTCACGTCGGCGACCGTGCCCCTTAAGTCCTCGATCTTTTCTACTTCCCCGGCCAGCTCGAGCCTTAACTTGCCCAGGGAGGCCAGGGTTTTTTCGACCGCGGTGGCGCTCTCTTCGAGGACGGCGACCTTTTCCACGAGGCGGCCGACCTCTTTTTCGGATTTCAAGGCCGCGCGCCGTTTGTCCTCGAGGAGCGAGAGGTCGCGGCTGAGGTCGTCGAGGCGGGAGCTCAGCGCGTCCAGTTTGGCGTCTTCGCGGAGCACCGCCATCATGCGGTCGTCTATATCCTTGAGGAAGGTGTCTATTTTTTCGGTCTTATCGTGAACGCTGGATACCAGTTCTTCGCGCAGGCGTATTTCCTCCTGCCGGCGGCCTACTTGTTCGAGCGCGTCCTGCGCTGATTTGTTCATGCGGGCGAACTCCTCTTGCGTCCGCGCCCGCTCGGTTCGATATTCGGCCAGCTCGCGCGACGCGGTTTCCGATTCGCGGCTCAGCTGCTCCAACGTCTTTTGGACGTTTTTGATCTCCTCCGCCGCGGCCTCGACGCGGTCGACGTCGGCCGTCGTCTTGCGGACCTTGTTCTCGACCTCGTCCAGGCGAGCGGCGTGGGTGGCGAAGGCCGTTTCGCGCGCCTTACTTTCGGCGATCTGGTCGGCGACGGCGCGGGACAGCGCGTCCGCCTCGGCGAGGCGCGTTTCCACCATGTTGATTTTATCTTTGAGTTTCTCCACCGACGACGCCTGGGCTTGTACGTCCGCGAGGTCGGCCTTGACGGCGCGGAGTATCTCGGCGCGATTTTCTATGGCGTCGAGGGCGGTGTGGGCTTCCGCCAATCTACTTTCGGCGCGGCCTAAATTCGAGGCGAGTTCTTCCGCCGTCCGCGACACCCGGTCGAAGTCGGCCCGGACATCGCGGAACTCGGCCAGCTGGCGTTCGAACGCCGATACGTCGCGCGCGAAGTCCTCCTGGCGGCTCTCGACCTCGGCCAGCTTTTCGCGGATGCCTTGGCCCTCCCGGAAGCGCTCGCGCGTAGCCGCCAACATCTCTTCCAAGTCGCCGATGCGTTTTTCGCCGTCGCGCACCATCCGCTGTTCTTCGGCGAGCTTCTTGAGCCTGACGTCCATCTCCCACAGCAGGACGTCGAGCTTGCCCGATTCCTCGTTGGCCTTGGCGATAAGTTCGCGTTGATCTTCCAGGACGTGGATTTTGGTGTTTATGTATTCGATGAGCGAGTTCAAGCGGTCGACATTTCCCGTCGCTTCGTCGTAGCGTTCGCGTTCGACGCGAAGGGTGCCGAAGTCTTCCTGGATTTTGGCGAGCGATTTCTCGAGGTTTTGGGCTCGTTCGCCGGCGTTTTTAAGCTCCGCCTGCGCCGATTGGAGACGGGCGTTGAAGTCGTCGAGTTTCCCGTGGGCGCCCGCCGCTTTTTCGACGACGGCTTCGATCCGCTTCTCAACCCCGGCGAGCTCGGCGACGCGCGTTTCGAACGCTTCCACCTTTTGGTCGATCTTGGTGGCGCGGCCCGCTAGCGTGCCCACCCGTCGGGACACGTCGCTTATCCCGGCCTCGGTATCTTTGACGTCTTTTTGAATTTTACCCAGGGAATCTTTCACGCCGTCGATTTCGCCCCGGTACTTTTCGGCGTCGCCGCGGACCCGATGGAGCTCGCCTTTTACGGCGCCGCCTTCCGCCGCGGCGTCCTTCGCCGCTTGGACCGTGGCTTCGATGCGCGTCTTAAGCGCGTCGATTTCCTTTTTGGCCTTCTCCGCTTCGGCCAACTTGCTTTCGAGGGAAGAGAACTTCGCGGCGATTTCCTCGGTGCGCGCGCCCAGTTTACCCGCTTGGTTTAGGGACGACGAGACGGCCTTGGCGCGGTTATCGAGTTGGCTTAGGCCGGCCTCCAACTCCCCGAGGCGCCGTTCGATTACGGCGCTCGAGGTTTTGAGGTTGTCCTTCACGTTCGATATTACGGCGGTCTGTTGGTCGGCGGTTTTTTTTGTATCGGCGAGCGACGATTTGATTTCGGCGAGCGTTTGCCTGTTGGCCTCGCTGTCTTTGACGGTCTTCTCGGCGGCGGCCGAGGCGGCGCGGAGTTCGGCGCGAAATTCGGCCATCTGGTCGGCGGCCTTTACGACGTTATCGAGCTTCGTTTGGGCCGCGGCGATTCCCCTCTCGACCGCTTTTAGTTTTTTAGCCTCGTCGCCCAAGCCGGCTATTTCGGATTTGACCGATTTCACGTCGGCGTCGGCGCGGCTTACGGCCTGGAGCGTGGTTTTAATCGATTTGTCCACGTCGGAGGTTTGGGTCGACAACGTCGCGACCCGGTCGGCCGTTTCGCGGACGCGGGCGGTAATCTTTTCCTCCGTCCCCGCCAATTTTTCGGTTATCTTCGCGACCTCGACGTCCGTTTTGTGGAGTTCGGCGAGTCTGGCTTCGAGTTTCGATACGTCGCCGGCCGCGCCGCTTACGCTTTGGTCCAACGCCCGGGTTTTTTTCTCCAGCGCGAGGAGCTCGGCCTGTCTTTCCGCCAGCGCGTTGATTTGTTTCTCGACCTCGGCGGTTTTCGCGGCCACGGCGGCGGCCTTCTCGGCGGTCGCGTCGACGCGCGGGGGCACGCCTTCCGCTTTCTTGAGCATCTCCGTCAAGGACGCGGACGTGGCTTCGAACCCCGTTACCTTTTCGCCGAACTGGTCGATCTTTTTGAGGTCGCGTTCGACTTTGGCCTCCCGCTCCGATAATTTCTTTTCGTGTTCCGAGGCCTTATCGATAAGCTTTTTAAATTCGGCCGCCCGCTTGTCGAAATATTCGCCGATCAATTCCGGCGTTAACTCCTGCTTCCTACCAAATAAGGGGGCCATAGGGAAAACCTCCCGGCGGGCGCGACGTGCCGCCATACCGCCCACGCGCCGGCTAAACGCGTCAACGTTGGGTTTATATTAGTATTTCTGAGAGTCCCTTAGATTTTGAAATATAGGATAATTCGTTAACAGCGTCAACCCCAAAATAGTATTTTTCGGGTATTAACCGGTTCGAAAGGCCGTCCTTAACCCGGTTGCCGCCTGGCGCCCCCGGCGTGCCCTTGGCCGGCGACCGCCTGCCGGTTGCCCTTAGACGGCGCGCGCAGCGCCCGAAGGCCCTAACTGCTTAGCCTAATAACGGCGGCAGCAAGAGGGCCGCGGCCGCGACAACTACGATAATGACGAAAACCGGGACTTCGCGCGCCAGCGCGACGCCGACGCGCCAACGGCCGCCGCAACCTAGCGGGCGCGGCGCGAATCTGGGGAGCCATATGGGAACCGTGCCGCGATACGCCCGGTATTCCCAATCGCCGCGGCGGCCCAGGTATTGGTCGCGAGCGCGTTGGGCGAGCGAGTATTGCCAGACAAAGAACGCGGCCGCGGCTAGCGGGAGCCACGGCAACAGGCCCCCGGCCCAGAACGTCAAACCCGCCGCGATCGCGACGTTCCCTATATGGTCCGGGTTGCGCACCCACCCGTACGGCCCCGCCGTCGGGAAGGCGTCTTGTTTGGCGGCCGGCGGTTCGCGTCCCCGACGGCCTTCGTAACCCGCGGCCCAGAACCTCAATCCCTCGCCCGCCGCGACGACGAAGGCGCCGAGGCCAAGCCACGGCGCGCGCGGCTGGGCGAAAAATATTATAACTGCCACCCACAGGAAGGCCCCAACGGGATATAATTTAAGTACGGCGCGGAGTACGCTGCTTTTTTTTGCTCCGGGCGGAGTTAAAGGCGGTTCCGCCGACGGGTCGGGCGAGTCGTCCGCGGCGGCCCTCACTTCTCGCCCGTTCGGCGCTCGAGGCGGTCGAGCATTTCGACAAGGCCATCGACTACCGTGCCCGACCGCACTACGGTTTCGGCTTCGGCGCGCGCCTCTTCGTATTTGCCCTGGGCCTCGAGGGCGACGGCCAGGTAATAGCGGGCTTCGCCGTCGTTCGGTTTGCGCTCGAGGACCAGGCGATAACGTTTTTCGGCGCCGGCGTAATCGCCCTGCATGAGGAGTATCGCCGCCAGGTTGTAGTTGGCCGTCAGGTTGGCGGGCTCGAGGGCCAACGCGTTTTCCAGGTGGGCGCGAGCCACGTCGTATTGTCGCGCGTTCATCTCCACTAAGCCGAGGTACGACATCGCGAGGGCGTTCTCGGGGTCCGCGACCAGCGCTCGCTCGAGCTTGGCCCGGGCGCCGTCGGCGTCCCCGTTTTTAAGGTCTAAGTAACCGAGGCCCGTGAGGGCGCTCGATTCTTCGGGAGTTTGGGCCAGGACCTGTTCAAAGGTCGCGCGGGCGTCGTCGTCGCGGCCGGCGTCGAGGTAGACCTGGCCCACGGCCAAAAGTATCGTCGCGTCGCCCGGCCGTTCCTCGAGCGCTTGTTGATAGTTTACGAGCGCCGCGTCGTACCGGCCCAGGAGGTCCAGCGCGAAACCTTTGTAGTATAAAACCTCGACCGTGAAGTTGCCGGCGGTGTCGCGCGCCATGACGTCGTCCAGCGTCGCGAGGGCTTCTTCGGCCTTGCCGCCGAGGATTAGCGCCCGGGCGAATTGGAGCTTGGTGGCGAGTTCGGCCTCCCCCGGCGGCAATTCTTCGCGGGGGACGCGCAGGAGTTCCAGGTCGGCTAGGGAGGGCCCGTCGCCCGTCGCCCCGATTGCCCAGGCGGCGGCCGACAACAACGCTGCAGTCGCGACGAGCGCTTTCACCTTAAACAATTCAAACACCTTGAGCCGCCTAAGTCAAGGCCAAATAGCACGTACGCGAGAGAAAATTAACGCCGTTTCGTTGAACGACGCTTTGGCACCCGGGCCCGGAGGCCGGTACAAAACGGTCGAAAGCTCGTAAAGACGTTGACAAGGCCGGGATTTTTGGCCTGGGCTTTTAGTTTCGGTAAGGATAATGGCCGTTTTAGTCGGCACAATAGGGGCCGTTCAGAAAAGGTTTGAAACAAGGGGTTACGTTGTCTTATAATATGAATCTGTGCGACTTTTAATCCACGCGTGTTGCGGGCCGTGCTTGCTGGCCCCGGCGCGGATGCTCGCGGCCGACGGATACGACCTTTTGGCATATTGGTATAACCCGAACGTTCAGCCGTACCGCGAGTATCGGAAACGGCTAGCGGCTTTTAAAGAATTGACCGAGCGCGAGGGCTGGCGGGCCGACGTCGACGACCGTTACGACGTGGATTATTTCTTGCGCGAGGTCGCGACGTCTCGCGACGGGCGTTGTCCCCGGTGCTACGACGAACGTCTCTCGCGCGCTACGGCGCGGGCGGCCACGCTGGGGTATGACGCGTTTACGACGACGCTGTTGATATCGCGCCACCAGGACCACGAGGCGGTGCTCGAGGCCGGCGCCCGGGCCGCGGCCGAAGCCGGCGTTACGTTCGTGCCGCGCGATTTTAGGGCCCTTGACGTTGAGAGCCACCGATTGGCCCGCGACATGGGCCTTTACCTCCAGGGTTATTGCGGCTGCATATATAGCGAGGAAGAACGTTACCGCAAACGCAAGGAAGTTATACCGAAAGATGTTCGAGCTGGAGGTTAGGCCGGCGCTGGTGTGGAAATATATGCGGATGCCCGGGCCGGCGGCCGAGCTCCAAAGCGAATTCGACGCCGTTTACCGACGCGCCCGGGCGGCGCTCGAGCCGAAGTATTCTTACAAACGGTTGGGTATTAACGCCGCGCGCGGCCGGGAGTTGGAATTGGAAGGCGGCGTCGTTTTTAGGAGCGGCGACCTCGTGAAATTGGCGGCGGGTGCCGCCGCCGTCGTCGCGATGGCGGTGACCGTCGGCGACGGTATAGATAGGTTAGTTGGCGAATTCGACGGGCGCGGCGAGACGTTCGCGATGTTGGCGGCCGACGCCGTAGGTTCGGTGGCCGCGGAGGAGCTCGTATCGCGGGTGCACGGTTCCATCAGGGCCGAAGCGGCGCGCGCCGGCGCCGTCGTTACGCGGCGCCTAAGCCCGGGTTACGGCGACTTCGACCTCGCGGCCCAAAAGCTTCTGCTCGCGCTTTCCGGCGGCGCCGAGTTGGGCATCGGGTTGACCGAAAATTACATGATGGTACCCCGCAAGAGCGTCACCGCGGTGGCGGCCGTCAGGGTTAAATGAGACTCAGGCGCGAACAATTTAAAACCCTGGCGCGGGAACGCGTCATACTGTTGGACGGCGCGATGGGCACGCTCCTCCAGGATAAAGGTTTGCCGTCCGGGGAGCCGCCCGACGGGTTCAACGTATATAATCCGGACGCGGTGCGCGCGGCGCACGCGGCGTACGCGGCCGCCGGCGCCGATATTATTCTCACCAACACGTTCGGCGCGACGAGACGGCGGCTCGAGCCGTATCGCCTTGCCTCCCGCGCGGACGAGATAAACCGCGCCGCGGTGGCGCTGGCCCGCGACGCCGCCGGCGGAAAAGGCTGGGTGGCGGGCGATATCGGGCCCCTGGGCGAATACCCCGAGCCGTTGGGCACGGTGCCTTTCGACGACGCGTACCGCGAGTTTTATCGTCAGGCGCGGGTGCTGGCCGAAGCCGGCGTGGACCTTATGGTCGTCGAAACGATGTCGGACCTTCGGGAAGCGAAGGCCGCCGTGGTGGCGGCGCGCGCCGCGTTTGACGGCCCTATCATCGCGTTTATGACGTTCGACGACGGCGGCCGTACCGTTACCGGTACGCCCCCCGACGTGGCGGCGGTTACGCTTGTCGCGGCCGGCGCGGACGCGGTAGGGGCCAACTGTTCGGTAGGAGCCCGGGAGTTAGTGCCCGTCGTCCGTGCCGTCGCGGCCGCGGTGGACGTGCCGGTATGCGCGGAACCCAACGCGGGCCTGCCCAAGCTCGTCGCGGGCAAGACGGTATTCAAACAGACGGCGGCCCAATTCGCGTCGTGGGTGCCGAAACTCGTGGCCGCGGGGGCGGCGATAGTGGGCGGCTGCTGCGGCACGACGCCCGAACATATACGCGCCGCGGCCGAGGCGGTAAAAGGGGTGAAGCCGGTCGCGCGCCGGCGGGCGGAACGCCGGTCCACGCTTGCCGGCCGGACGCGGCTAGTCGTCGTAGACGGCCGGACGCCGGTAATCGTGGGGGAACGCATTAATCCGACGGGCCGGCCCGAGCTCGCCCGCCAGCTCGCCCGCGGCTCTTGCGCGTTGCTAAGCCGCGAAGCCGAGGCGCAGGCGGCGGCGGGTGCCTCCATTATCGACGTAAACGTCGGCGACCGGGACGGCGCCGCGCCGACGATGGCGGCTGCGGTGCGGGCCGTACAGCACGTTGCGGACGTCCCCGTCTCGGTCGATTCCGCCCGGGCGGAATTGTTGGAAGCGGGTCTGAAGGCCGCGGTAGGCAAGCCGTTGATGAATTCATGTCCGGCGTCGGCGCGGGCCATGGAGGGGCTTTTGCCGGTGGCGCGCCGGTGGGGAGCGGCGGTCGTCGGCCTCGCGCTGGGCGCCCGGGGCATCCCGGCGACGGCGGCGGCGCGGCTCAGCTTGGTCGAAAAATTCGTGGACCGGGCGTTGGACGAGGGCATCGCCCTCGACGACATATATATCGACCCGTTGATGTTAGCCGCGGCCGGCGGCACGGCCGCCCAGACTTTCGAGACTTTGCGCGAGGTAAAGAAAAACTTCGGCGTGCGAACCGTTATGGGCGTCAGCAACGTGTCGCACGGCCTTCCGCGGCGGGAGGTTTTGAACGCGGCCGCGTTCCTCTACGCCGCCGGCGCGGGCCTCGACCTTGCCATCGTCAATCCGCTCGACGAGAGGATTCAGTTGGCGATGCGGGCGGCGTCGGTCTTAGCCGGCGGCGAGCGAGAGGTCGGCGCCTACGTCGCCGCCTTTTCGCCCGAACGCCCCCGGCGACGCAAGCCGAAAACGAGGAAGGCGACGGCCGGCGAGGAGCTCTACGGCGCCGTCTTAAACGGCCGACCCGAATCTGCCGGCGCCGCGGCCGCGCGCGCCCTTGAAAACGCGAAAGAACCGCTCGCTTTAAATTATAATTTTATCGTCCCGGCGTTGGAGGAAGTAGGCCGTCGGTTCGAGAAGAAGGAATATTATCTTCCCCAGGTCATAAAGGCGGCCGAGGCGGCGCGGGCGGCTTTTAAAGTACTCGAGAAGGCTATCGGTAAAAAGGCGCGTCGGCCGGCGGGCCGCGTCGTTTTCGCGACCGTCGCGGGCGACGTTCACGATATCGGCAAAAATATCGTGGCGGCCGTGCTGCGGAGCCACGGCTTCGACGTTTACGACCTGGGCAAGAACGTCCCTACGGCGCGCGTCGTGGAAGGCGCGAAGGCGCGGAAGGCCGACGTCGTAGCGTTGTCGGCGCTGATGACGACGACGATGCCGGAGATGGGGAAGGTGGCGAGGGCGCTGCGGGAGCGCGGCGTTAAGGCGCGCCTGTTGATAGGCGGCGCCGTCGTCACGGAGACGTACGCCCGCGGGATAGGTGCTGCCTACGCCCGCGACGCCGTCGCCGCCGCCCGCGTCGCCAAACGTTTGGTCCGGCGGTAAGGAAGGCGATTACCGATGAGGGTACTGATTACGGGCGTTACCGGTTTCGCCGGCAGCCACTTGGCCGATTTCGCGTTGTCGCACGGCGGCGTAGAAATTTTCGGCACCGCGCGTTGGCGCAGCCCCAGCCAGAATATCGAACACATCGCCGACAAGATGACGGTAATAGACGCCGACCTGCGGGACGCGTCGTCGATCGAGTCCCTCGTGGCCGACATCAAACCGACGTGGATATTCCATTTAGCGGCGCAGTCGTACGTGGTCTCGAGCTGGAACCTGCCGTCGGATACGATAACCACCAACGTCGTCGGGACCGTTAATCTTTTCGAAGCGGTTCGGCGCGCGAGGTACTCGCCCCGCGTCCTCGTCGCCTGTTCCTCGGAGGAGTACGGTTACGTCGAGCCGGATGAGGTCCCCATCACGGAAAAAAATCCGCTGCGGCCCCTCAGCCCGTACGGCGTGAGCAAAGTGGGCCAGGACTTATTATCGTACCAGTATTTCAAATCCTACGGCCTGGACGTCGTGCGCACCAGGGCTTTCAACCACACCGGGCCGCGGCGGGGCCGGGTTTTCGTATGTTCCAACTTCGCCATCCAGATCATCGAGGCCCAGAAAGGGCTCCGCCCCTACGTGAGCGTGGGCAACCTCGACGCCGTGCGCGATTTTACCGACGTCCGCGACACGGTGCGCGCCTATTGGCTCGCGCTTGAGGCCGGGGAAGCGGGCGAGGTATACAATATATGCAGCGGCCGGGGCTACAGCATCCGCGAGGTCCTGGAAAAATTAATCGCGCTGAGCGGGGCCGACGTGAAGGTCCGGGTGGATGCCGAACGGCTGCGGCCCTCCGACGTGCCGCTGCTCATCGGCGATAGGACCAAGTTCACCGAGCGGACCGGGTGGCAACCCCGGATACCGTTCGACCAAACGCTCTCGGACGTTTTAGCGTACTGGAGAGAGAGAATATGAGAATCGCGGTCGTGGGTACGGGCTACGTGGGCCTGGTGACCGGCGCGTGCTTCGCCGACTTGGGGAACACGGTGATATGCGCCGACGTAGACCGCCGGAAAGTAGAGATGCTCAAGCGCGGCGAAACGCCCATCTTCGAGCCGGGGTTGGTAGAGAAAGTCCGCATCAACTCGCGCGTCGGGCGGTTGTCCTTTACCGACGACGTCGCGGAAGCGGTCAAGAAATCCAAAATTATTTTTGTGGCGGTGGGGACGCCGCCGGGGCCCAACGGCGAAGCCGACCTGAGCCAGGTGCGGGCCGTGGCCGAGACGGTAGGCGAGGCGATGGACGGCTACCGTTCGGTGGTCAACAAATCGACGGTCCCCGTGGGAACCGGCGATATCGTGAGCCACATCATCGCCAAGAAGTCGGGCGGCGCTTATCCTTACGACGTCGTCTCCAATCCCGAGTTCCTGCGGGAAGGTTCCGCCATCCACGACTTCATGCAGCCGGACCGCGTGGTCATAGGATGTTCGAACGCCGCCGCGGGGGAGATGGTGGCCGAGCTCTACGCCCCGCTCAACGCCCCCATAATTATCACCGACCTGCTGTCCGCCGAGATGATAAAGTACACTTCCAACGCCTTCTTGGCGCTTAAGATCTCGTTCATCAACGAGATCGCGAACATTTGCGAGGTCGTGGGCGCCGACGTGCGCGAGGTCGTCGAAGGCGTTACCAAGGATA
>CAZLXP010000026.1:0-28119 GCA_964563535.1 uncultured bacterium | reverse complement strand
GGCACGAGGCGCTTGATGCTGGGCACCGATGCGAACGACCTTTACCTGGGTTTTAACATATATCGACTCATAGAATTTTAACGGCCGAGGAGGCTTAAAAAATGTCCCCCTACCCGAAGTTGTTATTTCCGATGGCCGCGGTGGCGGCGTTAATACCCGTGGTCCTGAGCTGCGCCTGCAACACGGCCGAGGACGAACCGCCGCCCGTAGGCCCGGGCAACGGCGGTTCCGTCACCATCGACAGGATAACGTTCACCTGGAAACCCGAAGGGGGAAATTTGAACGCGACGGTGAAGGCCCCGACGACGGGGTGGGTCGCTGTCGGCTTCGACCCGGCGATGGCCATGAGGGACGCCAACCTGATAATCGGCTACGTTAAAGACGGCCGGGTATTTATCCGGGATGACTACGGTTCGGCGTTGACGGGCCACGACGCCGACGTAAACGGCGGCGGCCGCGACAACGTAACCAACAAAAGGGGAACGGAGGAAGGCGGCGCGACCGAGATCGACTTCACCATCCCCCTGGACTCGGGCGACGAGCGCGACCGCAAACTCGTCGTAGGCCAGACGTACAAAGTGCTCTTCGCTTACGGGCCCGACGGCGCCGACGACTTCACGGTGCAGCACCAAACGCGGACCGCGACGAGTTTGAAAATTTAAGACCGGCTGAGCCGGCGGCGAAGCCGGGTTCGCGAAAAAACGTCAACGAAAGGCCCGACGACCATGAAAAAGAAAACTACCGTTCGTTGCGCGCTGAGCGGCCGGGAAGTATCGCCGAGGGACGCTATCCCGGCGGACACGATCCCCGACGGGGTCGCCGAACTGATAAAAAAGGACTACCCGGAATGGGAACGCGACGGTTACGTCTGCGCCGACATCCTAAACCACTACCGCACGGCGTACGTGCGCGACATCCTCGGCGTCGAAAAAGGCGAGCTCTCCGCGCTGGACCAGGAAGTGCTACAAAGTTTGGCCGAGCAGGAGATATTAACGGAAAACGTCAACGCCGCGTTCGAAAGCGCGTTGACCAGGGGGCAACGCGTCGCCGACCGCGTCGCGAATTTCGCCGGCAGTTGGCGCTTCATCTCCATTATCGCCGGCTTGCTGGTCTTATGGATTATCGCCAACTCGCTATACCTCGCGTGGCGGCCGTTCGACCCGTACCCGTTCATCCTCCTCAACCTCATCCTCTCCTGCCTCGCCGGGGTCCAGGCCCCCGTCATTATGATGAGCCAAAACCGCCTCGAGGCCAAGGACCGCCTGCGGGCCGAACACGACTACAAAGTGAACCTCAAGGCCGAACTCGAGATCCGCAACCTCCACGAGAAAATCGACCACCTGGTGAAGCGCCAGTGGGAAAGGCTCCTGGAAATCCAGCAGATACAAATCGAACTCATGGACGAGCTGACGCGAAAGGCGCCGAAGGCCGAAGGCCGGCGCCGCCGCACGCCGCCGCGTACGTCGTAGCGGCGGAACCACCCGGCTTTCGCGACCGAGACAATCTGCCGTTCGCCCGGCGTACGAAACGCAAACGGAACGTCCGGCGTAAAAAAACCCGGCCTCGCAGCCGGGTTTTTTTAGTGGCACAGGCCTTAACGGAAGAGCGCCTTGACACGCCCCACCGACGCCGGCGCTACCGGGGCGCCGGCGTAGTCCTTTACCTCCACTTCGACGACGCTATGGTCGGCGGATTTTATGCCGATAAAGAGGGATTCGTTCGTGCCGACGGCGTCCACGCGGCCCAGGCTAAGGCCGGCGACGAAGTTGGCCGGGAGGTTCTTGAGGTGGACCGTATCCTCTAGCTTGCCCTCCATACCGAAGACGTATATGTCGTAATAGGGGAACATCCTCAAGAGGAATACGTGTCCCCAGCCCACGCCGAGCCCCTCGTTTGCCTCCCCCACGGTGGCGAACACGTTCCACGCTTCGCCGTCGTAGCGCGCGATCCTCGCGTCGTCGGTGCCGCCGTCGAGCACGCGCACGTTGCTCGAGATATAGACGTCGTTGGTCTTCCAGTCGACCGCGCACCCGGCGGTGTAGCTAGGCTTGCTGAAATAATTCGGAAGGGCGCCTTTGTATGAACCGTCGCCCGGGTCGATGATTTTCGTATACGGGGAATAATAGAAGTCGTCGTTAACGACGAGGCATTTAACGCCGCCGTACTCATAGCCGTAGCCGATATCGAAACAGCTGCCGACCGTCGGGGCCATCGACGCCCAGGGTTTGACGAGCTGGTGGGTTTCGGGGTCGAACTTGCAGTACCTGCAACGGCCGGTCGTTTCCGAGACCGGCCCCGCGGCCCAGATCTTGCCGTCGTTCCAATCCATATCCAGGCCGCCGACGACGATATTCTCGCTAGCCGGGATCTGGCCCCACCAAATCGTGTCGCCGGGCTCGGCTAAGGCCGCCGCGGCCAACGCGACGACCGCGGCGCACATCCGGATAACTATCTTCATAGTCTTCCCTCCTTCTTATAGGTTTATGTTAAAACAACCGGCTCTCCGCGTCAACGGCTTAGATGGCACATATTTTGTCGCGAACAAAACGCCGGCGCCGGGGCCGGGTTTTCGCTTCCCAAGGTACTACTTATCGCTACCCTCCGTCCTAAGCACCGCCAGGAACGCCTCCTGCGGGACGGCGACGTTGCCCGCCGGTTTCACCCATTTAACAAAAAGGGTTTCAAGGGCGGTTTAATTCTTACCCGTGCAGCCCACCGCTAAGGTTATCGTTCCGCCAAGGGTAATCCAATGTGACCGTTGTTATTTGGTACGCGTCACGGTCACCGGCGCCGACCACCTCGCGTCCGCTGGTTCGTAATCGAGCGTACCGGGCCTTAATTTCTCCGAGGTCGCGAGTAATAAAATCTGAAATTCTTCGCCCAACCCTATTCCGCCTTCGCCGAATTGCGCTTTGCTGGACAACTTACCTTCCGGTTCGATAACAACAGGCCATCGCTGAACCCACTTACTCGGATGTAGTACTGGTATAACTACGACGTAGTGATTCAATTCGAGGTTATCGGTGTAGCCTTTGACGTCCGCGTGATAACCGACCTCGGCGCCGTCCGCAGGCTTATCTACTACCAATTCCCGTTTCGGTGATGTCGCGATAGTTCCTATTGAGGATTTTCTGATTTCCTCAACATCCTTGCTAATTACGTCGATTTTACTAATAATGACACGTGCCGGTATGATAAGCGCTATTACTACTGCAACTAAGGTTAAAGCCTGGATAATAGTTTGGATTATCCCGGTTTTATTTAACGCCATCTTCCTTCGCCTCCTCTTATACAACGTAGGTTAATATAAAAAAACACTCATTATTATGCGATAACTTAAAACTATTGTCAATTGGTAAATCCGCTTAGTCCCTAATCCTCCGTCCTAAGCACCGCCAGGAACGCCTCCTGCGGGACGGCGACGTTGCCGACCTGCTTCATCCGCTTCTTGCCCGCTTTCTGCTTCTCTAATAACTTGCGCTTGCGCGTGATGTCGCCGCCGTAGCACTTAGCGGTTACGTGCTTGCGCAGCGGTTTGAGCGTTTCGCGGGCGATGACCCTCGAGCCGACGGCGGCCTGAATCACCACCTCGTAGAGCTGCCGCGGGATCTCGCGGCGCAGCTTCGCGACCAACTCGCGGCCCCGGCCGTACGCGCGGTCTTCGTGGACGATGATGCTCAGCGCGTCCACCGCCTTGCCGTTGAGCAGCACGTCCAACTTTACCATCCTCGACGGCCGGTACCCTACGTGGTCGTAGTCGAGCGACGCGTAACCCTGCGAGAGCGCCTTCAACTTGTCGAAGAAATCCACTATTATCTCGACCAGCGGCAGCCGGTACTTGACGGCGACGTGGTCGCCGGCGAAGAACTCCATGCCGACGTGCTCGCCCCGGCGGCCTTTCAAAAGCTCCACCACCGGGCCGATGTAGCGCGCCGGCGTATACACCGTCGCTTCGACGAACGGTTCGCCGATGGCCTCTATCTCGGCCGGGTCCGGCAGCCGGGCCGGGTTCTCGACGTATTGCGTCTTGCCGTCGCGCGTGATTACTTCATAAGCGACGTGGGGCGTGGTCGTGATGACTTCCAGCTCGTACTCGCGCTCGAGCCGCTCGCGGACGATGTCCATATGAAGCACGCCCAAAAATCCGCACCGGAAGCCGAACCCGAGCGCCGCCGACTCCTCCGGCTGCCAACTGAGCGCGGCGTCGTTCAACGCCAACTTCTCCAGCCCCCGCTTTAGCATCTCGTAGTCGTCGGCCTCGACCGGAAAGAGGGAGGCGAATACCATCGGCCTGACCTCCCGGTACCCGGCGAGCCGCTCGGCGACGCCGCCCTCGGCGTACGTTATGGTATCGCCGACGCGGGCCTCGGCGATATCCTTAACGTTCGCGGCTACGTAGCCGACGTCGCCGGCGACGAGCTCGTCCACCGCCGTCATCGCCGGTTTGAATATGCCCACCTCGACGGCGTCGTAGACCGCGTCGGAGGCCATCAACCGTATGCGCGTGCCCCGGGCGACCACGCCGTCGACGACCCGGACGTACGCTAAAACGCCGCGGTGCGGGTCGTATCGGGCGTCGAAGATAAGGGCTCGCAACGGCGCGTCCGCCTCGCCCGCGGGCGGGGGGACCCGGGCGACCACCGCCTCCAACAACTCGACGACGTTCGTCCCGTCCTTCGCGGACACGAGCACGGCCTCCGAGGCGTCGATGCCTACTACGTCCTCCAATTCCTCGCGCGTAACGTCCACGTCGGCCGACGCCAAGTCTATCTTGTTTATCGCGGGCACGAGGACAAGGCCGTTGCCGGCCGCCAAAAGCGCATTCGCGACCGTCTGCGCCTCAACGCCTTGGCTCGCGTCGACCAGGAGGACGGCGCCGTCGCACGCCGCGAGCGACCGCGAAACTTCGTACGTAAAATCGACGTGGCCGGGCGTATCGATAATATTAAACTTGTAATCGTTGCCGTCCTTCCCCCGATACTGGAGCGTTACCGGATGCATCTTGATCGTAATCCCGCGTTCGCGCTCTAACGCCATGGCGTCCAGGAATTGCTCGCGCATTTGGCGCGGGTCAACGGCCGCGGTGACGTCGAGTATCCGGTCCATGAGCGTCGTCTTGCCGTGGTCAATATGAGCTATGATCGAGAAGTTACGGACGAATTGTCGTTGGCTTTTTTCCATAATGTAACGCGTAAAATCGCGTGACGGTATTATATCGAAATAACAGGACGACCGTTTTAATAGGGCAAGGCCGCTCGCGCGACGCGAGCGGCGCCGGCATTAGGAATCAACGTCTTTGTTATTGGGCACTACGCTATGCCGCCTCCAAGGCGGACGGTCAGAAAATGTAAAAACCCTAGAAAAAACGTAATAGTCGGGAATGGGCACTACACCAGCCGTCTTAATCCCCGTTTCATTGGCCTTTGCCACTTATTACCTGAGCAAGGGTCCGGAGTATTATTTTAAGGTCGAAAAGGAGGGACCAATTTTCTATATAATACAAATCGTACTCTACCCGCCGGGCGATGGACGTGTTCCCGCGGAGGCCGTGGACTTGCGCCCACCCGGTCATGCCGGACTTGACCTTGTGCCGCTCGACGTAACGCGGGACGTCGGACGCGAACTTCTCAACGAAATACGGCCGTTCAGGCCTCGGCCCGACGATGGACATATCGCCCTTGAGAACGTTTAGAAGTTGGGGGACTTCGTCGAGCGACGTGCGCCTCAGGAACCTGCCGAAAAGGGTCACGCGCGCGTCGTTGGCGCGGGCGAATATCGGCCCCGTCTCCGCTTCGGCGTCCGGTCGCATCGAGCGGAACTTCGTCAACTCGAACGTCCGGCCGTCCTGGCCTACGCGCACCTGCCGGTATAAGACCGGTCCGGGCGACGTCAATTTTATAATCAAAACTATTAACGCCGACGCCGGCGCAAACACCAGCAACAAAAACGCGGCGCACGCCACGTCCATGGCGCGTTTCACGAAGCGATTGAATCCCGTCAAACGGAATTGCCGTAACGCAAAGACGGGAACCCCCAACGCTTCTTCCGCGTAGATCTTCGACGCCATCAGCTCAACCGTCGACGGCAAAATGCGGACCTCCACCCCTTTGAGATCGCACTCCAGAACCAGGTCTAACAGCACCTGGTCCGGGATGTCGCCGCCGAAAAACACGACGCCTATCTTGTCGCGGGTGAGGACGTCGAAGAAATCGCCGAGGTCGCCCAGCACCTTACAAGCTTCCTCCGGCTCGCCTTCGCCGGCCCGAATTACGCCCACCAGGAAATAATCGCTCGCCGGGGCGTTCAGCAACCTTCGGCAGAGCTCGTTCGCCGCCGCCGACGTGCCGACGACGAGGGTCCTCTTCGCGCCCACGCCCCTCCTCAACAGATACCCCCGGAAATATACGGCCCCCGCGCGCGCCGCGGACATTCCCACAAAGGCGAAGGCCGCGGCCACGGCCAGAACCAAACGCGAATAAGAGAACCCCCGGTAAACAAAACCGACGGCCCCCAGGAAAACCAACCCTAACAGTACGGCGCCCAACAACGCGAAAACGGTATCCCAGCCGAAATTCCTGCCGCGACGCCCGTAAAGGCCCAACGCCTTCAGTACTATAACCCAGAGTACGATTACAACCGGCAGCGGATACAAGTACGGTTCGAACGGGGGCCGGCCTATGCCCGGCAACATCGGCAACAAGTTGAACCTAAAGAAGTACGCCCCCACGAACGCGACGACTATCACCAGGGCATCCAGTAAAAGTAGTATAAAGGTAAAGGTCAAAATTTCACCTCTGCGCCTTATCCAGGGGCGTCGGCGCCAGTATTATTTCCCTTTTCTCGAGCCCGTCGACCTCCCGGCAGAATTTTACGAATTTCTTGTAGTCGCCGGGCGACATGTCGCCCTGGTCTATAAAGAGGCGGCGTTTGATGGTTACCGTGCCGTCGGCGACGCCCGTCTCGAGCGAGTACTGGGACTTGGGCCCCTTTAAAAAAATATCTCGCGGGACCCATTGCGCGCCGTAACCGCCGGGAACCTTTATGCGGACGTCGTCGATCCACGCCTCCGGCCTCTCGATGCGCAACGGATAACGTCTACTCTCGGCGCTTATGAAGACCTTGGCCAACGTAAGTTCGTACGGCACGACGCGCACCGCCAAATTATCGCCCCGCACGCGAGCGAAATTGGGCACCCGCCCTTCGAAATTCAACGCGAATTCGCCGGCCAGGTTTTGGAGATTATCGAAACTATAATCGTCAATCGTCGCCGCGGCGAATATCTGCGACAGACTTATTTCGACGTTCGCCTCCTGGTCCTCGGGATTGGTAAAACTTTCGCGGTATGCACCCCGCAGGCCGCGATACGTACGACGCCCCTTAAACTTCGCCCCGCCGCCCCACTCCAGCTCGAGGTCCAAATCCAAACCGATGCTGTCTTTCTCGAACGGCGCGGCCGGTACGCGGCCTATCTCGAACCCCTCGTCATCCACGATGAGCGCCGGTTTACCGTACGCCGCGGTCCACACGTCTCCGAACGCGAACGTATCAAGCAACGGGTCGGCGTACCTCCCCTCGGGCCCGAGGGTGGGGAAGTAGACCAAAACGGTATCGAATATCTCCGGCGTGACTACGTCCCACTCGGTCTTCGAACCGCCGGTTCCTACTAACGCGAGCTTCGCGGGGATGCCGAGCTCGCGGCACAACGCCACGATAAGTATGGCCCGGTCCACCGTGCGCCCTCGGCCGCGAAAAGCCGTAAGGCGCGCGGGCGCCGGATAAAATACGCTGCCGCCCGAACTCTCGACCTCGCGCAAAACGTAATAGTAAACCGCGGCCGCACGCGCCGCGTCGTCGCCCGCGGGTAATTCTATCGCCCCCAGCCGCGTCCTCAGGAAGTCGTCGACGCCGAACTTCCCGAATAATTCGCCGCGGTACCACTCCGCCAACGTATCGACGTCCGATATGGTCGTAACGCGGACGTACGGCGCAAACGCGTCTTTCGACGGCATCATCGGTTCCTCGACGATCGCGGGAACGTCGCGCCGTTCGAACAAGTAGGCGGTGCGGCCGTCGCCGCGGATGCGCCTCGCCTTTAAGCGTTGGTTCCCCACGTCGAGGCGCAAACGGTCCTTAGCCGGAAAATCGTCGCCGACCACCGCCGCGAAGCGCGTCCACAGCAGCGCCTCCGCCGACTCCGCCATATAGAACGGTTGCGAATAATACTGGAAGAGATTAAAAATCATGCGTTTATTGATATTGAGGTCGTAAGCTACCTCTAAGACGGCGCCCGGAATCACCCGCTCCATCGATATGACTTTATAACCGTTCGAATCCTTGACCGAGACCGCGTCCACCACGTCGCCCCCGGCCGCGTGGGTTCGCGCCTGGACGATTTCGGTGCCGGCGTCCGCCATCACCGTTATCTCGCCCCAGCGCTCGCGCCCGGCGTCGTTCATTACCTTTATGAGGTTATGGTTGGCTTCCCGAAAGGTAAAATCGTTATTCAAATAAACCACCGACTGGTCGAGGAGCATCGCGGCGTCGGCGTGAGGGTAATCCGCGCCTTCTACCGCCTTCGCCAATACGTCGTCCGCGTCAATCGAAAACGCCGCCGTCACCGCGTCGGGCCGGAGGGCGCCTTCCCGCTCCAGGTAGTGCCGCGTGCGGTAATCGCTTACGTCCAACGCCAGGGCTTCGCGCAAAACGGCGCACCCTCTCTCGCGGGCGCCCTGGCCGCACAAGTAATAACCCCACTGGCGCCTTATCTCCGCCGACCGCGGCAACGCCGACGCCCCCTTGGCGAACCACTCGAGTGCCGCGGCCTCGTCTTGGCGCCGGGCCGCCAGGTCAGCCATCCCCAAATACGCGTCTTCGTTGTAGGGATCGAACTTAAAAATAGCCTCGTACTGCGCCGCCGCTTTGTCGGGCTCGTCCAAGAATAGGTACGCCTCCGCGAGTTTGGCGCGCACGTAGGCGTCGTCGGCCTTAGCCGCTACGTATTTCTCGTAAAATTCGACCGCCTGGGCGGTGTTGTCGTTGTCGTAATAGAAATCGCCGAGTTGCAATAACGCCCGGTGGGCGGCGGGGTTAAGCGCCAACGCCTTTTCGGCCTGACGCAAAAGCTCGCCTTCCCAACCCTCCCGGGCGGCGATGTCCGCCAAGCCGCAGATCGACGAGACGTACGACGGCTCTCCCCGTAGCGATTCGCGGTAATAATCGACCGCCTCCTCCCACTTTCCCTCGTACGAAGCGAAGACGGCTAGTTCTTCGGTGGCTACGACGCAGGCCGGGTCCTCGGCGCGAGCGCGGCGCAGCTGCGACTTGGCATCGGCCAAGTTATACTCGCCGCCGGCGAGTATCCGACCGTAAGCGCCGCCGACGTGGAAGAGCACGCACGAGGGCGCCGCGGCCGCGACGCCGTCGATTACGTCCACACCTTCCTCGTACGCGCCAGCGGCGAAATAATCGAGGGCGCGGTAAAAGCGCGCCATAGTACCCGGCGCCGCCGGCCCCGCCTCATCCCCGGCGGGCACGGCCGCCGCCCCCCCTTCGCTATAATCGTCGTCTTGCGGCGTAATCGCTACCGGCCGGAGATCCGCCGTCGTCAAAAACCTCGCCTTAAAGGCCCACTCGCCGTCGGTATTGAAAATCGCGTCGTTATTTTTAAGAATTTTAATCAATAGCCGCTGGCGCCCGCCCGCGGTTTTGAACCTGCCGCGGTGGAGGGAACGGCTCGGGCCGGCCGCGGGATGATTTGTTGCGACCTCGACGCCGCCGAGGAAGGCCCGGAACCAGTCGTCGCTTTGAACCTCGAGCCAATACTCTCCGGGCGGCAGTTCGAAAACCGCCGTCGCGTACGCCGCCCCGGCGTTAAAACCTAAGGCGCCACCGACGTCAATCCGGCCGCATCGGCCTTCCACCGGGCGCCATATTTCCTCCCCCGACGTGACCGGAGGTTTCGCCGTCAAATTCTGCTCGGGTTCGAAGGCGTAATCGACGTCCGCCAAACCGTGTTTATTGAAAATGCCGCTAACGGCGAAATTGCTCACGTACCCCTGTTCTCGAGCCAGCGTCGCGGCGTCCTCCCACCGGCCCGATTGTTGAAAAAGCGGCTCGGCCGCGCGGCGCGCGGCGTCCCTTGTGGCCGCGGGGCACTCGGGCCGAGCGGCCAACTCGAGTAAGAAATCGGGCGCCGCGGCGTACGTCGGGACGACGCCGTCGAAAAACCTCAACGTCGCGATGAGCGCCGCCGCGGCGTCGCCGCCCGGACAGAGCTCGAGATAGCGCCGCCAGCGGTCGAAAGCGGCGTCAATACGCCCCTGCGTAAAATCGAGCCAGGCGATACCCTCCAGCGCCGCGGCGTCGTCACCGTCGGCCGCCAGCGCCCGGGCGAAGAACCGCC
Source organism: uncultured bacterium (assembly GCA_964563535.1). GTDB lineage: Bacteria > RBG-13-66-14 > B26-G2 > WVWN01 > WVWN01 > WVWN01. Next base: position 17,717 of record CAZLXP010000026.1, on the reverse strand, counting down.
GCGCCTGCACTTCGTCGCCGGTATAGACCATCGCCAACCAACCGGCGCGGCCCCACCGGCCGGCGGCGGTCGCCGCGGCCAACGCCGCCGGCGCATCCGCTACGTCGGCCACGCCCAAAAAATCGTCCGAGACGCCGACGGCCGGCGCCGCGGCGAATACGGACCCTAAAAAACAAATTATTTTTGCGCCGCTCTTCACGTTCGTGTTTCACACCACTTGTCCAAGTGCCGCTATACTAATTTTAATTTTATGACACGGCCTTTGACAAAGCAAGCGAAACTAATTAGAATCCAGAAGCGCCCTACGCGTTCAATACCTTTTGTGCGGGGCTTCAAAAACCGATTGCCCCTTGGCGATATCCAGGATAGCGTCGCGACTCTCGCCGCGGGCGACGTGCCGCGCCGCCAACAGACCCATTTTTATGGAATGGTCCATATTGTTGTAACGGAAAAGGCCCCCCCGGCCTATGGTCAACGAATTCTCCAAGGGCCACACGAACCCCAAAACGGCCTTAAGTTTCGCTCTGTAGTCGAGGTCATAAATCGGGTACGAATACTCGCTGAACGAGCTGCCGTAGGCCTCGACGTCCGCCGCCACGTCCAAGCCCATGGCGGCTAAGTCGGCCAGGCAAACGCCTTTCACTTCCTCGTCGGACATGCGCCATTTTTCATCGCCGGCGTCGCAAGATATCTCGAGCTCCAAGGCCGACTTGCCGGGAGGACACAACGACGGCGACCAGTTGCGCAGGTCCTGGATGCGGAAGAAGAAATAGGCCGGTTCGGGGACGTAGATCCACGTATTATCCGTAACGGCGGGCCGGTTCACTACCAGGTTCAGAAACCTCAGGCCCCGAAAAGCCATGCGCCGGGCCGCGCCCACAACGTCTTCGCCGGCGGGGGGACGGACCATCTCGGCCAGCCGCGGCAGCGGAGCCGTGGATATTACGAAGTCGGCGCTCTCGAATTCTTCGCGGCTTTCCCGGCGAAAGGCGACGCCCGTTACGCGGCCGCCTTCCCGCCGCACTTCGACTACTTCCGCGTTCAATCTGATTTCGGCCCCCGCCGCCCGCGCCCGCGCCGCCAAAACCTCGTACATCCGGCCTATGCCCCCCCGGGGATAATGGAACTCGGTAGCGTACGTCTTCGGCTGTTCTTTCTTCACCTTTAACAATAACAATAACACGTCCCACAGGTTTAAAAGCGATATGCGCTGCGCCGCCCAGTCCGCCGATATCTCCGACGGCGAGCGGCCCCACAGTTTCGCGGTATAAGGGCCGAAATAAATCCGGTAAAGGGTCCGCCCGAATCGGTTGACTACCCAATCCTCGAAGGACACGTCCGCGCGAGGCGCTAACTTTTGGCGCGCCCCGGCCCAAAGATAATCGGCGCCGGCTCGAGCGGCCGTAAGCGGGTTCATCCTGAACAACAAGTTTTTAAAATCGAGCGGGTACGCAAAATCTTTCCCCCAAAGACGGATGGTACTTTTACGGCGCCTGAGCTCGAGGCCGTCGCCCATCAGCTCGAAGACGTATTTTCGTACCTCCTCGTCCCGCGTAAAAAAGCGGTGGCCGCCGAGGTCGAACGTCGCGCCCGCGAAAGACACCGTCCGGCACAGGCCGCCGACTCGGTCCTGCGCTTCGAGAACCAAGACGTCGAGGCCGGCGGCCGCCAGTCGGTCCGCCGCGGCCAAGCCCGCCGGCCCCGCGCCTATAACGATTACGCTTTTATACATCCTCGAATTCGAATTTCATTTTTTCCCGCCCGTCCACGTCGCGAGGCCGCACCGACTGCGCTAGCCTTAGCGCAGCCGCGGCGCCGCAGACGCCACAACTTATCGGCGAAAGCCGCCGTTCCCGTGAGGTTATTTTGGAAGCTTAACGAACCACCGGCGCGAACGCCGAGGGCGGTTTTACCGGGACGCGCCCGCCGACGGCTCCTTATAATCGGCAACGTCTACTTCGGCCTTCAACGAAGCCACGTTGCCGCCCATTTCCGAGGGCGCGTACTTGGAAGTAAATTTCAGGCCCGTCGTCTTTCCGCCGGGGGGTACCATCTCTTCTACCTTGAAATCGTGGCTCTCGACTATTTTGTCCTCGGCGTCCACCAATTTTACGTAGAATGTCCCTTGCCACGCGTAGCCGGAACCGTTGACCGCGCTTACGGTCCATTCGTAACGGCCGTCGACCTTCTTTACGTCGTCGACGTTAACCACGTAATGCGCCGCCACGGCCGTCGCGACCAGGTCCGCGCCGGTAACCGGCGGCTTCGTTTTCGGGCCGCACGCCCATAACGCCAAACAAACCGCTACCGTGGAAATCGTAAAGAAAAGTTTACCCATCGTGGGACCTCCGCATGTGGAAGATATGAGCGCTAGTTAATACCGAACAGCGTCGCCGCGGCGGCAGGCGCGCGTTCCCAGAAGGCGCCGCCCGGGCCTACGTACTCGAGCGGCGCGTCCGCGGCAAGGTTTCCTTTCCCGCGCGCGTACTCAACCGCATCGTCGAGGCCGCCCAGTTCATCTACCAGGCCGAGCTCCTTTGCCCGGGCGCCGGTGTAGACCCGGCCGCCGGCTAACTCCTCGAGCCTCGCCGGGTCCATACCTCGCGCCCGGGCGACGACGCCCAAAAACCTGACGTACACATTTTGAACCATTCCGGCTACCCATGTTTCTTCTTCTTCGGTGAGATGCCGGTGGTACGTGAGGGCGTCGACATGCTCGTGCGATTTTACCGGAACGCGCGCTATCCCGTATCTCCGGTAAAACTCTTCCAGCGCGGGCTTCGCGAACGCGACGCCTATAGACCCGGTCAACGTCGCCGGCTCGGCGAATATATACTCCGCGCCGCAGGCGATAAAGTACCCGCCCGACGCCGCCACGTCGCCCATAGAGGCGACCACGGGTTTACCATCGGCGCGGCATTTCAAGACCTCGTCGAAGATATTTTCGGAGGCCAGCGCGTCGCCGCCGCCGGAGTTAACCCGCAACACGATCGCCCCTACGTCCCGGTCCTCGCGAGCCTCGCGCAATTGCTTCACGAGAGTATCCTCCCCTATATTACGGCCGCCCGTCATAAACGAGCGCCCGCTCTTCCCCGCGGTAATGGACCCTTCAGCTATAATAACCCGAACGGACCCGGGCATACCCCACCTGTCGCGCCACCCCTCGCGCGGTGAAACTTTCGTCGTCGCAACTCGCTCCGCTCCTTCGGCGCGGGCGATTACGTCTTTGAGGTCCTCGTAACGGGCAACCTCGTCCACGAGGCCGGCGTCGCGGCACTCCTCCGCCGTCAAGGGCCGCCCTTCGCAAAGCTCCCGGAACCTCTCGGCCGTCAGGCCCCGGTCCGCGGCGACGTCGCCGACGAACTGCTGGTACCCGTCCTCCACGAGCTCTCCGACCTCGCGTTCCATGGCTTCGGTCGGCTCGGGCCCGATTATATGGAAAGCCCCTTTGTAATCCCCGGCGGTCAGGTAATCCCACTCCACGCCGTAGCGCCCGGTGAGACCGGTTACGCGCCACATCGTCATATAAGTTCCCACGCCGCCGAAGTAACCGCCCGCCGGCATCGCGACGATGTCGGCGGCCGACGCTATATAATACCCGGCAGGCCGGTCCACGACCTCGATATAAGCGTATACCTTTTTACCCGCGGCGCGAACGTCTTTTATCGCGGCCCGTATCTCTTGCACCAAAGCGCTGACGCCCGAACCGAAGCCCGGGTCGACGTCGCCGACACGTATCAATATACCCTTAACGCTCTTATCCTCGCGAGCCGACTTAAGGCGCCGAACGAGGTCCCGGCCGCCGACTCCCTTACCGCCCAGTAACGAAAAACCGCCCCTGGTTTCCGCTAAGTCGCCGGCGATGTCGAATTCGGCGTAACCCTTGCCCAACGTAAAGACGGAACGCCGCCGCTCGAGATTGAAACGGAGGCTGGCGTCGTCGCCCGTGTATTCCCGCTCGTCGTCGAGCCGCGCGCTGTAAGCGACGCCGACGTACGGGAAGGCCACGCTCAAGCCGACGCCGAAATTCCGGTCGTCGTCGGCTTCCGCGCCCAACGTAAGGCCGTCGACGAGCTCGACGTCGACGGCGCCGCGGAAGCTAGTCTCGTCCAGCGGGTCGCGCTCGCGCCAGCCTACGTCGCAGCTGAGCGTCAGCCGCTCCCATCCCGGCCTAACCCCCAACGCCGCGACGTACGTCCGCCCTTCCACCCGGCGTAAGAACCTGGGTTCGTTCAAGTTACGTGCCGTAGCGCCAAACGAGATGAACGGGCTGGGCCGAAGGAGTACGCCGGCGTCAACGGTCCAGGCCGAAGTAAGATAGGGCTTCGACGCGGCCAGCCGATTCAGGCCCGCGCCCAAACCGACCCACCTGTATACCGGCGCGCCGTAGGTCCAACTAAAACGGCTGGCGCGCACGTTTTCGTCCCGCGCGTCCGTCCAATCGTAGCCGAAGCCGCCGACCGGGGTTTCGAGATAGCCGTGGAAATCCCCGGGCCCCAAATCCCGCACGTGACGAGAGATATAGCCGTTAAAGCCGTGCGCCGCGGCCAAGCCCGCCGGGTTCAACGGGACGCTGGTGGCGTCGTCCGCCACCGCCGCCGAGCCGCCGGCGCCGACCAGCGGCGGTTCCCAATATGAATATACGTCGAACGCGGACGCCGCCGACGCCCCCGCGACCAACGATATAACTAAAAAAAACGAAATCCTCATGCGCCAACCTCCTCGGACGGAAGCGTATTGTTTATAGTAGCTTAATATCCGCTTTTCCGCAACCCGTTACCTGAGGGTCACCCGAGGTTCGTTAATCCATTTCCCTTGACTAAACCCCCGCGCGATAATATATTCACCTATATTTTACGAGGAACTAAAAAAGCGATATGGACCGCGTAGTGGCAACGAACCGCCGGGCCCGGTACGAATACGAGATATTGCAGACGTACGACGCCGGCCTGGTGTTAGCCGGCGCCGAAGTAAAGTCGTTGCGCGCTGGTCGCGCGTCGTTGGGCGAGGCGTACGGGGCCCCGGAGGGGGGCGAGATTTTTTTATATAACTTCCATATCACGCGATACGACAAAAGCCCCGCGTTCCACCTCGACCCGCGACGGCCGCGGAAACTGCTCCTCAGCCGGGCCGAAATAAACCGCATCGCCCGCGCCATCTCCCAAAAGGGTGTAACGCTCGTACCGTTAAAAGTATACTTTTCGGGAGGTTACGCCAAAGTAGAAATAGCCCTCGCCCGCGGCAAGAAAAAATATGATAAACGGGATAAGATCCGGGAAAAAGACGAAACCATACAAGACTCGCGTGCGGTTACCGATAAAGATGAACCTCGCGGCCGTCGAAGGCGTTAAGGCGAGACGTTGCCGCGCCGCCGTCGCGATCGCGGCCGCGGCCGCGCTGATGCCGGCTGCGGCCTTCGCCGCCAACCGCGTTACCGGCCTGGCGGTGCGGAATTATACCGACTACACCGCGGTAATCGTGAAACTCCAGAAGCCTTCCGTGTTCAAAGTTAGCGCGACCGAAGACGGCCGATTGGCGCTGGTGATAGACGACTGCGCGGTCTCGGCGGGGGCGGCCAAGTTGGACGAGCCGGTGGGCGTCGTCAACAAAGTCACGTCGGCCACCGTAAAAGGCCGGGCCTACATCTACGTTACGCTCGGTAAAGGCGCCAAAAATTACGAGGGTAAGTCGCTCAAAACGCCGCCGCAGATATTCTTCAAAATCTACAAAAAGCCGCCGACCGCGGCCCCTGCCAAAACCCCCCAGAAGCAACCGGAACCGATAAAAGAGAAACCCGTCGTCGCGGCCAAGGGCGAATTTCCGACCTCGGCCAAAGAAATAAAACCGGATGCCACGCCGACGATAATCGATACCATCTGCATCGACCCGGGCCACGGCGGCCACTTCACAGGCGCCGAGGGACCCCGCGGCACGGTCGAAAAAGACGTCAACCTCCAGATCTCGCTGCGGCTGGCCCGGTTGCTCCGCGACAAGCTCGGCGTCCGGGTCGTCTTGACGCGCGTCGACGACAGCCACGTATTCATGCGCGACCGCACCGGCCTCGCCAACGCGGTCAAAGCCGACCTCTTCATCGACCTTCATAACAACGCCGTACTTAACGCCAAAGTAGGCGGAACCGAGACCTATTTCCTCTCCGAATCCTGGAACGATTGGGAACGCGCCGCCACCATCGCGGAAAACGAGGACTTCTTAGCCGAGAACCCGAACTTCGCGGCGGACCCCGCCAGCCTTAACTTTATCCTCTCCATGCTCGCCCAGAACGAATACCTTCAGGAATCGTCGGAACTCGCCCACTGTTGCCAGGAGGAGTTAATAAAAAAGCTCAGCCTGCGCGACCGAGGGGTCAAGCAAGCGCCGTTCTTCGTCCTCGTGGGGTGCGAGATGCCGTCGATTTTACTGGAGACAGCCTTCATATCAAACGGGACGGAAGAAAAATTACTGACCGACCCGGGGTGGCAGCAAAAGGTCGCCGCGGCGGTCTTCGACGGCATTAGAACTTATAAAGAAACGTACGAGAAGAAAATGGGCTCCGCCAGCCGTTAAAAAACCGTGAGCGGAATCGAAATCATATTGGGCATCGTCGCCGTATTCGCCCTGCTGGCCGCGGCCGCGGCGCTGTGGCTGGGCCGCGGCTCCCTCCGGCGGGTGGAGGACAACGTCGCCCGGGCGCAGGGTTTGGGCGCCACCGGCGCGGACGTCGCCACGCTCCGCCAGGCGATGGATAACCGCCTCGACAGCTTTACCAACCTCCTCGCCAACACCACCCAAAGCATAAGCCAACAATTGGCCAGCGCGGGCGACGCCATTGCCTCCGTCCACCAGGGGGTGGGGGAAATCCGCGAATCGTCGACCCGGGTGCTCGAGCTCGGCCGCGACATCAAAAAACTCGAAGAATTGCTGCGACCCCCCAAGGCCCGCGGCGCGGTGGGCGAAGTTTTATTGGACAACGTCCTGGCGCAATTGCTCCACCCCAAGCAATATCGCCGCCAGTTCCCGCTGGCCGGCGCGGCGGTGGACTTCGCCGTCAAAATCGGAACCAAATACGTGCCGGTGGACGCCAAATTCCCGTTGGAGAGCTTCGAGCGCATGACGAGCGCCCCGGAAGAGCAGCGGCCCGGTTGCAGGCGCGATTTCGTCCGCGCCGTAAAAGACAAGATCGACGAGATCGCCGCCAAGTATATACGGCCGGACCTCGGCACGTACGACTTCGCGCTCATGTATCTACCCTCGGAGAATATATACTACCAGACGGCGGTAGTCGACGGCGACCTGTTCGAATACGGTGCCGGAAGACGCGTCTTTCCCGTTTCGCCGGCGACGGTATACCTCTACCTCGTTACGGTGGCGCTGGGCCTCCAAGGGATGGCGTTGGAGGGACGGGCGGCCACGGTAGTTGCCGAGCTCAGGCGCCTGGCCGACGAGCTGAACAAATTTTACGACCTCTTCCGGGTAACGGGAAAACACCTGCGCGACGCGAGCAACAAATACGACGACGCGAGCCGGGCTTTGGCCGGCTTCCAGGACCGTCTCGCCGCCGCCGGAAAAATAGATAAGGAAGAGCCGGGCGAAGCGTTGCCCGGCGACGAGTCCACCCAGCTTTTCGACTAAGCTGACCGTATGGCCGAAAACCGTAAACGCCGGATTTGGAAAACGGCGGCGGCCGGCGTCGCCGTAGCCGCGATGATAGCCCTCGTCTGGGCGGCGTTCCGCTATCGCGCGACAATAATCACGGGCTTGACGGCGCAAGAGGAAAAAAAGGCCGCGGCCGTTTCGGCGCCGGCCCCGGGCGCCGATATCTTCTTCGCGGACGCCGAGTATACCAAACTGGTCGCCGAGCGCCGCGACGTCGGCCCGGCCGACACGGCCGAGGAACGCACCCGCCTCGTCGTCGGGGCGCTCATCGGCGGGCCGCGGTCGGCCGAGCTCTCCCCTACCCTTCCCCCCGACGCCCAATTAAAATCGGTCTTCATCCGCGACGACGTCGCGCTCCTCAACTTCGACGAACGTATAAAATCGAAAAGCTTCGGTTCCACCGGCGAACTATTCGCCCTGAACTCACTCTACCGGACGGTCACCGCCAACGTCGCCGGCGTCGACGGCGTCGTCGTCCTTATCGACAGCCGCGCGTACCGCACGCTGGCGGGGGAAGGCGGCCATATCGCCGCCGGTTTCCCCATCTACGGCGAGCTCGGCCGGTACGTCTACCCGCCGCCCCAGGGGCGGAAGGAGAGATGACCGCCGACGCTCCCATCGCCATCTTCGACTCCGGCGTCGGGGGCCTGACCGTGGCCCGCGAAGTGAACCGGGCCCTCCCCCACGAGGAGATTATTTACCTGGGCGACACCGCCCGCGTTCCCTACGGGTCGAAATCGCCGGCGACCGTCAAACGCTTCGCCGGCGAGTGCGTCGAGTTCCTACTCCACTTTCGGCCGAAGCTCGTCATTATCGCTTGCAATACCGCGTCGGCTACGGCGCTCGACGTCCTCGACGAGATGGTAGACGTCCCGCTGTGGGGCGTAATCGAACCGGGCGCGCGGGCCGCGCTGGGCGCGAGCAACCTCCGCCGCGTCGGCGTCATCGGTACGCGCGCGACGATACAAAGCGGCGCTTATCCGCGGGCCGTCGCCGCCCTCGACAGAGGTACGACGGTCTTCAGCCGGGCGTGCCCTTTGTTCGTACCGCTGGTCGAAGAGGGTAGGACGAAAGGCCCTATCGTGAAGGCCGTAGCCCAGGAGTACCTGACGCCCCTTCTCGAGCAGGGAATCGATACGCTGATATTAGGTTGCACCCATTACCCGGTACTGAAACCCGTCCTGGCCGAAATCGCCGGCGCCGGCGTTACGCTGATAGATTCCGGGGAAACGATGGCCACCGCCGCGCGAGAAGTCCTCGCCGCCCGCGGCGAAGAACGCGCCGAGCCCTCATTGGCCAAGCCGCGCTACTTCGTTACCGACGTCGTCGACGATTTCGAACGCGTCGGCCGCATTGTATGGCCCGAGATGACGGGCAGCGTAGAGCGGGTGGAAATAGGGCGAACGTCGATCCGCTAAAAAAGCCCTCGCGGACCGGCGATTATCATTCGAGGGAAAACCGGGCCGACTAGGCGATCTTGTAATCGTAGCTGATCTCGCAAGCCTTCGAAAGCATAGCTGAGACGGGGCAATATTTTTCGCGCGAAAGGCGGATGGCTTCGACGACGTCTTCTTCCTTAAGCCCTTCGCCCTGCAAACGGTACGTTACGCTTATAGCCGTAAAAACCTGGGGATGTTCGTCGGCGCGGGTCGCGTCCACGTCGACGCTGAACGCTTGGAGGCGAGCCTTTTTCTTGGAAAGGATGGACGCGACGTCCATGCCGGTGCAGCCGGCTAGCCCTATCAACAATAGTTCCACGGGTCGGGATGCGGCCCCGGTTCCCCCCACCTCCGGCAGGCCGTCCATCGCCAACCAATGATTGGAATCCGATTTGCCTACGAAAGACAAACCTTTGACCATATGAACTTCGGCCTTCATTTAAACCTCCTTACGTCACCGGCGTCCGGCAACGGATGGGGTTATTCATGCCTAAAGAAATAACACGCGCCGACGGCCGACGGCCGGATCAGCTCCGGCCGGTCAAAATAACCCGCCGGTACCTGAAATACGCCGAGGGGTCTTGCCTTATAGAAGTCGGCGAAACGAAAGTCATCTGCGCCGCGTCGATAGAGGGCGGCGTCCCCAACTGGCTCGAGGGCGCGGGCCGGGGCTGGGTCACGGCCGAATATTCTATGTTGCCTCGGGCGACGCATACAAGGTCTTTTCGCGAAGGCCGGACCACCCGGCCGCCGGGCCGCACGGTTGAAATACAACGGCTCGTAGGCCGGTGCCTACGCGCCGTAACCGATTTGCCGGCGCTGGGGGACCGGCGCGTCGTCGTCGACTGCGACGTCATCCAAGCCGACGGCGGGACCCGCGCCGCCGCGATCACCGGCGGGTACGTCGCGCTGCGCGACGCCCTTAAGACTTCCAATATATCGGACGAAAGCGGCCGATTGCCCCTTTCCGACGTCGTGGTAGGGATATCCGCCGGCATCGTCGCGGGCCGGCCGCTGCTCGACTTGTCTTACGCCGAGGACAGCGACGCGGCGGTGGACATGAGCTGCGCCCTTACCGGCGCGGGCCGCATCGTCGAAATCCAGGCCTCGGCCGAAGAAAGGCCCTTCAGCGACGGCGAATTCGAAAAACTCCTAGCGCTGGCCCGCCAGGGCGCCGCGCTCCTCATCAGGTTGGTCAACCAACTCTTCGACCGAGACCTCCCGTCCATCCGGACGCACGAGGGTACTTAAATCCGGCCCATGCCCGATCATTTCTCTTTCGAAGTGGAAGCGGCGGGGCCCGCGGGTCGCGCCGGCGTCCTCACAACCCCCCACGGCGCCGTAAAGACGCCGGCGTTTATGCCGGTCGCGACGCAAGCCGCGGTCAAACTACTCACGCCGGAAGAACTCGAGGCCGCCGGAACGAGCATCGTCGTCGCCAACGCGTACCACTTATACCTGCGCCCGGGGGTAGAAGTCGTAGCCGCCCTCGGCGGCCTGCATCGATTTATGTCGTGGCCGCACGCCATCCTCAGCGACAGCGGCGGCTTCCAAATCCACTCCCTGGCGCCGCTGCGCGAAGTGGACGACGACGGCGTAACGTTCCGGTCCCACGTCGACGGGCAACTCCTCCGGCTTACGCCCGAGCTCGCCACCGACATCCAGCGGGACCTCGGCGCCGACCTCATAATGGCGTTCGACTACTGCACGTCCTATCCCACGAGCCGGCGGGAGGCGGAAAAAGCCGTAGCGCTTACGACGGCGTGGGCGGCCCGCTGTCGCGCCGCCCACGACTCGCCTTCGCAAAGGTTGCTCGGCATCGTCCAAGGGGCGGTGTTCGAAGACTTGCGCGAGCGGAGCGCGGCCCAGCTCGTCGAGATGGATTTCTTCGGCTACGCCATCGGCGGCCTCTCCGTCGGCGAGGAACCGGCGCAAACCGCCGCCTACGCGGCTTTTACGGCGTCGCTGCTCCCCGAACATAAAATCCGCTACCTGATGGGCGTCGGCCGCCCGGAGGACATAGCGCCGGCCGTAGCCGCGGGCGTCGATATGTTCGATTGCGTCGTTCCGACGCGGGAAGGCCGACACGGAACCGCCCTCACCGCCGAGGGCCGGATAAACCTACGCCAATCGCCGCACCGAAACGACGACCGACCCGTCGACGCGGAATGCGGTTGCTATACCTGCCGCCGCTTCAGCCGCGCGTACCTTCGCCACCTCTTCCTGGCGGGCGAACACCTGGCCGGGCGCCTGGTCTCCATCCACAACCTATACTACCTCCATGGCTTCGTCGCCCGCTTGCGCGAAAAAATCATGCCAGAAAAGAATTGACGGCGGCGCGCCCAGCTTTTAAAATAGGTCGTCATGAAGCTAACCCTAGCCGTAATTTTAGTCATCGCCGCCGCGGCGCAAGCCGCGGTCTGGGTGGGTCACGAAGGCGGCCTGAATCAATATTCCGACGAGGGAGAATACGTCCGCAACTACGACGGCTACCGGCGGCCGATCTCTCTTGCGCTGGACGCGGCGCGCCGGCGCCTTTGGTTCCTTGACGGGTACGATTACAGCTTAGTGTGTTTCGACGTCGACGGCGGCCGGGAGCTCTTCCGCGTCGCGGAGGCCGCCCACGCCCCCGGCATAGGGACGAGCCAACTCGGCTTATATGTCCTTGAGAAGCGGCCGATCGAGCCGTCCATCTCGCTCGACGCCGGCGACGGCGCGGTATGGGTCGCCGACTTCTACGGCCACGAGGTCGCGAAATACGACGACGCCGGCAACGAGGTGTTCCGCTCGGCGTCGTTTCACGAACCTTTCGCGGTCGCGGCGTTGGGCGATTGTTGGGCGTGGGTGGCCAGCGGCACGAGGACGCTGAGCCTCGTGGGGCCGGAGTGCGAGACCCAAAGAAGCATGGCCGGCGTAAACGAAGGCCGGGCGCTCGCGTACGACGCCGCCCGCGACCTGGTATGGGTAGCCGACTACGGCAACAATAGGGTCTTCGCCATAAACCGCGAAGGGCGGCTCAAAAGAAAAGTAACGGGGGTCGAACTACCTACGAACCTTGCGGTAGACGACGCCCGAGGAACGGTCTGGGTGGCGAGGCATTACGCGGGAATCGTTAAGATATCGGCGGATAAAGAAGAAATAACGGCTTCCATCCCGGATCCGGAAAGCGTCGCGGCCATCGACGTCGACGGCGCCGGGAGGCTGTGGGTAGCGTACGACGAGGCCGAAGAGATTATCTGCTATTCCCCTTCAGGCGAAAAGCTTCTGACTATCAAAAGGGTAAAAAAACCTACGGGCGTGGCGGCCGAATGACCGCGGCGCCGCGTTACCAACTCCATTCCACGTGATACTGGACGCCGGGCTTTACGCGGCCGACGCGCCACTCGACCTCGGCACCGTCGGGGGAGCGTTTTAAATCGGCCGGTTTGGGCGCGCGGCCCTCGGTTTTAACGAAAGCCCGGGTCCGGTGGGGCAACCGCTCGGGCGGGAATTGGACGCGAAAGACGACGTCGTCGGTGGCGTAATCGCCGACGAACATGAATGAAACGTCGTCGCCGCCGAACGCGTCGTAAATATTATAAGCTACTTTACGGGTGACGGGCACGCCCGGTGCGAGCGGCGGTTTGAAGACGACCTTTATAATATAATACTTACCCACGCTCATCCTCTCGCCTATTTCGCCCGGCGAGACGTGGAAATCGTCCAGACGGCCTCTGGTGAAAAGATTCCGGTCGCGGATGTCGGCGAGCGGCTTACCTCGCGGGACCAGTTCCTGCTTCTTTTCAAAATAGGCCACGTTGCCGTCGACGTCGAGGATTTTCAGCGTTAGTTCGGCGCTCTTAACCTTCAATACGGGTCGCTGAAACGTGAGCGCGGCCCAAACGAAGACGACCACCGTCAGGCCCGCTAAAACGACGCCGGGCCATTCCCGCCCCAGGACGAAGCACGCCACGGAAGCCGCCACCAAAACCAGCACGCCGATTATTTTCAGTAGGTTGCTCACGGTACCCCGCTCCTTAATAGATGAACATAGCGTCGCCGTACGAGTAAAAGCGATAATTTCCCTCGACGGCCGCGCCGTACCACTCGAGGACGTTTTCGACGCCGGCGAACGCGGCAACCAGCGCCAATAAACTCGAGCGCGGCAAGTGAAAATTCGTCATAAGCGCATCCACGACCTTGAACTTATAACCCGGGTAAATAAATAAATCGGTCTCGCCGCGGAAGGGGGCGACGACGCCGCCCTCGTCCCCGGCGGTCTCGAGCGCCCGCACGGCCGTCGTGCCCGCCGCCACGACCCGCCGTCCCTCCAGCTTGGCCGCGCTTATCGAGCGCGCCGCCGAACGGCTAACGTTCATCTCCTCCCGTTCCATCTCGTGTTCTTCGAACGACTCCGCGCGGATAGGTTTGAACGTGCCATAAGATATGTGGAGGGTCAGCTCCACGACGTCGACGCCCGCGGCGCGTACCTCCTCGAGCAGGGGGCGGGTGAAGTGCAGGCCCGCGGTCGGCGCCGCCACCGAACCTCGTCGTTTGGCATAAACGGTCTGGTACCGTTCCCTGTCCCGGGCGGTGGGCCCTTCCGGCCTTTTAATATAAGGCGGCAGCGGGACGCGGCCCACCGCGTCGATGGTCGCCTCCACGTCGTCGACGCCGAAAAATTCCACGATGCGTTCGGGCCCGACGAGTACGCCCACGACTTCGGCGCATAGGCCGTCGTCACCGAAAAAAAACCGCGCACCGATTACGGCGCGCCCGGCCGGGCGAGCCAACGCCCGGTAGCGACCGTGAGCCAACTTCTTGAGCAACAACAGCTCGGCCGCGGCGCCGTCGGCGAGGCCGACGAGGCGGGCCGGGTAAACCGACGTATCGTTAACGACCAAAACGTCGCCCGGGCGCAAGAGGGCCGGAAAATCGGCGAAGGTCCGATGCGACGGCGCGCCGCCGCTGCGCCGGCATACCATAAGGCGCGCGCGGTCTCGTTCGGCCGCGGGTTGCTGGGCGATCAACTTGCGGGGGAGTTTATAATCGATTATGCCGACTTTCATAAGGCAATGTGAATTTTAACACAATTTCGGGGTCGGTGGGAGTTTAAACGGCGTGCCGTATATCCTTGCGCCGAATTTTTTATGATGATAATATGAAACATGTTGCGAGGTCTCTCATGTTGAAATCGATGACGGGATTCGGCCGCGGCGACGCGCCCTACGGCGACGGCGTCGTCGTCATAGAGGTGACCGCCCTAAACGGCCGCCACCTTGACGTCACCGTCCGCGGCTTGCGCGAGTACGGCTCGTTGGAGCTGAAGATTCGGTCCCGGGTGGCCGAAAAGCTCGCCCGCGGCTCGGTGCACGTGAGCGTGGCCGTACGCGGCGCCGCGCCGGCGCCCAAACGCGTTACCGCCGACGTCGACCTGGCGCGCCAATACGTGAGCGAGTTCGAGCGCTTGCGCTATGCCTTGGGGTTGAAAGGGGACTTCCCGGTCGAGGCGCTGACGTCGGCCGAGTGGTTCCTCACGGTCGAGGAAGAGACGCGGGACGAAGAAACCCTTGCCGAAAGCGTAATGGCGGCCCTCGACGCCGCGCTGGCGCGCGTTGTCGAGATGCGCGCGAGGGAGGGAGCGAAACTGGCCGCCGACCTTCAAAATAAGCTGCAACTCGTCACGCGGCTAATCGACGACGTCGCCGCGCGCGCCCCCGACGTAATCGCCGCCTACCGGGCCAGGCTCGCCTCCCGCGCCGCCGAGTTCGCCCGCGGCCACGCCGTCGACGAGGCGCGCCTCGAGGCCGAGGTCGCTTTATTCGCCGAGAGGGCCGACGTCAGCGAGGAGATCGTCCGCAGCCGGGCCCACATCCATGCCTTCGCCGAAGCGGTCGTCCAAGGCGTGAAGGTCGGCCGCCGGCTAGACTTCCTGACGGTCGAGTTGAACCGCGAAGCGAATACCCTCGCGGCCAAGGGCCAAGACGCTCGCGTTGCGTCGTCGGTTATAGAGATAAAGGACCTCCTCGAGCAAATTCGCGAGCAGGTCCAGAACGTCGAATAACGCGCCGCGCCGGTCAGTATTTCCTCACGGCGGCGACGGAATTTATGATCTCCTCCCACGCCCGGGCGTGCGCGTCCCACGTATAGTTACGCTCTACCGCTTGGCGACCCCACCGGCCGTACTCTTCGCGTAATCGTTCGTCGCCCAAAAGGCGGACGACCGCCGCGGCGAATTCGGCCGGCTCGTCCGCGGCGATAAACTCGCGCCCGGCGACGAAGTCCATTCCCTCCGCGCCGCGGGTCGTGGAAACCACCGGCAGCGATACGGCCATCGCCTCGAGCACCTTCATCTTCATGCCGGCGCCGAGCCGCATAGGGCAAACGTAGACCTGGGCCCGCCGCAGGTACTCCTTGACGTCCGGCACGGTCCCGGTTACGACGACGCCCTTACGACGGCCTAACGACCGCACCTCGGCGTTGGGGTCCTTGCCCACCACGTGGAATTCCGCCTCGCCGATTTCCCGCCGGATGCGGGGGAATATTTCGTTGGCGAAATATACGGCCGCGTCGACGTTGGGGGGGTAATCCATCACCCCCGAGAAGGCGATCGAAAAAGGCACCTTCGCCACCGCCTTGGCGGGCGGGATATCGGTACCCGAAGGCGCGAAATAGATGGGAAGGCCGGGGCATAGTTCGCGGATAATTTCGGCGTCGCGGCGGGCGACCAGCACGCAAGCGTCGTAACGGCTGTACGTCCGCCTTTCGTACCGCCTAACCTTCCAGTACTGTAAAAGGCAGTATATGAAAGCGGCGGGGTCGAGCGGAAGGCCGAGCTGGCGTTTATAGTATAAAGAAACCGCGTCCAACGGCGCGATAATCTTAGGGGTGTGCTCGACGCCGACGGTATACTGGGCCATGTTAATATGGCCGCCGATGATAACGTCGAACCGTTTCCGGTTAAGCAACCGTTCCAATGTCGATGCGAAATACCGGTTCCGATATAATAATATGCCAAAAGGCCAAATAGTCAGCATACTCTGTAGGCGCCGAAAACGCGTCTTCGAAATCTCGTGCTCCACGAGGACTAATTCTTTCACCATACCGCTGACGATGGCGACATCCTCGGCCGCGTCCCCGGCCGTCATGGCGAGCATCGTGACGTCGTGCTGGTCGCGGAAATGGCGAAGGAGGTTAAAGACCACCGCGCGGTTCGAATCGGTAGGCGGGTACGGAACTTCCGAGGCAATAATCAAAATACGCACGCCTGCTCCCCTAAAACGCAAGCCGTTACCGTTGGCATATTATAAACCTTCTCGGGCGCCAAAACAACCCGCACCGTTAGTTTCCCCGCTTTCCGCGCCGGCGGCGACAAGCGCGCTAAGACCCGGCGGCTCGCTAGTAAAAAGCCGCCCCGAGGGCGGCCGGGACGCCTGGCCGGTACCTACTCCTCCTCGGCCCATTCCTCCAAGAATTTCGCGATAAGGTCCTTCTCCTCGCGGTCTACGACGAGCTGTTCCTCCAGCGATATCGGAACCAATTCCCCCTCGCGCAATTTGTTTATCATCAACTCGTGCTGACTCTGCATCAGCCGACGGAGTTTTTCGGCCCGGCCGGACCCCTCCAACGCGCCGACCTGTTGTTTAGCCCGCGCCACTACCGCGCCGCCTTTGAAAATAAGCGTTATCAAATTGTCGCCGACGTTCTCGGTTTGAACGTGGTATCGTCCCCCGGCGACGGTAACTTCGCAATTAAGCCCTTGAATGATCATGCGATTCCACGAGCTCCAGAAGAACGCTTTTCAGTTCGGCTACGCCTTCCCCCGTAACCGCCGACGTCGCGACTACGACCGCGCCGGCGGCCTGGCGGAGCTCAATCAGCGCGCCGCCGGGATGGGGCAAATCGATTTTATTGGCGACCACGACCTTGACCCGCGACGTCAACCGGGCGTCAAAGCGGCCGAGTTCCCCAACAACCGTCTTGAAATCTTCGCTGGGCGCGGCGCCGGCGACGTCTACAACTACGACGAGCGCTTTGGCCCGTTCTACGTGGCGGAGGAAGTCCTGGCCCAAGCCGCGTCCTTCGGCCGCGCCCTCGAGCAGGCCGGGGACCTCGACCGCGGCGAAAGCCTTGGCGGGCGTAACCTCAACCATCCCCACCTGGGGCGCCAACGTCGTAAAAGGGTAGGGGGCTACCTTGGGGTGAGCCGTACTCATAGCCGCCAAGAGCGACGACTTGCCGGCGTTGGGCGGCCCTATTAAAGCGACGTCCGCGATCAACTTCAACGTAAAACGGACCCGCCGCGCCTCGCCGGCCCCGCCCTCCTCCGCGTAACGGGGGACTTGCAGCGTTGCCGTCGCAAACCGGGCGTTGCCCCGGCCGCCCCGTCCGCCGCGGGCCAGCATCAATTCGGCGCCCGGCTCGAGTATCTCCCCCCATAACTCGCCCTCCGCCGTTCTGACCTCCGTCCCCAACGGCAAACGAATCCTTTGGTCGCTACCGGCGCGGCCGCCGCGTTTGCGCGCGGCGCCGTTGCCGCCCCGGCCGGCCGCGACGACCTCCACGCCGGCGAGGTGATTTAACGTCCGTAAGGTTTCGTCGCCGACGGCATATACCGACCCGCCGCGGCCTCCGTCGCCGCCGTCG
>CAZLXP010000025.1:0-28380 GCA_964563535.1 uncultured bacterium | reverse complement strand
CTCCGTCATCAGCTCGTTTAAGATGACCGGCCTCGCGAAGCCGTACGCCCTCGGCATCTACCGCGACGCGTCGTACGTCCACGGCGTGATATACGGCGGCGACAAGAACTACCTTTATCGCTTCACTGCCGCGGGCGTTCGCCTAAGCTCGTACGTCTTGAACGGGACGTCGACGCCGCGCGACGCGGACCACGCCCACCTCGGCGCCGGATACCTGGCGGTCGTCGACGCGCGCAAACGTTACCTCTTCGTCTTCGGGACCGCCGGCGGCGCGGCGGTAACGTCCTTCCCGGTCGCGGGCTCGCCCTTTCCCCTGAACTGCTTCTGGGACGGTACGTACTACTGCGTCAACGGCCCGTCAGACCGCGGCGAATTCAATCGCTACGCCGCGACCGGCGCGAGCGGCGGCACGTGGAGTTGCGCCGGTTGGCCCGACGGCATGACGTACTGCGGCGGCGCCGCCTACGCGGCCCGGGGCAACGGCGGCGCAGGGCCGTACCTCGTGGCCTGTTCCTGGCTGGCCCGCGAGCCCATGTGCATGGCGACGTTCCCCGCGGGCTCGCTCGTTCAGACCTGGACGCCGCCGGCCGAAAACGGCAACGGCCTCGTATACGGTAAATCTTCCCAACCCGGCGCCTACGGCAACGCGCTATGGGCGGCGTGGTTTACGGGCTCGTCGCTCGACGCGTTCGAGTTCGACATCGGTGCCCGCGGCGGGCCGGCGGTAGGTCCCGCCAGCCTGGGTAAAATTAGAGCGTTATACCGATGAAGGGCGCCGCGGCGGACTAATTATCAGGGGGCCGGTTGCCCCCTTGGGCCCGTGTCCGGTCTTCGGGGGCTTTAAATCCATACCGAGCGACGCCGGATGGAGGCCGCGCCCGCGGCTAAGAACCGTCCTAAGCCATTTCGGCTTCGCCGGGGCGCTAAAAAAACGTTGACTTTTAGGCTAAGTTATCCTAACCTAAAATCCTATAAGGAGGTGGTCTAATGAAGACCGCATTAGTTGTAATTGCCACTTTGGCAATAATAACCTCAGCTTTCGGCTCCGCCGGAAGCATCATACGTTCTTTCACGTTGGCGGGCCAGCCCGCCTCGAACGGCGTCCGCGGCCTCGCGTACGACTGGACCGACAACAACGTCTGGGCGGCCGGGCCGGTCGGGTCTGGTAACAACTGCCAGTTCGCCAAATTCAACCCCACCACCGGCTCGGTAATCACGAGTTGGACAACCGCCGCCGGCCAGTACTGGTGCTTCGACATCGGCTACGGCTACCAGGTGAGCGGCACGCGCTACCTCGTACTCGTGGACCAGAATGCGCCCCGCCTGCGCGTTTATACGACGACCGGTTCCTACTACGGCACCCTAACGGACCCGTACTCCGGGGGCTACGACGAAGGCTTCGACTGCGACTCGGCCGGGACGATCATGTATTGCACCAACTACGCTTTCACCGCCATCCAGAAGTGGGGCGGTAGCAGCTGGGGCGTCTTCGGCACCGTACCCGGTACCCCGGTCATGGGCTGCGCCACCGGTTGGGGCAAGGTCTTCGCCGTCACGACTCAGTCCGACTACAAAATCTACCAGTTCAATACCGCCGGCTCACTCGAGGCTTCGATTCCCCTACAAGGCTGGTCGATGTATATGGTCGGGATGAGCACGGGCCGCCAAAACGTCGTCGGCAGCGAGGACTCCGTCTTCCTGGCCGTATTCTACCCCTCCCCTATGATATACGAAGTCTCGGTGGGCGACGTCGCCGGCTCGGGCATCGCGCCGTCGAGTATCGGCAAGATCAAGTCCCTCTACAGGTAGTTCCTACTTAGACGCTACATAATAAAAAGGCGGGCGCTATGCCCGCTTTTTTATTTCGCGGCCGGGCCGGTCCCTCTCCCGAACGGTTGCCTCGCATTATGTCGGCGGCGGGAGAAGCCCCGAGCAGCGCGCCGCGACAAGAGCTAGGCGCTTAGGCCAACGGCCGCGGCACAAAACGACTTATGAAAAGGCGGCCCGAAGGCCGCCTAGTTGCCGTGCGCTTATAACGCGCTCGCGCGCGCTCAGGTTATTGGAACAGGGTCTTGATCTTGCCGAGGGAGGCCGGCGCTACGCCCACCTGAGAATCTTCGAGGCGGTAAGATTGGTCGTACCTGCCGCCGGCACCCTGCGACGAGCCGGGACCCCAAAAACCGTTCAGGTACCACCATACCTCTTCTTCCTTTGGTACACCCCATACGACCCAGTAGATGATGTTCGCGGGCTGCGAGTTGGCGGAGGTGTAGGCGAACCAATACTTGGTGCTAGGGCTGAGGGTTTTGTCCGGGATGGGTATGGTAGCGCGATATATGGTGCGGCTAAAAGCGGTCCAACCGGTGCTTACTTCCTGAAAACCGGCCGCGGGGACGCCCCAGGTGCTGAGTATAGAGCCGACGCTGGGGTTGGTGCCCGAGTATAACCGGAAACTTAGGTCGCCCTTCAGGGGCGCCGTGTTGTAGAGGTAATCCATAGTTATTTGCCGGACCGTTACCGAGGCGGTCGGCGTGTAGTCGAAGGCGAGCCAGGAGCTAAAGTACGCACAGCCGGCGAGGCCGTTGGTAACCTGGCTGCCGGAGGTGATCAGGTTGTCGACGAGAATGGCGTCGGAGCCCCAATGACCGCCCGAGCCGGTACCGTTCGCCGGGCCGGTAAGATAAGGAAGCACCTCGCTCGCGGACGCCGCAAACGCTGCTACCGCGATGCACGCCCCGAGAATCAATACGTTCTTCATCTCTTTTCCTCCTAACAGGTTAATTGTTTCTAAGAACGTTACCCCAAATCGCTTACGCAGTTATTAAACCACTTCCCGGCGAAAAAGTCAAGTCTTTTTTCTTGAAGGAATATTAAGGCCCGCGGCATAAGCCGGGGCGCCTTTTTGTCGCCACGGCTTAGGGCCCCGCCGTCCAACGCACTACAACCGCGTTTAAACACCGGCCGGGGCGGGTTTGACGGACGAAGCTACTTCTGCCATAATTTAAAAGGGAAATGCCGGGACCAAGTCGGGACCGTTTAGTGGAAAAGGTAGGCCCGCGCCGCCGCCCCCAAAAGACCGGCTTTCGAATAACCCGGCGACGGGAGAGGGCGTCAAAAATTAAAATAAATCGCGACGCCGAAAACTAAAACCCTCTTATATTTATGTTGACAAGCTTGGCGCTAATCTCTAGGATATAATAGAAATAGGCGCTGAATTCCGCGCCGAAAGGAGTGGCCAGGGTGAATAAAATATTTATCGCGACCGTTGCGTTCGCGACGGCGTGTGCGGCTTCCGCGGGGCCCCCGGCGGCGGTGAGCGGCGGCGGCCCGCCTTCGTTCGGTGCGTCGCCCGCCGTCGCCATCGGCTCGATAATAACGTCGTTCCGGATGTCGACCATCGCCGAACCGTTCGCGCTCGGCATCTACCGCGACCCGGCGTACGTATACGGCGTCATGTATACGGCCGGCACGGATTACCTCTACCGTTTCAACACCGGCGGCGTCCGCGTAGGCTCGTTTGCCCTGAGCGGGACGTCCAGACCCCGCGACGCCGACCGCGCCCACCTCGGCTCGGGGTACTTTTCGGTGGTCGATGCCGATAACAAGCGGCTCTACGTCTTCCGGACTACGGGTGGCTCGGCCGTGACGTCGTTCACGGTCGCGGGCGCGCCCTCCCCGCTGAACTGCTTCTGGGACGGGGTTTATTACTACGTCAACGGCTCCTCCGACGCCGGCAGGTTCCATCGATATACCGCCGCCGGGGCGGCGGCGGGCGCGTGGACCTGCGCGGGTTGGCCCGCCGCCATGACCACCGCCGGCGGCGCGGCGTTCGCGCACCGCGGCAACAACAGTAAAGGTCCGTACCTGGTGGCGTGTTCGTGGACGGCCAACCAGCCGATGTGCATGACGACGTTCCCGGCGGGTTCGCTCGTCCGCACCTGGGCGGTCCCGCCGAACAACGGCAACGGCCTCGTCTACGGCGACTCCTCCAATCCCGGCGTCTACGGCGCCGCGATCTGGGGGAATTGGTATACCGCCGCGGGTATGTACGCCATGGAGTTCGACATCGAGGCCCGGGGCGGTTCGACCGTCGTACCCACCAGCCTGGGCAAGGTCAAGTCGCTCTACCGCTGAGCGCACGGCTCCCGACCAAAAAAAGGCCCCGCGCGCGGGGCCTTTTTGCTTATTATTACCTCGCTAACGGGCGAACTCGCGGCGCAAATCGGCCGCGACCGACGCCAGCGCGCTGTCGTCAACTACCACCTCGTGGCGCGCGCGCAGCGAACGAAGCCACTCGTCGGCCGCGTCCGATACCGCCGGGGACCGAATCGTCTCTTCAAAAAGGGCCTTGCGGCAGAAATACGCCACCTCGGCGTCGTCGAGGCCGCGCTGGAGCAGCGGCTGGTGGTAAATGGGCTCGTAAAACGCCCACCGGCCGTCCCTCAGCCGGAATACCTCGCTCAAGGCGTTGAGCTTCCCGAAAGGAAAGACGCGCGGCCTCAGCTCCGCGGCGAACGGCGGCTCGGGCGGCGCGTTCGGAAGGGCCGGGTCGACGGCGACGGCGACGACGCCCAACCATTCCTGCTTCGCGGCCGGCAAGGGCGGCGGCGGCTCGTAAAGCTCCTGGGCCGCTTTTTCGCGCGCGCGGTTCCGCGCTTCGCCCGCGACGACGAGGTCCGCGCCGGCCTTTATCTCGCCGTAAAAACGCCGCAGCTCGACCTCGTCGGGCATGGCCGCCAGGTAGACCTCCACCCGCTCGGGGGTATAGAAATCCTCCTTATGCGCCTCGTAGTATGCCCGGACGTCGTCGGGGGTCGGCTCCGGGACCTTTGCCAGGAACTCGTCGCGGTAGAGGAGGTCTAGCAGGAGCTCGCCCCGGCGGGCGGCCATCTCGCGCCGAAAGGACGGCAGCTCGTCAACGCCCTCCCGCAACGCCCGGTATTCCAAAAGGGCCTGGTCCTCGAATTGACGCCGCAAGCCTTCCCACATCCGCTTGTACCGATACGGCTTAGCCTCGCGCATGCGGTCTATTCCTTCCGGCGGCAGGAGCGCGAATCTTTCGACCAGCGCCAACACCGCGTCGAAGTAAACCGGGACGCCGCCCACGTCGGCGAGGACCGCGTCCTTGCCGGCGTACTCGGCCTTGAGTTCGGCGAAGGGCGCCTCGAAGATTTTCCGCCACAATTCGTCGTTGCGCTTAACGGGCGCCGCGCGGCGCCAACCGCGCGCCAGCTCGGCGAAATCGTCCCGGGCCTTCCGATTCCGAATGACCCTTTCGATATCGGCCTTCGCCTCGTAAAACGTTAGGCCGGAGCCGTGGACGATTTTGTCGCAGCGGTAGATGCGCCAGACGAACCCCTCGGCGTCTTCGACCAACGGCGTGTATGCGCCGACCTGCAACGCGAACAACGCGTCGCCGGCGGCGTCGCCGGCGTATTCCATCGGCACGTCCCACTTGCCGCCGGCGCCGGCGTAATTTTGGAAAGTCGAATATTCGCGCACGACGTCCTCCCACCGGCGGCCGGCCTCCAGCGCCCTATACGCCTCCTCCCCCCGGGCGGGGTCTTCGATTTCGATAAAAGAATACATCCGCCGTTTCCGGCCTCTCTCGTAGAAATCGAAAACCTCAGCCGGCGTAACGGTCACGGCGTTCTCGACGCGCCGCCACATGTGGTCGCGCAGCGCCTGGCTCTTTGCGGCCGCGAGTTCTTGCCGGACGAGGGGGTCGTCGGCGTAACCGCGCGCCTCGGCCTCCAGCTCGAGGACCTTCCCGGTTATCGCGGCCTGGAGGATATCGTTTAACGTCTCTTCGAGCGTCGCGTCGGCGGGCCACCGGCCGGCGGCCAGGCCCCGGCCGTAATAATACTTAACGTCGCCCGCGGTAATCTCATAGGCGCCGTCTACGGTGGCGACCGCCGCGTCCCGCGCCGGAACGCAGCCGGCGGCAAAAAGCGCCGCGGCCGCGGCAGCTACCGCGCACAACAACGCAAAGGTTTCCTTCGACGACATATGATTAACCCTCGGCGCGCGCACGTCGATAAATCGCAGTATAAATACCGCAGCAGTTTACCACACCGTAGCGTCATTGCCAACGCGCAACCGCGCGTAGCCGCCGCTTTAAATTCGTGGTTCTCCGGCCGACGTGAAATTATTATGCGAGAATTAATCGCGCCGTTATTATATGGGAACCACAACGCGCCGCCGCTTCCTTGACCGCCGGGCCGTTATATGATATTTTAGTATAATTCCAACCGTTCTTTTCCCACCTCAGCCAAGAGAGGTCCCGATGAGCATAGCCCCCCACGGCGGCAAATTGATAACCCGCGTCGCGCCGCCCGAGCAAGCCGACGCACTGCTGGCGCGCGCCGCCACCCTCAAAAAAGTCGCCCTCGACGACCGCACCACCTCCGACCTGGAGATGATAGGTAACGGCGGCCTTAGCCCGCTGGGGGGCTTCATGAGTGGCGCCGATTACCGGGCCGTCGTCAAGGATATGCACCTGGCCAACGGCCTTCCCTGGACCATCCCCATCACCCTCGGCGTCGAGCCGGAAGTCGCCGACGGCATAAAGCTGGGCGAAGACGTGGCGCTTACCAACGCGGCCGGCGACGTCCTCGCGGTTATGACGGTCGAAGAGAAATACACCTACGACAAACGCGAACGCTGCGTCGCCGTCTTCCGGACGGACGACGAGGCGCACCCGGGCGTGGCGGCGACGCTCAACATGTGCGACGTGTTATTGGGCGGGCCGGTGACGCTGCCGCGGCCTATTCCCCATCGGCGTTTTCGCGAGCATCGCTTATCGCCCGCGGAGACGCGCGCGCTGTTCAAGACCAAAGGTTGGGACACCATAGTCGGCTTCCAGACCCGCAACCCCATCCACCGGGCGCACGAATATTTACAAAAATGCGCGCTGGAGGTCGTCGACGGCCTGATGATCCACCCCATCGTCGGCGAGACCAAAGGCGACGACATCCCGGCGGAAGTGCGGATGGAATGTTATAAGGTCCTGATGGAAAACTATTACCCGGCGGACCGGGTCTGCCTGGTCGTCAACCCGGCGGCGATGCGGTACGCCGGGCCGCGGGAAGCCATCTTCCACGCCATCATCCGCAAGAACTACGGCTGCACCCACTTCATCGTGGGCCGGGACCACGCCGGCGTCGGCGACTACTACGGCACCTACGACGCGCACTATATATTCAAGGAGTTCGACCGGGCCGCGCTCGAGATAACGCCGCTGTTCTTCGACCACGCCTTCTGGTGCACCAAATGCGGCAACATGGCCTCCACTAAAACCTGCCCCCACGGCAAGGAGGACCACGTCTTCTTCTCCGGGACGAAAGTCCGCGAGATGCTGCGCGCGGGCGAGGTGCCGCCGCCCGAGTTCACCCGGCCCGAGATCGCGACGATACTGCTTAAGGCGGCGAAGGCTGGGGGTTAACGGCCCCGGGCGCAGGAGAGTGCGATTATGATAAAGCTGCCCAAAGAAAAAATCGCGGCCTTTTGCCGAAAGCACCACATCGCGAAGCTCTCGGTATTCGGCTCGGCGCTGAGCGACGACTTCGGCCCCGCCAGCGACGTCGACTTCCTGGTGGAATTCGAGCCGGGGCACGTTCCGGGCCTTATAGGGCTGGCGGGCATGGAACGGGAGCTGTCGGAGCTCATAGGTCGGAAAGCGGACTTGCGGACGCCCGCCGAATTAAGCAAATACTTCCGGGAC
Organism: uncultured bacterium; assembly: GCA_964563535.1. Classification (GTDB taxonomy): domain Bacteria; phylum RBG-13-66-14; class B26-G2; order WVWN01; family WVWN01; genus WVWN01. The sequence goes on along the minus strand of CAZLXP010000025.1, from coordinate 20,657 downwards.
GACGTCATGGCAACGGCCGTTATACAATATGCACGTTGACGACCGGACGCGGTTGCGGCATATGCTCGACGCCGCGCACGACGCGTTAACGTTCGTACGCGGCAAGAAGGTCTCCGACTTAGCCGACGACAAACAGTTAACGTTGGCGTTATTCAAATGTGTGGAGATCATCGGCGAGGCCGCGGGCCGGATATCGGTCGCGACGCGCGAAGCCCATCCTGAGGTCCCGTGGGCGGATATCATAGGAATGCGGAATCGACTGGTCCACGTTTACTTCGACGTCGACGCCGAACTCGTGTTCGAAACCGTCCGCGACGAGCTACCGCCTTTAATCGAAAAGATCGAGAGGATCGTAAACGAATAACCGGCCGCCCGAGTTCACCCGGCCCGAGATCGCGACGATACTGCTTAAGGCGGCGAAGGCTGGGGGTTAACGGCCCCGGGCGCAGGAGAGTGCGATTATGATAAAGCTGCCCAAAGAAAAAATCGCGGCCTTTTGCCGAAAGCACCACATCGCGAAGCTCTCGGTATTCGGCTCGGCGCTGAGCGACGACTTCGGCCCCGCCAGCGACGTCGACTTCCTGGTGGAATTCGAGCCGGGGCACGTTCCGGGCCTTATAGGGCTGGCGGGCATGGAACGGGAGCTGTCGGAGCTCATAGGTAGGAAAGCGGACTTGCGGACGCCCCAAGACTTAAGCCGCTATTTTCGAGATGAGGTGGTAGCGGCGGCGGTAGAACAATATGCGGGATGAAAACCGGGTCCGGTTACGGCACATGGTCGAAGCCGCCGAAGTGGCCGTTAAGTTCACGGCCGGGAAAACGCGAGCCGATTTCGGCGCCGACGAGATGCTCGCTTTCTCGGTTTTACCCGCGTTAGAGGTACTCGGCGAAGCGGCAAGTAAGGTCTCGGAGGATACGCGGGGAAAATTACCGGGCGTCCCGTGGGCGGAAATCGTAGGTATGCGGAATTGGCTGATACACGCTTATCTCGACGTAAACTTGGACATCGTTTGGCGGACGGTACAAAAAGAACTCCCGCCGCTTATCGCAGTCCTTAAAGCCGCCATCGATATGGACTAAACGCCCGAGCTCACGCGGCCCGAGATCGCGACGATACTGCTTGAGGCGGCGAAGGCTTCGGCGCAGCGTTGACCGGGGGCCCGCCGTAGATTAATATTACCCGCGCTTTTAGGGGCGCGGATCGCGATGGCTACCGCCGTGCACAAAAAACGCAAGGCCGCGTTAGAAGCGGAGCTCGCCCGCATCCTCCCGCTCCTCATCAACGAATACGGCGCCGAGAAGGTAATCGTCTTCGGTTCGCTCGCCACCGGGTACGTCGGCGAGTGGTCGGACTTGGATTTGGTGGTTATCAAGGATACAGAGAAGGGCTTCATGGCCCGGATCGACGACGTCACGAGGATTATAAGGCCGCGGCTAGCCACCGAGGTCGTCGTTTATACCCCGGCCGGGTTCGCGCGTATGTGCGAGGGGCGCCGATTCTTACGGGAAGAGGTCGTCGCGAAAGGGCGGGTGGTATATGAAGCCGGAATGGCAAATGTGGTTTGATTTCGCCGAACGCGACCTCCGCTCGAGCGAGGAGTTGCTCGACGGGGAGATATACGCGAACGGGTGCTTCCACGCGCGACAAGGCGTTTAAAAATTGTATAACGTTTAACGAGACGAATCGGCCATAGCGATGGTAAAGAAAAAGAGAGAAGAAAAAGACTGGCTGGAAAAATATTGGGCCGAGTACGACGCGAAGCCCGATATGGGTGAAATAGAATGGCGGGTGCTATTCAAAGAGCAAGTTATCAATAGAGGTTTAGGGTATGACAACAAAAATATCCGGTTCGAGGCCGAACGGACGGACCTAAGGGTAGTCGCCGACGATAGAAGGCCGCACATAGTATTCGAAACTAAAATCCGCGACGGCGAATTGGAAGCCGGGAAAACATTAGAACAAGCTTTAGGTTATATACGGGGCGGCGAGGTTTACGTAGTATTAGCTTCGCCTCTACGAATGAAAGTGTTCAACCCGAAAGGGAGAATGCTCGGCGAAATACATTTAAAGAAACCGGAACTTGGCGAACACGGTTTGTTTTGGTTGGTATCCGCGGCGAATCTAAAAACTGAATTCTATTTGGAAGATTTTAAAAACGGGAAAACGGAGTATTGCTATATACCCGTAAACGCGGATAACCTACCAAAACTTATCGAAGGTTTGCGCGTATGTACGGACCTTTTATATGGATACGTAGCGGGCGCGTGGCGAAAATACGAAACCCAATACCAAAATGATTACCTACCGCAAGTTAAAGACCTTAACGAGAAAAAAGAAAGGGCTTTAAGTTTACATCTAAGTAAGAGGTTGGAAGAAGAAAGATTATTCTTCATAGAGAAGGCGCGCCTAGAATTGGACCGCGAGTTCGCCGTTCCCAAGGAAGTATTCGAGGAATCTTTCCCCACGTTTGCCGCCATTCAACCCTATTCCCGCGCCGTAGATAAACCCCGCGAACTTCAAGATATCTACTTTACGGATGTTGTTTATTCTGCGCTTAATAAAATCCTCTTCATTCGTATAGTCGAAGACAAAGGATTTATAGGCCGCAAATTATCAAATGGCGGTATAAGCGCATGGCGTTCTTTCGTTACTTTCCTCCGCGATACTTATCCGGAATTGTTAAACGTAGCGTATCACGACGCCGCTTTCTTATACCGTTGGTTTTTCGAACCCGGATTATTCGATTGGTATATCAAAAACGACGGCGAACTTAACCGCGTTCTCGAGCGAGTTTTCTTTCTCCTAAACGCTTTCGATTTCAAGGATGTCGACGAAAACGTCCTCGCCGAGCTTTACCAGGAATACCTTCCCCCCGAGAAACGAAAAAAGCTCGGCGAGTTTTACACGCCACGCGAAGTGACCGAGTATATATTAAAGGAGGTAGGATGGCCGGGCCCGGGCAAATTACTAGACTTCGCGTGCGGCTCCGGCGGCTTCATCGTACCGGCGGCGCAATCCCTTCTAGCGGAATTAAAAAGTAAAAACGTATCTGCAGCCGAAAGGTTAAACGCGTTAAGTCGCATCATCGGTTTCGACATTAACCCCTTCGCGACCCATATAACCGTAATGAACCTACTCTTCGCTACCCTTAATACTTACGATGAAGCGATAAGACGGGGCGAACGCCACGCCGAGGAATATAAATTACCTAAGTTTAATGTCTTTAATATCGACTCCTTAGTAGGGTGGGCGCCCGACGTAGAGCCGAGCCTCTTGGCCGATATTTACTATAACGACCAACTAGAGGCCGCTGAAAAAATGCGGGATGCGGGCGGCGAATTCAAGTACGCCGTAGGAAATCCGCCTTATATTCGCAACGAGCGCTTATCACCCGAGGCGCGCGCTGCCTATACCGAAGCGTTCTCCCGTTTCCGCAAGGGCAATACCGATATCAATAATTATTTCCTGCTTAAGGGGCTGGATTGGCTCGAGGACGGGGGTAAGCTTGGCGTAATCGTATCGTTAGGCTTCGCCGACGCCGACTCCGCAGCGCTGGTTCGGGACGCGCTAGCGCAAAACCGAATAGACAAAGTAGTTCCGCTGGAGTGGTGTAAAGTCTTTTCGGCAAGCGTCAACCCTTTCCTGTTGTTCATAACCAAATCGCCGCCCGCCGAAGGGCATAAAGTTAAGATCATACCCGGTATAAGAACCCTCGACGACCTCGGCGGCGCCGCCGCCGAAGTGTGCGAGGAAATCGAGCAAGACCGGTGGCTTGGCCTCGCGCCCGACGCCTCCTGGCGCCTACAGGTAACGACCGGTGACCTTACCATCCTCGAAAAACTTAACCAGTGCCCCAAGCCGCTTAATGTTGGTTACGGGGCGGCGACGCGGACTGTCGGCGACCGTACGAAATTAATCTCTAAAGACCCCAATACCTTAAAAAATCCTGTCCCGGTAATAGACGGCCGCGAAGTGCGGGCTTGGACTATAGATTGGCAAGGCCGCTATATCGATTACCGACCGGAAGTGTTATCGGATGCTAAATCCGAAGACTTTTTTAAACGTTCCAACGTAGTAATACCTAGGATATCCCTAACCGGCCAAGCGGCCACGTTTGCCTTCGGAAGATTTACGGTTTTCCTAAATACTCTAATGGGATGCCATATTAGTCCAAAAGATAGTATTTACCCCAACGACCCATATTTAACAACCGGTTTATTTAACTCCGTAGTACCCCGATATTACGCGTTCCTTGCGTTACGCGGCGGGGTAATACAGAAGTACTACTCTACTTTTTACGTAAACGTTATCGAATCATTACCCTTCCCGAATCGCTTGGTAAAAGACAGCGACATGGCCGCCGAAATAACCCGCGTTTCGCGAGAAGCCCACGAGCTTGCCCGGGAGATGGTCGGCGGCGACCGGGCCGTAGCGGGAAAATTGGACGGGATTATCGGTGGGGCAACGGTCCCCTTCGCCCAACACCCGAGCGCGGACTTCCGGCCTTATATAACGAAACTAGATGTCGCGAGCGCCGAAGTATTCGACGAAGGAGTACTACAAGATAATTCGTTGAGCTCGGTACGCGGCGACGTCGAAATACTAAAATATATACTTTATCGGGCTTCGCTCGAAGGTAAAGACGATTTATCCAAGAGCGTACTTGAAACTACGCCCGTACCGCGCGACCCGTCAACGCTTGCCGAGGCGTTAACTATCCTCGAAGAATGGTTCGCCCGCAAACCTACGCTCGGCGAAAAGCTCCGCGCCCTCGAAGCGGAGTTGGATGACCTGGTCCTCGACGCCTATTCCGAGCTTACGGCCGCCGAAAAGAAATTTATAAAACGCCGTGTAAAAGAGTTCCCCTTAAGCGAAGTCATTAAGACCGAATTGCCCGGCGCTCCTAGCCGCGTCATCGCCGTTAAACGTTGGAAGCCCGGCGAGCGTTACGCCTAGTTAATTTAGGAGATAATAATCCCCGACCCCAAACTCGCCGTCATCGGCCTTGACCGGGGGCATCCTACGCGAAGTCGTAGCGTTGACCGGCGGCCCGCGGCAGGTTATTATAACGGGCGTCGCTAGGGGCGCCCTTCGCGATGGTTACAGCCGTACAGGAAAAACGCAAGGCCGCGCTGGAGGCGGAGCTCGCACGTATCCTACCGCTCCTTATCGACGAGTACGGCGCGGAGAAAGTGATCGTCTTCGGTTCGCTCGCCACCGGGTACGTCGGCGAGTGGTCGGACTTGGACTTAGTAATCATCAAAAAGACGCCGAAAAAGTTCTTCGCCCGGTTGGACGACGTGTTGGAAATCTCCCGGCCGCGCGTCGGGACGGACTTCCTGGTCTATACGCCGGAAGAATTCGAGCGGCTATGCGCGAGCCGGCGGTTTTTCAGGGAAGAGATTCTGGCGAAGGGGAGGGTGTTATATGACCGATGAGGTTAAAGCCTGGCTCAACTACGCGGCGCGGGATTTAAAAGCCGCGCGAGGGCTCGTTCGTTTGGAAATGTATGCTAATGCTTGTATAGACGCCCAACAAGCCGCTGAAAAAGCGATTAAGGCCTTTATTCTCGCCACCGGGAAAAGCATCCCCAGGTCCCATAACCTCGTTGACTTAGCGGAGTTAACGGCCGAACCGGGTCTTTTAGCCACGGTTGACGAATTAAGGGCATTATCGAAATATTATCTACCCCTTCGTTACCCCGATAGCGTAAATGGTTTGGGAGGTAAAGGGGAACCATCCAAGACCGACGCATTAAAAGCCGTTAAAACGGCCAGAGCCTGTTTAAAAATCGTCGCCGACAACTTACCGTAACGAAAATACCCGAGGTAAACCATGCCCCACCCCAAACTGGCCATCATCGGCCTCGACTGCGCCGACCCAGTCCTCGTCTTCGATAAGTGGCTCGACGAGCTGCCCAACATCAAATCCATCGTCGAGCGCGGGACCTGGGGGCGGCTGGAATCCACCATCCCGGCCATCACGGTCCCGGCGTGGATGTGCATGATGACGTCGCAAGACCCGGGCCAGCTCGGCTTCTACGGCTTCCGCAACCGCCGCGACCACTCCTACGACGGCCTGTTCTTCGCCAACTCGCAGGCCGTGCGCGTCGACGCCGCGTGGGACGTCCTCGGCCGCGCCGGGAAAAAGGTCGTCGTCGTCGGCGTGCCGCCCGGCTACCCGCCCAAACCGGTCAACGGCCACCTCATCTCCTGCTTCCTAACGCCCGATGCGGAAAGCGAGTTCACGTATCCGGCTTCCCTTAAAAATGAAATACTGAAAGAGTTCGGCGAATACATTATAGACGTCGGCGACTTCCGCACCGACGACAAGGAATACCTCCTCCGCCAGGTCTGGAAGATGACCGCCAACCGCTTCGACGTCGTCAAGTGGCTCGCGATGCACAAGCCGTGGGACTTCTTGATGTTCGTGGAGATGGGCCCGGACCGGCTGCACCACGGTATGTGGAAATACTTCGACCCGGGCCACCCCAACTACGAGGAAGACCCGCGCTACAAGGATAAACTGAAGGAGTACTACATCTACCTCGACGGCAAGGTCGGCGAGTTCCTCAGCGTCCTGCCCCGAGACGCGCACGTCATGGTCGTCTCGGACCACGGCATCAAGTCGATGGTGGGCGGCATCTGCTTCAACGATTGGCTAATCCGCGAGGGTTACCTTACGCTCAAAGAACCGCCGGCCGGCAAAACGAAGTTCAAGTACGACCTCGTCGACTGGGAGAAGACGGTGGCCTGGGGCGACGGCGGCTACTACGGCCGGTGCTTTTTGAACGTCGCGGGCCGCGAGCCCCAAGGCGTCATTCCCGCCGGCGATTACGAGAAGGTGCGGACCGAGCTCAAAGAGAAGTTGGAGGCCATCGCCGACGAGAACGGCGTCAACATCGGCACCCGGGCCTTCCGCCCCGAGGAGCTTTACCGCGCCACGGGGGGCGTGCCGCCGGACCTCATCGTCTACTTCGGCAACCTCGACTGGCGGTCCATCGGCTCGGTGGGCAACGCCGCGGTCCACGTCCACGAGAACGACACCGGCCCGGACGACGCCAACCACTCGCAATACGGCATCTTCGCCTGGGCGGGCCCGGGCGTGGCCTCGAGCCGTCGCGACGATTTGAAAATCTACGACGTCGCGCCGACGGTGCTCGACGCTTACGACTTTCAACCCCCCCCAAATATGATCGGTAAAATAATCGCCTAGCGCGACCATGGCCAGAATCTTGAAAACTGTCGCAGCCGCAGGCGCCTTCGTCGTCGCGACCGCCTTTTTTTGGGGAACCCTCGAAGCCGTATGCAATTACTATTGGCACCCCGCCGGGACGTGGTGGGGCGACTTCGTTTACGAGTCCGCGTACCGGCGCGCCGTCTTCTACGTCTTCGCCCTGGCCGTGATATCGGCGGCCGCGGCCGCGGCCGCGCTGGCCGTCTCGAGCGTCGTCAAACTCGCGACCGGGAAATGGGTGCTGGCTAAGGCCCGCGGGTGGGGCGCCGCCGCGGCGGTGGCGGCGTTGATTGCGGCCAACGTCGGTTGGCTCGTCATCGGCTTCTTCCGCAAAGGCAAGGTCGAAATTGGCGAGGCCGTCGTCAACCTGCGGGAGCCGGCGCCGTTCCTCGAGTATTGGCTCGCGTTCGTCGTTTTGGGAGTAGGCCTCGCCGTCTTGCTGGCGCGCCACGCGGCGCGAAGGCGTTGGTGGCAACGCACCGGGAGGGTATTGCGCGCGGCCGGCGTCGCCGGTTTCGCCCTCGTCGTCGCGGCGCACGTCGCGCTGCCCGCCCTCCGGCCGGTGCCCCGCGGCCCGAACATCTTGTTCATCATATTGGACGCGTGGCGCGCCGACTGTTTCAGGCCGGACCTCATGCCTAAGCTGTCGGCGTACGCCGAAAAGAGCGCCGTCGTCTACCCGCGGACGTGGGCCTGTGGGCCGTGGACCTATCCGTCGATGGCCGCGGTTTTTACGGGCTACTATCCGGACGCGACCAACCTCTGGCCCAAGCCTCGCGAAATGCACCGCACCGCGGCGGCGTACCTCCGCGACGCCGGCTACGACACGGCCGCCGTCGTGGGCAACGTCGTCCTGGAACACTACTCGCCGATTACCACCGGTTTCGACTACTTCATATACTGGGACTGGCGGCCGCGCCTCCGCGCGATACATTTTTACAGTACCAACTGGTGCTGCGCCCCCGTGCGCGAAAAGTATTTCCCTTTCAAACAATACCGCCCCGAAACGAGCCGCGCCGTCACCCGGCTGACCGCGGCCTATCTCGCGAAGCCGCGCCGCCGGCCGTTCTTTCTATGGGTACACTACATGGACCCCCACGAGCCGTATAAACCGCCGCCCGGTTACTACGACGCCGGCGACGAGAAATACATCCAAGACCATAGACCTTACTTGAAAGAGCGGGGCGAGGCTTACCGCCGCCTATACGAAGGCGAATGCAAGTTCCTCGACGACCTGCTGCCGCGGGTATTCGACGCCCTGGCCGACGCCGGCAACACGGTCGTAATCATCACCAGCGACCACGGCGAAGAGTTCTGGGAGCACTACACGTATAGCCACGGCAAGTCGGTATACGAAACGGTTACGCGCGTGCCGCTCATCGTAGCCGTCCCCGGCCGGGCGCCGGCGGTGGACAATACCCCCACCAGCCTTATCGACCTTATGCCCACCTTCCTTCACCTCGCGGCCGTAAAAGCGCCCGCGGATATGCCGGGGCAATCGCTCGTGGGGAAGCCGCGGGGTACCGGGGATAAATTGATTTTCATCGGCGGCGATTACACCGACCGCGAAGACTACCAACCGCCGAGGCGGGACGCCGTAATCCTGTGGCCCTGGAAGCTGAGCCTCCAACACTGGGATATGAACGCCCCGGGGGAATACTACAACCTCGCCCAAGACCCCGGCGAACGGCGGCCGCTAGCCGAAGACGCGCTGGCTAAAGCGCTCAGGCGGAAATTGAAACAATGGAAAACGGCGGTCAAGCCCAAAGGCCGCGAGCCCCCTCGGGCCGCAGATTTCGCCGACGCCGAAGGCTTGAGGGCGCTGGGGTATGTCCGGTAACTACCGGGGCCGCGGCTCGAGGAAGGGGGTCTTCGAGACCCCCTTTTCTTCTTTGGGCGACGGCCGCCCTCGAACTCGGCGACGACAAGCCGGTTCGGGAACCGCCGCGGCGCGCGGATATATAAATCGGGAGCTCTCCCGCGGCGGCTCGCGTCGTCGGCCCCGGGCCGCGTTAGCGCATACTTATAGGTTTCTTATTGCTTATTGACTTCGACCCGCCAAGTTGATAGTATTTCTTAAATAAAAAGAGGAGACGAACACGCCCGAATTCCTTCGTTACGGGACGTTGGGCCTGGTCCAGGGGTTGACCGAGTTTTTACCGGTTTCGTCGTCGGGCCATCTCGTCCTGGCACAGGAGTACTTGGGAATCGGCACGCCCGGCATTGTCGTCGAGGCGGCGTTGCACGTCGCGACGGTTTTCGCCGTCGTGGTTTATTTTCGGCGCCGCTTGATAACGATATTCCGGGGCGCCGCCGGCGGCACGGGAGGGTGGCTGAGGTTCGTCGCGCTCATAGCAGTAGCGTCGCTCCCGGCGGGCGTCGTCGGCCTGACGTTGGGAGACAAAATCGAACCGCTCTTCGAGAGCAACCGGGCCGTGGGCGTAGCGTTGTTGTTCACCGCCGCGGTCCTGCTGACGTCGTCGTTATTTAGACGGCGGCGCGCGACGCTGGCGGAGCTGGGCTTCGCCGGGGCGCTGGCGGTGGGCGTGGCCCAGGCCCTAGCCATCGCGCCGGGGGTTTCGCGGTCCGGGATGACGATCGTCGCCGGCCTGCTCGTCGGCCTGGCCGGCGCCGAAGCGGCTACTTTTTCTTTCCTGCTCTCGGTTCCGGCTATTCTGGGGGCCGCGGCGCTAGAGGCCACGAAAACCGAAGGTTTCCACGGGAATTGGGCGGCGCTGGGGTTCGCCTTCGTCGTCGCCTTCGTCGTCGGCTTAGGGGCGATATACGCCGTCTTAAAGTCGTTACGCGGCCGCGGGTTCGGGTGGTTCGGCGCGTATTGCGCCGCCCTCGGCGTATGGGTCCTCTTAACGACGTAACCGCATCGCCAAACGTCAGGGGGTAAACGGATGCCACGACGGCCGTGGTTGATGCTGATAGGCGCGGCCCTCGCGACGGCGGCCTGCCAGGAAGAAGAAGTGCCTCCGCCGCCCGGGGAACAACCGCTCAAAGAGAACACCGTTCAATTGCTCGTCTCCAACGCCTGGGACCCGTGTTACGCCCCGGGGGGCGATAAAATCGCGCTCGTGGAAGCGTACCACGTCGCCGTTTTCGACATCGCGACCCGCCGGAAGACGAACGTGACTCCCGATTTCGGTTCCGCAGACCGTTGTCCCCGGAAACCGGCGTGGCTGCGGGGCGACGTCATAGCCTTCGTTCGCAAAAGCGACGCGGGCCCCGAGTATCGGATATGGACCGTCCCGGCGACGGGCGGGGACATCAAACGCTACGACGTCGACGCCGACGCCGACTCGGCGCTCGCCGGCGACGAGGCCGGCAAATACGTTTTCTACACCGGCAACGGCGACCAGCTCCTTTACCGCCTGGACCTCGGTACCGGCAAAACCCTAAAAATCACGCTTAACCACGTTATGGGGTTCGCGCATTACGACCCGGTGCAGCGGCCCGGCGCGGATTTAATATATTACGTGGAGCGCCAGGTACCTTTTAACCCCCAGCCCCACAGCGAATACGTCAAAGAGGTGAGGGCCAGCGGCGGCGGCATCCCGCAAATTTTGCTGAATACCGATAAACCCTTCCTCGAAGGCCTGACCGTCTCGTCCGACGATAAATACATAATCTTCCCCCATCGCGACGGCCTGTTCTCATACGAGTATAAGCGCGGCGTCGAGACCTGGCTTACCCGCGCGCCCGACAAATGGACCTACAAAGACCGCAACCCCCGGTACGCGGCGGACGACGCCCACATAGTGTTCGCCCGGGCCAATAACGTTTATATGTGCGAAGCGCCGTAACTATGGCCAGCAGCAGCAACAAGAAAAACTCGAAGCCGAGTATCGCGTACGGCCGGCAATTGCTCGGCGTCGCGTTCGTCGTTATCGCCGTCGTATGCGCGGCGAGTTTAATAACCCATGACGCCGGCGACCCCACCGGCTTAACCTCCGCCGGCCAGCCCATAAAGAATAAATTGGGCATCGCCGGCGCGTGGCTTTCTTTCTGGCTGTTGGAGACGTTGGGGTGGGCGGCGTTCACGCTCCCGCTTTTTTTCGGCCTGTGGGCCCTTTTCCAATTCCGCGGCGGCGTTTCGCTGGCGCGGGAGTTCCGGCTCATCGTTTTCCTATTGGCCGTATTCCTCGCCGCGGCGCTCCTGGCGCTCGCCGCGGGCGGCGAAGACGAGGAAGCCTTCACGGCCGCGGTCGCGCAAGGCGGCGCGGTGGGATTATTCCTGCGGAGCGCGCTCATCTACGCGGTCGGAAGGTTATTCGGCCTGGTGCTGGCCGCCGTCGTCTTCGTCGTCGCGGCCGCGTGGGCGCTGGCGGGCGTCTCGCCCAAGAGGTTGTTGAACGCCACGGCCGCGGCCGTAGCCTGGGCCGGCCGGCGCGCGTCCTCCGTTTTCAGCCGGGAGGAAGCCGAATACTACGGCCGAGAGGTAGAGATCGAGACCGCCGCCGCCGGAGAAGAGACGTTAGAAGAACAGGCCGTCGAGCTACCGCCGCCGCCGCCCGAGCCGCGGGCCGCCCCCGCCCCGGCCCGGCGCCCCCGCCCCCGCGGCGCCTACAAATTGCCGCCCCTCGACCTTTTGGCGCCGCCCGAGCCCCCCAAAGAAGAGGTATCCAAGGAATACCTCACCGACTGCAAGAAGCGGCTCGAGGCCGCGCTCTCCTCGTATAAAGTGGAAGGCCGCGTCCGCGAGATAAAAGTAGGCCCCCGCATCTCTCGCTTCGAAGTCGAGCTCGCCGCCGGGCAAAAGTTCGGCGCGATGAAATCGCTGGAAGAAGACCTGGCCCGGAACATGGCCGTGCCCGGTATAACGGTCGCGAGCCTGGCGAGCCGCGGGGCCGTGGCGGTGGACGTCCCCAACCCGGTGGCCTCGCGCGTCGGCCTCCGCGAACTGTTGACCGCCGCCACCTTCAAACAAGGGGCCCGGCGCGCCAAATTGCTGGTCCCCTTGGGGCGGCGCCACGACGGCCAGGTGGTAACCGCCGACCTCACGAAGATGCCCCATCTCCTCGTGGCCGGCGCCACCGGTTCCGGCAAAAGCATCTTTTTGAACGCCGTCGTAACGTCGCTGTTGATGACCGCCACGCCCGACGAGGTCCAATTCATCATCATCGACCCCAAGAAGGTCGACCTCTCGGTATTCAAAGACATACCGCATAAACGGTACGATAAGGTACTGTTCACCGAGATCGAAGACGCGGTAAAAGCGCTCAAGGCCGTGGTGCGGCGCATGGAGGCGCGCTACAAACTCCTGGCCGCGGTGGGGGCGCGGAATATAGAAGCGTACAACAACCTCTTCGCCACCGACGAGGGCTTGCGGCAACTGGCGAGCAGAATCGAGCCGGGCACCGACGAGGAAGAGGGCCGGCCGCTGCCGTACGTCGTCGTCGTCGTCGACGAGCTGAACGACCTCATGGTCCGCGAACGGGCGCGCAAGGTCGAGGACCAGCTGGTCCGGCTGGCGCAAATGGCGCGGGCCGTCGGCATCCACCTCGTCGTCGCGACGCAGCGGCCTTCCGTCGACGTCATCACCGGCGTTATCAAAGCCAACTTCCCGAGCCGCATCGCCTTCAGCGTCTCGTCCCAGGTCGACTCCCGCACCATCCTCGACCGGGCGGGGGCGCAGCACCTCCTCCCCGAAGGCGACATGCTGTTCCTGCCTACGGGGGCGCCCGAGCCGGAGCGCGTACAAGGCGCTTACGTCGGCGAAGCCGAGGTCGCGCGGGTGGTGGCCTTCTGGGCGTCGCAATCTCCCCCCGAAGGGCTCGCGTCGGTGCAAGAGGTCGCGGAAGAAGCGGAAACCCCTTTCGAGGCCTACGTCGGCCAAGAGGACGAACTCTTCGACGAAGCGGTGACCCTCGTCATCTCGCAAAAAAAGGCGTCGGTCTCCATGCTGCAGCGTCGCTTCCGCATCGGCTTCGCGCGCGCCGGGCGCTTGATCGACCTCATGGAGCGCCGCGGCATCGTGGGGCCGGACGAGGGCCCCAAGGGACGCAAGGTCCTGGTCAAATCTTTGGAGCAACTGGGAGACATGCGCGCGGGAGGCGGCGACGAAAGCCTCATTTAAGCCAGCGGTCCTATGTTGGTTCGTCGCGTGCGCCGCGGCTCCGACCGCGGCGGTTTGGCCTTACGACAAATCGCCGTCCCTAAGCGCCGAGGAACTGCTCGCCCGCGTAACCCGACGGTACGAGGCCCTGGGCGACTTCCGCGCCGACGTCGCCGTGACGACTTCCTCGCCCTTCCTGGGAGAGACTTCCTCGAGCTCGGGCGTGCTTTACGCTCGGCAGCCGAACCTCTTGCGCGTCGAGTTTTCGGAACCGGTGGCCCAGACCGTCGTCTTCGACGGCGAGTTTATGTACGCCTACGTCGCCGGCGGCGACCAGGTCACCCGGTACGCCGGCCCGGGCGCTTCCTTTCTGGTCAACTTGCCGCAGACCCTCGACGCCCTGGGGAGCGATTACGACGTGACGCTCGCCGCCGAGACCGGCGGCCGGACGTACGAACTGCACCTCGACGCGAAAACGGACGCCGCGCCGTTCCGGCAGATCCGGATGTGGATAGACCGCCGCCAGCTGGTCGCGGCCCGCGCCGACTTCTACGACGCCGCGGGCAACGCCACCTCGTACCGGCTTTCCGATTACAGGTTTAACTTAGGCCTGCCGGCGAGCCGTTTCTCGTTCGAGGTGCCGCCGGGAGTCGAGGTCGTGGACGTGGGCGGCCCCTACCAACCGTGACCCGTACGTTAGCCGTTATAAGCCTCGGGTGTTCTAAGAACCTGGTCGACGCGGAAGTAGCCGTCGGCGCGCTGCTGCGCGAAGGCTACGCCCTCACGTTCGACGAAGAAACCGCGGACGTGGTGCTCGTAAACACGTGCGCCTTTATCGGCCCGGCCCGCGACGAAGGGCGGGAGGTTTTAACGGAGGTGGCGGGCCGCATAAAGGCGGGCGCGACCCTGGCCGTGACCGGCTGTTTTCCGCAACTGGCGGCCGAACAACTGGCCGAGGAATTCGAACGCGCCGACGTCATCCTGGGGGTGGGGGCGGACCGCGACCTGGCCGAGGCCGTGCGGCAAGCCAGGTCGGGCCGGCGGGTGGTACGCGTCGGCTCGCCCCGGCCGCCGTTAGCCGGCATCGCCGAGCGGCCCCGCCTTACGGCGGCGCACGTATCCTTCCTCAAGATCGCCGAGGGCTGCGACCACCCCTGCACCTTCTGCACTATACCCCGCCTCCGCGGCCCCTACCGCTCGCGCGACGCGGAGGACGTAGTCCGCGAGGCGGCCGTCGCCGCAAGCCGGGGCGTAGTCGAACTGGTCCTGCTGGCCCAGGACACCAGCCGCTACGGCGGAGAACTCGCGGGCGCGCCGGACCTGGCGGCGCTGCTTCGGCGCCTCGCCGGCGCCGGCGTCCCGTGGCTGCGGGTCCTCTACTTACATCCGGCCCGTTTGACCGAAGGGTTGCTCGCCGCCTTCGCCGAACTCGACGCCGTGGTGAATTATTTCGACGTTCCGCTGCAACACGTCGCGCCGCACCTCCTGGAGGCCATGGGCCGGCCCGCGTGGTCGCCCGAGGAGACGCTGGCGCGGCTCGAGCACGTACGCGCGTCGGTTCCGGGCGCGGCGTTCAGGACGAGCTTCGTGGTAGGATTCCCCGGCGAGACGGCGGCCGACGTCGAATTGCTCGCCGACTTCCTCGCGGCCGCCCGTCTCGACCACGTGGGCGTCTTCGCGTTCTCGCCCGAGGAGGGGACCCCCGCGGCCGCCCTGGCCGCCCGGCCTTCGCCCGAGGCCGCGGCGGCGCGACGCGAAGAGCTGATGCTCCGCCAGCAAGACGTCGTCGCCGCCCGCTACCGCG
The DNA here is from genome assembly GCA_964563535.1 of uncultured bacterium. Taxonomy (GTDB): domain Bacteria; phylum RBG-13-66-14; class B26-G2; order WVWN01; family WVWN01; genus WVWN01. The sequence goes on along the minus strand of CAZLXP010000025.1, from coordinate 5,552 downwards.
AGCTCCGGGGTCGGTCATTCGACGTGCTCGTGGACCGCGTAACGACGGACGGCTGCGCCGTAGGGCGTACGTATTTTCAAGGGCCGGAGGGAGACCCGGTCACGCTTCTCCGGAACGCCGCCGGCCTGACGGCGGGGCAATTCGTGCGCGCGCAGCTCGAGGGGTGGCAAGGTTACGAGCTCGTCGCCCGCGTCGCCGAGGGGGGGCGCCGTGCTTAATTGGCCCAACGTCCTCACTTTGCTTAGGATCCTATCGGCGCCCGTCTTTTTAGTTTTCTTGCTGTCGAACTCGCCCGCCCACCACGTGGTGGCGCTATTCATTTTCCTGGGGGCCGTCGCCACCGACGTCCTCGACGGTTACCTCGCCCGGCGGTTCGACGCCGTAACCGACTTCGGGAAAATTATGGACCCGCTGGCCGACAAAGTCGTCGTCGTTACGGCCCTGGTGAGCTTCGCCAACCTGGACGTCGTCCCGTTGTGGATGGTCCTCGCGGTCGTTGCGCGCGAGCTGGTAATAACGGGCTTCCGCGCCTTAGCCGGCGCGAGGGGTATTTACATCTACCCCACTACGCTGGCCAAATGGAAGACGGCGTTCCAGATGGCGGCCATCGCGGGGATATTGGGCCACTCGGTCGCGACGCACTGGCTGGCCGAAAAGTGGCCGGGCGCGCTGGACCCGTTGGCCGACGGCGCGATTGCCCTCACGTTGTGGGTCGCGGTCGTATTGACGCTGGCCACCGGCCTCTGGTACCTTTGGAAAAATCGGCAGGTGGTAGCGGATGTCTTCGTCCGCTAGGTAAATTATGGCGGGAAAACTCGAGCGCAAGCTCGCGGCGTTCGTCGCTTCGGTAGCATATCTGGGCTATTCGCCCCTCGCCCCCGGGACGGTGGGGACCCTCGGGGCGCTGGCCGTATATTGGTGGCTGGTCCCGGCCGATTATTGGGTTATAATAATCGCGGCCGCCGCGGCCGCGGCCGGCGTCTGGGCCGGCGGCGCGGCCGAGAAGATGTGGGGCGAGAAAGACCCGCGCCGGGTATGCGTCGACGAGTTCGCGGGGTACTTCGTCGCGGTCGCTTTCTTGCCGAAAACGCCGGCGTACGCCGTCTCGGCGTTCGTACTATTCCGGGCCCTCGACGTGCTGAAACCGTACCCGGCCGGACGGTCGCAGCGCCTGCCGGCGGGGTGGGGTATAATGGCAGACGACGTCGTCGCGGCCTTATACGCGAATCTGATTCTCCAGGCGGCTCGGGTGCTCGCCCGGGCGACGGGGCTTTTGGAAAACATCTTCACCTAAGGAGGAACGTTGTCGCCGGCGATAGCCGACATATTGACCCAACTGGCGGTCGTCGCGGCCGCGGCGTTGGCGGGCGGGGCGTTGGCGTGGCTCGCGCCGCGGCTCAAACCTCCCGCGGCGCCGGACCGGAGCGGCGCCCGGGCGGCGGTATTGCTGGGCGCGGCCATGACGTCGTTCGCCATCGTCTTCATATACCTCGCCGTAAAAAAGTTCGACTCTTTCTGGGCGCCGGCCGTCGACCTCGGGATAGAACACCACGTCTTCTGGGCCGGCGGCCGCGGCGGCTTCCTATACCAAACGGTCCTCTTCGCCCGGTCGCACCTCAACCACGTAGCATTGGTAAATCAACTGCTATCGCCGCTGTCGTTATTATTCCCGTCCCCGCTTACGCTTATCGTCATCCAGGCGTTGGCCTTGGCCTCCGCGGGCCTACCCGCCTACCTCATCGCCCGCCGCCACACGACCTCCCGTTATCTGGCGTTGGCGTTCGCGTTGTCCCCCTTACTCTTCGCCTCCACGCAATGGGTAGCGCTATACGATTTCCACCCGCGCACGCTGGCGCCCGCTCTCGTGCTGTGGGCGTTTTGGGGAATGGAGGCCGGCAGGCCGCGGCTCGGCCTTTTATGCTTCTTCTTTACGACGCTGCTGTTGGAAGAACTGGCGTTATACGTGTGCGCCGCCGGTTTATTTATAGCCTTGGGGTTGAAGCACGTACGACGGGGGTTGCTCATCGCGTCGTTCGCGGCCGTTTACTTCTTAGCGGCCACGTACGTCGTATACCCGCAACTTATGGACGTGAACGACCTCGCCTCGAATCCCATCCTCCATACCTTCGGCGTCGCCGGCACGCCGGTCGACCTACTGAAATACGCCGCCCGTCACCCGGCGGTATTCCTGGAGCGGGCGGCTAAGCCGGCCCGCCCCGCATACCTGCTACATATGCTGACGCCATGGGCGTTCCTGCCGGCGGCCCCCGGGTGGGGATGGCTGGCATACGTCACCCCCGTAACGTACGCGCTATTCTCGCGGGTGCCGAGCCATTACGGCATTCAATACCAGTATACGATGTCGCTGTTACCGTTCTTGGCCTATTTCGCGATACGGGCGTGGGGCCGGGTCGAGAGGAAGGTTGGCCGGCGGCCTTCGGTAGGCCGCTGGGCCCGCGGCGCGGCGACGGCGTATTTGATCCTCGCGGGCGTCGCTTCGGCCTGGGCCTTCGGGCCGCTGGGGTGGGGGTATAACCCGTCGTGGCGCACCACCGAGCGGTGGGCCCGCCGGTTCCCCGGCGTCGCGCGCTTCGTCTCCCGAGACGGCTCTCTCGCCGCGTCCATGTTCCTCTTGCCGCGGTTCTCGGAGCGGTGGCGGATTTACCTGCTTCCCCATAAGTTCCGCTACGTGAGCGAGTTGTTGCCCCGGGAAATAATCGCGTGCACGGCCCGCCTCTGCGAACCCTGGACGACGCCGCCCTTAGTGTCGGAGCACCGCAAACGGATAAAACTCGTTAAATTATTGAGAGACGAGCGATACGGATGCGTTTACGCCGACGGCGACTACGTCCTATTGCGGCGGGGGGTGACGCCCGTAATCCCGGCGGAGAAGGCCTTCGAGTGGACCTTTCGAACGCTCGAGGAGAACGAGTTAGACCACAACGTCGGCGTCCCGGTCTTCGACGAGCGGGCCCGCAACCGCCGGACGTTATACTGCAGCGCCGAGCAAGGGTTGTTGGGGACGATGGCGCGCGCCGGGCCGTATTACTGGCCGCCGGGAGTCGTAAAGGTCAACTACCGGATGGCGGTATGCGAGCCGGAGCATCCTTTCGCGCCCGCCGCGGAACTCGTGGTCGTCGAATGCCCGGCGTCGGGGCCGCCGGCCGCGGTCGCCGTCCGCCGGGTATTACCGGGCGACCTGCCCTCGAGCAGCTCGTACGGCCGGGCGTCGGTGGCCTTCGACTGCTCAAAAGATTGCCAATACGAATTTCAATTATACCCGCTCGGCAACGGCGACATCTACCTGGACTATATCGACGTCGAGGCGCCGAAGCTTTCGCTGGCGTGGGCCTTCCGGAGCACCAAAAGCGACGAAGAACGAAAAACGTTCGCGGCCAAGAACGCGGCGTTGAGGGCTTACTACCGGCCGCCGCCGCCGAGGTTCGAATTGCGCTGAGGTCCGAGGTGAGGTTGTGGACGCGACTATAATAGCCGTCGGCGACGAGCTGTTGCTCGGAAAGACGGTCAACAACAACGCCGCATACTTGTCGCAGCGGCTGGCCGCCCTCGGCATCGGTACCCGCCGCCAAATCGTCGTGGGGGACGTCGACGCCGATATCGTCGCCGCGGTCGACGAAGCGCGGGCGCTGACGCCGCTGGCCATTACGACCGGCGGCCTGGGGCCGACCCCGGACGACCGCACCCTCGCCGTCGTCGCTAAGCACCTGGGCCTCGAGCTCGTCCTCCACCAACCGACGCTGAGAGAGATCGAGCGCCGCTTCGCGCGGCGCGGCCTGAAGATGCCCGCCGTCAACGTGGGGCAAGCGCGCGTTCCCGCCGGCTCGTACGTCCTGGCCAACCCGCTGGGCACCGCCCCCGGCATCGTCATCGAAGAAGCCGATTTCCTCCTGTGCCTCCTGCCCGGCGTACCGGCCGAGATGGAGTATATATTCGAACACGGCCTCGTCCCGCTGTGGGAGAAGAAGGGTTATGCCGGCGAACGGGTCTATGAAAAGCAACTCCACGCCACCGGCTTGCCGGAATCGGCGGTGGCGGAAAGGCTGGCCGACGTCGAGGTCCCGCCGGCGGTTCACCTCGCGTATCTGCCGCAAACGGCGCAGGTCGACCTCCGCGTATGGGGCGCGGCGCCGGACGAGGAGACGTTCCGCCAACGCGCCGGGGCCCTCGTTGACGCCGTTCGCCGGCGGCTGGGCGACCATATCTTCGGCGAAGACGGCGCCGCGCTCGAGCAGGTCGTGGGGGAAATGCTGCGCGCGCGCGGGGAAACCCTTGCCCTCGCCGAGTCCTGCACCGCGGGCCTGATAGCCAAGCGCGTCACGGACGTCGCCGGGGCGTCGGCGTGGTTCCTCGGCGGCGTCATATCGTATTCCAACGAAGCGAAGAAAACCTTCCTGGGCGTGGCCGAATCGACGTTAGCGGCGCACGGCGCCGTGAGCGAGGAGACGGCGCGCGAGATGGCGGCCGGCGCGCGGGAACGGTTCGCCGCTACCTACGGCCTCGCCGTAACCGGCGTCGCGGGCCCGACGGGCGGCACGGCCGAGAAACCGGTCGGGACGGTGTGCTTCGCGCTGGCGGAGGAAAGCGGGACCCGCAGCGAAAGGCGTATCTTCGGCGGCGGCCGCGCCTGGGTCCGGCTGCGCGCGTCGCAGCATGCCCTCGACGTACTGAGGCTGCGTTTGCGCGAAAAAGGAGAGAAGCGGTGAGGCTATTCGTGGCGCTCGAGCTTCCCCCGAGCCACCGCGCGTCGCTGGCCGGCGTCTGCGAGCGAGGGCGACGAGGCGGCGTGCGATGGGTCCCCGCGGAAAGCGTTCACCTGACGTTGAAATTCCTCGGCGACGTAGACGAAGAAATGGTGCCGCGGCTGAAAGAAGCCCTCGTCGCCGTCGCGGCCGCGGCCGAGCCGTTCGCGCTGTCGCTGTCGGGCGGCGGCTGCTTCCCGAATGCCCGCGCCCCCCGCGTCGTATGGGTGGGCTTAGGCGAGGGCGCGGAGGAAGCCGCCGCCCTCGCCCGCGCCGTGGAACGGGCGCTCCAGCCGCTGGGCTTCGCCGCCGAAAACCGGCCCTTCAAACCCCACTTGACGATAGGCCGCGTCAAGGACCCGCGCGCCGCGGCGCCCACGGCCGCCCGTAAAATCGAACAACTCCTGGGATACGGCGCACCGGCGGCGCGCGTCGTAGCCGTCGCCCTAATCAAATCGACGCTTACGGCCGAGGGCTCGAGATACGAGGAGGTAGCGTGCTGGCCCCTCGGCGGCGATTAAACAATTTTTCGTATGGCGCTTTTTATGTTAGTATATTGACGGAGAAAAAATTTCTACGCTTTTTCCCGGGGAGAATATATGGTCATCGAGAATGAAGACAGGGGCACTTCCCTCCAACACGCCGTCGACGGCATAAAGAAAAAATACGGCGAGACGGTCCTGATGCGCGTCGGCGACGAAAAATCGCGGGCGGAAGTCGACGTGGTCTCGACGGGTTGTCTCAGCCTCGACGCCGCCCTCGGCGTGGGCGGCATCCCGCGCGGCCGCATCG
>CAZLXP010000024.1:0-30168 GCA_964563535.1 uncultured bacterium | reverse complement strand
ATCGAAACGACGGTCGTGGGCGGCGAGGTCATAGATAAACTCCTCTACCGCGACCCGGCGACCAAGAAGCGAGCTCTATCCGAGGAAGAGATCCCGTTCTACGCCCACCAGCAGCGCGTCGTCCTCGGCGGCAACGGCCTCCTCGACCCGGCCTCCCTCGAAGATTACCTGGCCTTCGGCGGCTTCGCGGCCCTGGCCAAAGCCCTCTTCGAGATGACGCCGGACGAGGTCGTCGACGAGATAAAAAAATCCGGCCTCCGCGGCCGGGGCGGCGGCGGCTTCCCGACCGGCCGCAAATGGGCCTCCGCCCGTAAGGTCAAGGGCGACGTAAAATACGTCGTCTGCAACGCGGACGAGGGCGACCCCGGCGCCTATATGGACCGGTCCATCCTGGAGGGCAACCCCTACATCGTCCTCGAGGGTATGCTCATCGGCGCCTACGCCGTCGGCAACGTGGAGGCCGGCTACGTCTACGTCCGCCAGGAATATCCGGGCGCCGTCCGCCTCCTGGGGATGGCCGTGGAGACCCTCCGCGGCCGCGGCCTGCTGGGCGAGAAAATTTTGGGCTCCGAGCTGAACTTCGACCTCAAGATCAACCGGGGGGGCGGGGCGTTCGTATGCGGCGAGTCCACCGCCCTCATGGCCTCCCTCGAGGGGAAGCGCGGCGACCCCCGGTCCAAGTATATCCACACGGTGGAGGTGGGGCTGTGGGGCAAGCCGACGGTCTTAAACAACGTCGAGACCTGGGCCAACGTCCCCATAATATTAAACCGCGGCGCGGATTGGTTCGCCTCCATCGGGACCGAGGGCAGCAAAGGGACCAAGGTCTTCTCGCTGGTCGGCAACGTGAAAAACACCGGCCTGGTCGAAGTGCCTATGGGCATAACGCTGCGCGAGATCGTCTTCGACATCGGCGGCGGCATTACCAAGGACCGGAAGTTCAAAGGCGTCCAGACCGGCGGCCCCTCCGGCGGCTGCATCCCCGAATCGCTGTTGGACATGCCGGTGGACTTCGACGAGCTGACCAAGGTGGGCTCCATGATGGGCTCCGGCGGCATGATAGTAATGGACGAGGATACCTGCATGGTGGACGTCGCCCGTTACTTCCTCAATTTCCTGGGCGAGGAATCGTGCGGGAAATGCACCCCCTGCCGCGAGGGCGTCCGCGTCATGGCCGACGTCCTGACCCGCATCACCCGAGGCGAAGGGCAAGAGGGCGACATCGAGCTCTTGGAGGAAATAGGCCTCGGCGTCCAGCGCAGCTCCTTGTGCGGCCTCGGCCAGACCGCCCCCAACCCGCTCCTCTCCACCATCAAATATTTCCGCGAAGAGTACGAGGCCCACATCCGCGACAAGAAGTGCCCGGGCGGCGTGTGCAAGGCGCTCATCACTTATTCCATCGACCCCCAGAAATGCACGGGCTGCACGCTTTGCGTGTTGAATTGCCCCGAGGGGTGCATCGCCGGCGAGAAGAAAGAGGCGCACGTCATAGACGCCGCGACGTGCATCAAATGCAACACCTGCTACGACGTGTGTAATTTCGACGCGGTCGTGAGGCGATAGGCGCCCCAAGCAACCTAACACGATGGTCAAGATAAAAATAGACGGTCGCGAGCTCGACGTGGAAGAGGGGACCACCGTCCTCCGGGCGGCCGAAGGGTTAAAGGTCCATATCCCCACCCTCTGCCATTGCGACTACCTCGAGCCGTATGCCTCCTGCCGCGTCTGCTCGGTCAAGGCCCAGAACGCCGAGGGGACGTGGGAGCGCTACGTCACGGCCTGCAACTACCCCGTGTGGGACGGCCTCGTCGTCGTCACCGACGACGCCGACGTGCGCAGCGTCCGCAAACTCAACGTCGAGCTTTTGATGTCGCGCTGCGAGCCGGGGGTCGAGGTCCTCGACGCGCTGGCCGACGAATACGGCGTAGATAAAGCCAACCCGCGTTTCGGCTACGACGAAGGCCGGTGCATTATGTGCGGCCTGTGCACGCGGATGTGCCAGGACCGCGTCCAGGCCCGCGCCATCGGCTTCGCCGGCCGCGGCGGCGGCCGCGTCGTCACGCCGCCCTTCGAGAAGGAGGCCGAAGCCTGCATCGCCTGCGGCGCCTGCTATAACATTTGCCCCACCGGCGAGATAAAGGCCCGCGACGTGCTCGGCCGCCAAGTCCTCCACCGCGAGATAACGCTCGCGACGACCAAGGCGATCTACGTCCCCATCAAACAGGCGGTGCCCAACGTCCCCGCCGTCAACGAGGATAAGTGCATCCACTTCCACATGTTGGAACGGGGCCTGGACGCCTGCCGCATCTGCGAGGACGTCTGCCCCAAGGACGCCATCGACCTCGACGCGGAGGACGAAACCGTCGAGTTGGAGGTGGCCGCCATCGTCGTCGCGCCCGGGTTCAAGCCGTTCGACGCCCGCCGCATCACCGCGCTGGGTTACGGCCGCTTGCCCAACGTCCTGACGTCGGCCGAGTTCGAGCTCCTCAATCGCGGCGACGGCCTCACCGACGGCCATATCCTGATGGAGAACGGCGAGGCGCCGCGGTCCATCGCCTTCCTGCAGTGCGTCGGCTCGCGGGATACCACCGTCAACCGAGGTTATTGTTCCTCCGTATGCTGCATGTACGCGACGAAGCAGGCCGTCATCGCCAAGGAACACGACGCCCGCCTCGAGCCGACGATATTCTTCATGGACATGCGGTCCTTCGGCAAGGAGTTCGACCGCTACGTCGAACGCGCCCAGCGCGAGTACGGCGTCCACTACGTCCGCAGCCGCGTCGACAGCGTCGAACGCGAGAACGGCAAGCTCGTCTTGAAATATGAGGACGATGGCGGCGCGCTCTGCCGGGGCGAGTTCGACCTGGTCGTCCTCTCCGTCGGCCTCGACGTCGACTCGGATACCCGGGCCATGCTGGAGCGCCTGGGGCTGGAGGTCGATAAATATAACTTCGTCGCCTCGCCCCCCTTCGCCCCCACCGACACGTCGCGGCCGGGCGTCTTCGTCGCCGGGGTCGTGGCCGGGCCCAAGGACATCCCCGAGTCGGTGACGCAGGCCTCCGCGGCGGCGGCCCGGGCCGAGGCCGTCGCGGCGCCGGGGCGGTGGGCCCAAACGGTCGAGGTGGAATTCCCGCCCGAACGCGGCATCGCCGGCGAACCGCCGCGCGTCGGCGTCTTCATCTGCCATTGCGGCATCAACATCGGCGGCGTCGTCGACGTCCCGTCGGTAGTGGAGTACGCCGGGACGTTGCCCTGGGTCGCCTACGCCGAACGCAACCTCTTCACCTGCTCGGAGGACACGCAGAAGCTCATCACCGAAAAAATCGCCGAGCACAACCTGAACCGCGTCGTCGTCGCCGCGTGCACGCCCCGCACCCACGAGCCGCTCTTCCGCGCCACGCTGCGCGACGCCGGCCTCAACCCCTACCTCTTCGAGATGGCCAACATCCGCGAGCACTGCTCGTGGGTCCACATGAAGCAGCCGGCGGAGGCCACGGCCAAGGCCAAGGAGCTCGTCCGTATGGCCGTCGCCCGGGCCGTCAACCTCGCGCCGCTGACCGACATCGAGCTGCCGGTTACGCAGACGGCGCTCGTAGTAGGCGGCGGCGCCGCCGGCATGACCGCGGCCCTCGGCCTCGCCGACCAGGGCTTCGAGACGTACCTGGTGGAGAAGGAAGAGGAGCTCGGCGGCCACCTCCACCACGTCAAATACCTGCCGAACGGCGCTGAGGTAAAGCCGTTCCTCGCTGAGCTGGTCGCCAGGGTTAAAGGCCACGAGAAGATAAAGTTGTTTACGGGCGCTACGCTCAAGTCGATATCGGGCTTCGTCGGCAGCTACGTCTCCGTCGTCGCGGATGAAGAGGGCGAGCACGAGCTCGAGCACGGCGCCGTCGTCGTCGCGACGGGCGCGCGGATGGCCGAGCACGACGAATACGGCTACGGCTCGAGCGACCGCGTCGTCTCGCAGCGCGAGATGGAGGAGGCGCTGGCGGAAGGGCAAGTCCCCTACGGCGCCGCGGACGTCGTCATGGTCCAGTGCGTCGGCTCCCGCGACGACGAACACCCCTATTGCTCGCGGGTCTGCTGCACCGAGGCCGTCAAGAACGCCCTTAAATTAAAAGAGCTAAATCCCGAAGCGAACGTATACATATTATATAGGGATATGAGGACGTACGGCCGCGCGGAGGATTATTACCGCGACGCCCGGGAGAAGGGCGTCTTCTTCGCCCGCTTCGAGCCGGAGAACAAACCGGCCGTAACGCCCGCCGGCGATAAAGTAAAGGTCAAGTGGTACGACATTATACTGGGCGAGGACGTAGAAATCGAAGCGGACCTGGTCGCGCTGGCGCAGGGGACGTGGCCCGACGCCGCGGCCAACAAGGCGTTGGCGGGGATGCTCAAGGTCCCGCTCACCGCGGACGGCTTCTTCCTCGAGGCCCACATGAAGCTCCGGCCGGTGGACTTCGCAACCGAGGGCGTCTTCGTCTGCGGCCTGGCCCACGCGCCCAAGACGATCGAGGAATCGATCGCGCAGGCGCAGGCGGCCGCGGCTCGAGCGGCGACTATCCTCGCGAAGCCGACGATAAAGGCGGAAGGCCGCGTCGCCGTCGTGAACGAGCGGCGCTGCATCGGGTGCGGGACGTGCGAGGCCGTATGCCCCTACGGCGCCATCGAAGTGAACAAGGAGAAGATGGCGGCGGAGGTCAACGCCGGCCTGTGCAAGGGGTGCGGCTCGTGCGCCGCGGCCTGCTGGTCCGCTGCGGTGGATATCGCCGGCGTGACGCACGAACAACTGCTCGACGCCATCACGGCCCTTTAAAGCGAAACCGGCGGTTCGTTAACGTCGGGTTTCAACCCGACGGGAAACGGAGCCTCAGCGGCGGAGCGTTAACGTAAAGAACGAAACCGGCGGTTTCAGCCGCCGGAGCCTCAGCGGCGGAGCGTTAACGTAAAGAACGAAACCGGCGGTTTTAACCGCCGGAGCCTCGGGTGCGGAGCGTAAACGGTAAGGCCGAAACCGGCGGTTTTAACCGCCGGAGCCTCGGGTGCGGAGCGTAAACGTCGGGTTTCAACCCGACGTGAGATATGGCCGACGACAGCAACTGGGAACCTAAGATCCTCGCGTTCTTATGCACGTGGTGCAGCTACGCCGGCGCGGACCTGGCAGGGGTCTCGCGGCTGCAGTATCCGCCCAACGTGCGCGTAATCAAGGTCCCGTGCTCGGCTCGCGTCAATCCGTTATACTTGATACGCGCCTTGATGGAAGGCTGGGACGGCGTGCTGGTATCGGGGTGCCACCCGGGCGACTGCCACTACATCGCCGGCAACTACGCCGCGCGGCGCCGCTTCACGCTCCTCAAAGATTTCGTCGAGTACTTCGGCCTCGAGCCGGGACGGCTTAACTTCTCGTGGGTCTCAGCCAGCGAGGGCGGCAAATACGCCGAGGTAGTCAAAACGGTCGTGGACCGCGTTAGAAAGCTCGGGCCGGCTAAGCGGATGGTTAAAAATTATGGCTAAGGGGTTACTTATAAATATCGCGGCGGGCGCCTATAGCCGCACGACTACGCGCGGCCTTGCGGAAGACGACGGCGTACGTCATTTGACCGCCGGCGCCAGCAGCTCTCGGAGTTTCGCCTCGTCGTCAAGGGCGGCGGCGACCTTTGCCGCGGGGACTATCGCCGCATCCGGGTCGCCTATTTGGGCCATGAGGTCCTCGTCCGCCAGCGTCTCGAAAGTCGCGCGCCACGAGTCCCATTCGCTGACGAGGGCGAATATAATCTTCAAATCGCTAATCCGCAAACGCTTGAGCTTAGCGATAACCGCGGCCAGCGTTTCTTCGCGAGTCATAAAACAAACCTCCTGCGAAAGGAATATATCATATGCGGAACGACAAGTTAATGGCTTTCTGCGGAATTCTCTGTTCGGAGTGTCCGGCGTTCAAGGCGACGCAGGCCGACGACGAGGAGCTGCTCGCCAAAACCGCCGTGGAGTGGTCCTCCGACGACCATACGCTCGAGGCGGACGACCTCTTGTGCGACGGCTGCATCTACGAGGATAAACGCGCCTCAAAGTTTTGTTTGGAATGCACCGTAAGGGAGTGCGCGCTGGAGCGGGGCGTCGAAAACTGCGGCCACTGCGACGAATTCCCCTGCGCCGAACTCGAGAAGCCGTGGTCGATGTCGGTCGACGCCAAGACGACGCTGGAGGAAATCCGCCGGATGCTCAAGGGGTCGTAATGGCCGAGGAAAAGCTGATCGCGTTCTGCGGCATAGACTGCGCGGCGTGCCCGGCCTACGTCGGGACCCAAACCGGCGACGAGGAGTTGCTCGCGAAGGCGGCCGCGGAATGGTCGACGCCGGAGGAACCGCTCACGCCGGAAGATGTAATTTGCTACAGCTGCACGCAGACCGCAAAGCGGCTCTTCACCTGGTGCGCGCAGTGCCGAGTAAAGGACTGCTGCCGCGAGAGGGTAATTCCCAACTGCGCGCATTGCGACGCGTACGCGTGCGACGACCTTAAAAAACTCTGGGCTATGGTCCAGTCGCAGGACCCGCGGACAGCGCTCGACGATGTCCGGCGGCAAGTCAAAAGGTTGTAATCGGATTTAATATGGCCGTCGAAGACGAAATACGCGCCAAAGCGCGCGAACTTTTGGCGTCGGGCGAGGCCGAGGTCGTAGTTGGTTTCGCGGCGGGGACGTTGCCCCTCACCGCCCGGCCGGCCCTGGTCGAGGACGCGGCCGACGCGGACAAGTTGATTTGGAACCGCTACTGCACGCCGGGGTTGGCGCGTTACGTGCTGGAATATATCCGCGACCGGCGCAAGCGGCGCGACTTCGACGCCGCGAAGGCGCGGAAGGTCGCCGTCGTCGCGAAGCCTTGCGACGCCCGGGCCCTCGTGACGTACATCCAGGAGAACCAGTTCGGCCCGGGAGACGTATATATTATAGGAGTCAACTGCGCGCCCATGGTTGACCGGAATAAAGTCCTCACGGCCGTCGGCGCGTACCGGGTCGAAGGCGCCGACGTCGACGGCGACGAGGTCGTCGTCGCGACGACCGACGGCGGCGAGGAAAGTCTCCCCCTGGGCGATTACGTCGACGCGAGTTGCGCCGCCTGTACGCGCCTCGAGCCGCCGCTGGCCGACGTCGTTTTGGGCGAGAAGGCGGCGCCCGCGGCCGATGACCCGTACGCGCGCGTCCGCGAACACGAGGCGCGCGGAAGTGACGAGCGCTGGGCCTGGGTGGTCGAGGAGTTGGGCCGCTGCATCCGCTGCTACGCTTGCCGCCAGGTCTGCCCGGCCTGCTACTGCGAGGAGTGCTTTGCCGAACAGCGCAACCCGGCCTGGATCGGCCCGGCCACGGCCGAGGAAGACTTAATCGCGTTCCACCTCGTCCGCGTCTTCCACACCGCGGGCCGGTGCGTCGAGTGCGGCGAATGCGAGCGCGCCTGTCCGATGGATATACCGCTGCGGGTCCTGTCCGAAAAGCTGGTCAAGGACGTAAAAGAAAAGTTCGGCTACGTCGCCGGCGTCAACCCGGAGGAAGCGCCGCCGCTCGCGACGTACAAACCCGACGACTCGAACGAGGGTTTTTTGTAAATGGCCGCCGGAAAGGTGAAAAGAAGCGAATTGCCCCGGTTCCTGGAGGCCGCTAGGGCCGCCGGCTACGACGTCCTCGCGCCGGCCCGCGCCCCGGAAGGTTGGTCCTTCGCCCCCTACGAGGGCGGCGCCGTCGACCTCGACGGCTATCTCCTGACGACGCTGAGCGCCAAAGCGCTCGCGCTGCCCCAGCTCGAGGCCTTCCTGGCGTACGACGGCAACGACGGCCGCCTCGTCGGCGCGGACGAATCCAAGAGGCTCGTCTTCGGCGTCAGGCCGTGCGACGCCCGGGCGCTGGCGCTCGTCGACAAGGTATACCTCAGCCGCGGCTTCCGCGACCCGCACTACCTCAGCCGGCGCGACAACACGGTCCTCATCGTCTCGGCGTGCCATCAGCCCGCGCCGACGTGCTTCTGCACGTCCGTCGGCGGCGGCCCGGCGGACGCCGCGGGAGCCGACGTGATGGCATACAAATCCGGCGACGAACTCCTGCTGGACGCGACTTCTAGCAAAGGCGAGGAATTCCTGAAAGCCGCGAAGCTGGAAAAGGCGTCCGACGCGGCGCTCAAAAAAACGAAGGCGGCCTGCGCGAAGGTCGCGGATACGATGGCGCCCCTCTGGGAGTTGGAAGCGTTGCGGCCCATGCTTTATAAGAACTTCGACGCCGCGGCGTGGGAGGAGCTCGCGGCGCGCTGCGTGAGCTGCGGCGCCTGCACGTTCGTGTGCCCGTCGTGCCACTGCTTCGACGTCGCCGACGAGGGCAAGCACGGCCGCGGCCGGCGCCTCCGCTTCTGGGACGCCTGCACGCAGTCGCGCTTCACGCTGCACGCGTCAGGCCACAACCCGCGCGCGCGCAAGGCCCAGCGCTACCGCCAGCGCGTGCTGCATAAATTTTACTACTTCCACGAAAACTGGGGCGAGAACCTGTGCGTGGGCTGCGGCCGGTGCGTCGTCGCCTGCCCGGCCAACGTGGACATCCGCGAGGCCGTGACGGCCGTCGCGGGCCGGAAGTAGTATGGAACCGGAAATGATAAACGCCGCGCTAGTCGAGAAGCCGCTTTTACCCCAGCCGGCGACCCTCGAGAAGGTCGTCGTCGAGACCGACGCGGCGGACCTCAAGAGTTTCTATCTGAAGTTCGTGGACGGCCCGCGGTGGGATTACCTGCCCGGCCAGTTCGCCGAGCTCTCGCTCTACGGCTACGGCGAAGCGCCCATCGGTATGGCCTCCAGCCCCACCGAAGGCGACCACCTCATGTTCACCGTCTTCAACACCGGGGGTAAGGTGACGCGGGCGCTGCACCGCCTAGCACCCGGGGCAATCGTCGGCCTGCGCGGCCCGTTGGGCAATACGTGGCCTTTGGAGCGGCTGCGCGGCCGCAACGTCGCCGTCATCGGCGGCGGCTTCGCCTTCACGACGCAGCGGGCTCTTATTAAATATATCCTCGCCAACCGGGCCGATTTCGGCGAGCTGACGGTGGTCTACGGCGCCCGCTCGCCCGGGGCGCTGCTCTACAAACCGGAACTGGCCGAGTGGGAGAAGTCGCCCGAGCTCGCGCTCCACCTCACCGTCGACAAGGGCGACGCGACCTGGACCGGCCGCGAGGGCTTCGTGCCGACGGTGGTGGAGGAGGAGAAACTACCGCCGGATAACGCAATAGCCCTTATATGCGGGCCCCCGGTTATGATAAAATTCACGCTGCCCGTGATGGCTAAGCTGGGCTGGAAGCCGGAGCAGATCTACACCTCGCTCGAGATGCGGATGAAGTGCGGCGTGGGGATGTGCGGCCGCTGCAACGTCGGACCGAAGTACGTGTGCGTCGACGGCCCGGTGTTCTCTTTCGCCGAACTGTCCCAACTGCCGCAGGAATATTAACCGTCAGGGCGCGTTATGAAGTTTCGCGTAATTATCGAACCCGACTTAGAAGACGGCGGCTACGTCGTCAGCTGCCCGTCGCTGCCCGGGTGTCATTCCCAGGGCGACACGTTGGAAGAGGCGCTCGCGAACATCCGGGAGGCGATCGCGGCTTATATCGAAAGCCTGAAGAAACACGGCGAGCCGATACCGGTAGCGTTTGCCGGGGCCGTTCCGGAATAAAAAGGCCAAGTCGGCGGGCGTTTATTAGGGCGCCCGCGCGGAGGAACTGACATGGAAATAAAAGTCAACGATAAATACGAAATCGTCGTGCCCGACGGCCTAAGGGATAAATTAAAGGCGGGCCAACGTTTCAAAGTCGTAATAGACGGCGGGGAAATTAAATTAATCCCGTTACGGCCGGCGAAGGAGCTCCGTGGTATATTTAGAGGTATGAACGGCGGCGGATACCGAGAAGAGGAAGAACGTATATGATAATATTGGACTCGAGCGGGTTTGGACGGCGTAATTTTTATCGCCTAAGGAACATCACCGTGGGCCAGCCGCTGTGCTCTTTCGCCGAGCTGTCCCAACTGCCGCAGGAGTATTAACGCCGGAATCGCCCAATAAATAGTTCGTCTCATATAAAAGCCAAGCGCGGGAGAGCGAGATGAAAATCAAGGATTACGACCTTCCGGACGAGTTGTATTACCACCGCGAGCACGCCTGGGCGAAGCTGGAGGACGACGGCCGCGTGCGCGTGGGGATGAACGCCCTCTTCCGGAAGGCCGCGGGGGACGGTGAAGGAAAAATATGGACCTTGAGGATATAAAACGCAAAGCGTTACCGATATTGGAAAAATACGGCGTCGTGAGGGCGGGCGTCTTCGGCTCGGTCGTAAGGGGCGAGGCCACGGCCGATAGCGACATAGACATCTTAGTGGAAATAGAGCGAAGGATGAGCCTACTTGACTTCGCCGGCCTGAAAATAGAACTCGAGGAAGCCCTCGGCCGAAAGGTCGACTTGGGGGAATACGCCGCGATTAAAATTATGATAAAAGACGAAATCCTGAACGAGGAAGTAGCGATACTGTGAAGAGAAGAAACATCGGCCTTTACTTGCGCGATATAGCAGATAGTATATCGGCCATCGAAGAATACACTAACGCGATTATGGAAGAAGGGTTCTACTCCAACCGGTTAGTCCAGGACGCCGTGGTGAGAAGGTTGGAGATAATCGGCGAGGCCGCGAAGAATATCGACGACGACTTTAAAAGTAAATATCCTGAAATACCGTGGAAGAAGATCGCCGGGATGAGAGATATTATCGCCCACGGATACTTCGGCGTAAAACTCGAGCGCATATGGGATATCGTAAAACAAGACTTACCCCGACTGAAGAAGCAAATCGTCTCCGCGATAGAAAACGAAAATTTCACTAAGGGAATCAACAACGAGAGGTCCTCCCCATGAAAATCAAGGATTACGACCTTCCGGACGAGTTGTATTATCACCGCGAGCACGCCTGGGCGAAGCTGGAGGACGACGGCCGCGTGCGCGTCGGCATGAACGACTTCTTCCAAAAGGCCGCGGGCGACGTCGTCTACGTCGACCTCCCCTTCGAGGGCGACGAGGTCGCGCAGGGCGAGACGTGCGGCAAGGTCCAGTCGTCGAAGTGGGTCGGCAAGCTGGTGTCGCCCGCCTCGGGCAAGATCGCCGAGGTCAACGAGGACCTCGAGGGCCAAAGCAAGCTCATCAACAAGGACCCCTACGGCGCCGGCTGGGTCATGGTGTTAGAACCGAGCGACTGGGAAAGCGAGAAGGGCGGCCTCCTGCAAGGCGACGCCGTCGCGACGTGGATGGAAGGCGAGATGAAAAAGGCCGAGGAAAGCGGCAAATAAAGAGGGCCCGCAAACGGGCGGAGGTGGCATTATGAAACTCGACGTCCCTTACGGCAAGGAGACGGTACCGCTCGAGGTGCCGGACGACGCCGAGGTGGTATATCCTAACAAGGTCGAGGTCAAGGACGAGGGGAAGGTCCTGGCGGCGGCGCTGGCCCACCCCATCAATTCGAAAACGTTCGCGGCCTTCCTGGCGGACGCGCGCGACGTCCTCTTCATCGTCAACGACGCGACGCGGCCCACGCCCACCGCGAGAGTCCTGGAGCTCATCAAAGACGACTTGAAGGGCGTCAACGCCTCCTACATCATCGCCACCGGCGCCCACCGCGCGCCGACGGAGGAGGAGCTGCGCGAGATCTTCGGCGCCCTCTACGACGCCGTCAAAGACAAAATAATTATTCACGACGCCAAGCGCGACGAGGACATGGTCCATATCGGCACCTCCAAGAACGGCACCGAGATGTACGTCAACCGCGCCGGCGTGGAGGCCCACAAAATAGTTATCATCGGCTCCGTCGAGCCGCACTACTTCGGCGGCTACACCGGCGGCCGCAAGGCCTTCCTGCCCGGCATCGCCTCCCGCACGACCATCGAGCAAAACCACAAGTACGCGCTGCGGCCGGAGGCCAAGGCCCTCGCGCTGGAGGGCAACCCGGTCCACGAGGACATGATCGACGCGCTGAAGACGATTGCCGACAAGGAGATCTTCTCCATCATGACGGTCCTGGACGGCGAGCACCGCCTCTACGCCGCGACGGCGGGCCACATCCACGACTCGTTCTACGCGGCCATCGAAGCGGCGAACGAGGTCTTCTGCGTGCCCGTCTCCGGGGAAGCGGACGTGGTGGTCAGCGTCGCGCCGTACCCCATGGACATCGACCTCTACCAGTCGCAGAAGGCGCTCGACAACAGCAAGCTGGCGCTGCGGGACGGCGGCATACTCATCCTGGTCTCCAAGTGCCGGATGGGCACCGGCGACGAGGCGTTCCTGGAACTTTTAGCGAGCTGCGCGACGCCCCAGGAGACGATGGCCAAACTCGAGCAGGGCTACAAGCTAGGCTGGCACAAGGCCGGCAAGATGGCCGAAATAGCTGTCCGGGGCGAGATGTGGGGCGTCACGGACCTCGACGACGAGACGCTCAAAAAAGCGTTCGTTAAACCTTATAAAAAACTCCAGCGGGCGTTCGACGACGCGCTGAAAGCGAAGGGCAAAGGCGCGCGCGTGCTGGTATTGATGAACGGTTCGATGTCGATTCCGATGATAAAATCGTAAACGCCGCGCCCGACGGCGGCCGCGGCTCGGAGGCAGAAAATGGCCAAGAAAAAAGCACCCGCCCGTAGGAAAGCACCGATAAAA
This sequence comes from uncultured bacterium, assembly GCA_964563535.1. GTDB lineage: Bacteria > RBG-13-66-14 > B26-G2 > WVWN01 > WVWN01 > WVWN01. Next base: position 17,460 of record CAZLXP010000024.1, on the reverse strand, counting down.
GCCAAGGCGCCCCGCCGCAAGGCCCCGCCTAAAAAAGCTAAGGTTAAAGCCGCACCCAAAACGAGGGTACGGGCCGCGGGCCGCAAAACCCCGGCTAGAAGGACAAAGGCCGTAGGCCGCGCGAAAATGGTTCCCAAAACCAAAGCCCGGGCGGCTCGAGCCAAACCGGCCCGCAAAAAAACGGCCCGCCCCGAAATACTTAAAAGGATCGAGGCCGTCGTCGGCAAACTCGGCTACACTACCTCGCCCGTGGAGCTCCGCGCTTACGCCGGCGACGCCAGCATGCACCTGGCCGAGCCCGAGGTCGTCGTCCGGCCCACGTCGGCGCGCGAGGTGTCGGAGATCCTGAAGCTCGCCAACAGGTATAAGATACCGGTGACGCCGCGCTCCGCGGGGACCTCCGTCTGCGGCCAGCCGGTTCCCATCCACGGCGGTATCGTCCTCGATATGCAAGCCATGAACAAGATAAAAGAGGTCCACGTCGAGGACTTCTACGTCGTCGTCGAGCCGGGCGTGGTATACCAAAAATTAAACGATTACCTCAAAAAGTATAAATTCTTCTTCCCGCCGGCGCCGGGCTCGGGCGACGCCGCCACCATCGGCGGCATGGTCATCAACAACGCCTCGGGCGTAAACGCCGTCAAATACGGCGCCACCCGCGACTACCTTATGGGCTGCGAGGTCGTATTGCCCACCGGCGAGATCATCCACACCGGCACGCGGACCCTCAAGAACTCCTCGGGCTACCAACTCGACCGCCTGATGGTCGCCTCCGAGGGAACGCTGGGCGTCATCACGGAGATCAACCTCCGCGTCGTCCCGCTCCCCAAGAAGACGGCGATGGCGATGGCGGTATTCGACGACCTGGAGAAGGCGGGCCAATGCGTCTCGGACATCATCGCCAAGCCGCTCATCCCGGCCTCGCTCGAGCTCATGGACTCCATCTGCATTCGGGCCGTGAACAAGGCGACGAAGCTCGGCCTGCCCGAGGCGGAGGCCATCCTCCTCATCGCCGTGGACGGCCACCCGGCCGCGGTCAAGGACGAGATCGAAGTGGTGGCCGAAGTCTGTCAAAAAGCCGGCGCGGTACAACTCGAATACACCGACGACCCGGCGAGAATCGGCGACATCCAAAAAGGCCGCAAGGCCATGATCCCGTCGCTCTCGCGCTTCGAGGAAAACAAGGTGACGGTGATGTTCGCGGACGACATGGCGGTCCCGCCGTCGCAAGTGCCCAAGGCCGTCAAGGCGTTCCACGACATCATGGCCAAGTACCCCGGCATCTACATCCCGACCTACGGCCACGCCGGCGACGGCAACCTCCACACCAAGTTCATCATGAACCCGACCGACCCCGACATCTGGGAGAAAGCCGAGAAGGCCAACGCGGAAGTCTTCGACGCGGTCCTGGCGCTGGGCGGGACGGTGAGCGGCGAGCACGGCGTCGCGATCACCAAGGCCCCGTACTTCAAGAAGGAGCGCGCCGACTCGCTCGCGGCGATGCGCAAGGTAAAGCGCGCCCTCGACCCCAATAACATCCTCAACCCGGGCAAGATGTTCGACTGGCCCAAGCCGAACGTCGCGCACTTCCTCCGCTACAAAATGGGCGCCCGGAAATACGCGCCGGGGATGGAGGCGCTCGAGAAGTGGGAGATGGAGCTCAACGCCTGCACCCAGTGCGGCTACTGCAAGTCGGTGTGCCCCACCCTCGCGGACATCGGTTGGGACGGCGCGGGCGCGAAGGGCTACTTGATGGCGTCGTACGCCCTGCTGCAAAACGACCTCCAGCCGGACCAGGGCGTCGTAGACAGACTCTACACCTGCACGATGTGCCTGGACTGCACTCGGCGCTGCGAGACGAAGATCGCGGTGGCGCCCATCGTGGAGGCGGCCCGGGCGAGCCTGGTCAAGGCCGGCTTCCGCTTCCCGGCCCACGAGGACCTGGTGAACAAAGTGCTCGCGACGGGCAACATTTACGGCGAGGAGGAGCTGGCGGTAAAACCCCAAGAGGGCGAGGCGCTCCTCTACCTCGGCTGCCAATACGCCCAGCGGCCTAACATGGTCAAGATGTTCACGCGCATCCTCGACCGGCTCGGCGTAAAGACCAAAATAATAGAGGAGACGTGCTGCGGCAACCCGCTCAAGATCCTGGGGTATTGGGACGAGTTCGAGGCCCAGAAGAAGAAGTTCAACGAGACGATACCGGACGTCGAGCTTATAACTTTCTGCCCCACCTGCACCATGTTCCTGGCGGAGGAATACGGCCGGCCGGTGAAGCACGCCCTCCGGCTTATTGCCGAACGGCTGGCCGACACCCCGGTCAACAAACTCGAGCTCAAAGCCACGTACCACGACCCGTGCCACCTCGCCCGCGGCGCCAAGATAACGAAAGAGCCCCGCGACATACTCAAGGCCATCGGCGTCGACTTGGTCGAGATGGCGCTCTCCAAAGACTTGACGCGGTGCTGCGGCGGCGGCGGGGGCATCATAACCTCGTTGCCCGACCTCTCGAGGCGGCTGGCGGTCTCGCGGGCGGAGCAGGCCGCGGCGACGGGCGCCGATACGGTCGTGACTGTTTGCCCGACGTGCGAGCTTACGCTGCGCACCGGCGCCGAAGCCATCGGCGGCGGCGACGGCGACGCCCTCAAGGTCGAAAACCTCCTCGACCTCGTATGGAAGGCCATCAAGTGACGATGGAAGTCTACGACTTAGGATTGCGGCCGAAGCTCGAGTCGATGCTCTGCTTCCACGCGCTGGGCCACCTCGGCCGCGAGGGGCTGGTCTTGGTCTCCCCGGCTTCCGCCATCGCCTGCGTCGGCTACTTCCAGGACGCGCGCGAGGTCATCGACCTCGACTTCTGCGCAAGGCGCGGCCTGGAGGTCATGCGGCGCGAGGTGGGCGGCGGCGCGGTCCTGCTCGACGCCGGCCAGGTTTTCTACAACCTCGTCCTCCGCAAGGACAACCCTCTCGTGCCCAAGACCGTTGACCGCGTCTACCGCAAGTTCTCGCAGCCGGCGATCGAGGCTTACGGCGACCTCGGCGTGGAGGTCTCGTTCCGGCCCATCAACGACCTGGTAACGAAAGACGGCCGCAAGATCGCGGGCGAGGGCGGCGCCGATATCGGGCCTTGCATGGCCTTCGTCGGCAGCATTATTATGGACTTTGACTACGAGCTGATGCCCAAAATCTTGAAGGTGCCGGACGAGAAGTTCCGCGACAAGTTTTATAAATCTCTTTCGGAAAACCTGACCACCCTCCGCCGGGAGACCGGGCGGCTGGTACCGCGCGCCGAGGCGGTGGCGGCGCTCAAACGCCGGTTCGCGGAGGTCCTGGGGCCGCTTCAGGAGGCGCCGCTGGACGACGAGCTCCGCGCCAAAATGTGCGAGCTCGAGGCCCGGTTCCGCTCCGACGAGTTCCTATTCCGAAAGATACGCCGACCCGCGGCCCGCGAGACGCGCGTGCGCGAAGGCGTCCGCTTCGTCGACGGCGTCCACAAGGCGCCGGGCGGCCTTTTAAGCTGCTACGCCGAGGTAGTCGAGGACGCCATCGGCGCCGTCTCGATAACGGGCGACTTCACGATGGTCCCGCGGGCGGGGTTGGAAGGTCTGGAGGGCGCGATGGTCGGCGCGCCGTACGAGCGCCGCCCGGTACGGGGCGCGATCGAGGACTTCTACCGACGCAGCGGCGCCGATACGCCGGGCGTAGCCGCCGACGATTATCTCGTTGCGTTAGGACTGTCCTAAACTACGATATCCGAGATATCCGGGAAGGGGCCGCCCACGAGGAAATTAACCGCAACGTAAAATATCTCTATAACTTACAAAACGGAGGAATATATGGCGACCAAGAAGGCCACCGGTTGGGTGGCGCCCTGGATGCAGGCTGCGGCCGCGGCTCCGCCCGAAGGCAAGAAAGAGCACCCGCTCGTAGACGTTGTCGAGCCCAACCTTTACCGGGACCAATATCCTTACAGCGACATTCCGAACGTATTCTTCGACGGCAAGACGGTGCCGCTATCGCCGGCGGAAGATATCTGGGTCACCGATACCACCTTCCGCGACGGCCAGCAAGCCCGCCCCCCCTATAACGTCGACAACATCGTGCACATCTTCGACCTCGAGCACCGGCTTAGCGGCCCCAAGGGCGTCATCCGCCAGGCCGAATTTTTTCTGTATACCGAAAAGGACCGGGAAGCGCTGCGGAAATGCCAGGAACGCGGCTATAGATACCCGGAGATAACGGGTTGGATCCGCGCGGTCCCGGCCGACTTCGAGCTCGTCCGCCAGGCCGGCCTGGAAGAGACCGGCATCCTGACGTCGATCTCGGACTACCACATCTTCATGAAGTTCAAGAAAACGCGGGCGCAGGTGCTGGCGGACTTTATGAAGGTCGTGGGGGCCGCGGCCGAAGCGGGCCTCAAGGCCGTGCGGTGCCACTTCGAGGACATAACGCGGGCCGACTTCTGGGGCACGGTGGTGCCCTTCGCCGAACGGCTCATGAAGTTCTCGGAGGAGAGCGGGATGAAGATCAAGATCCGGCTGTGCGACACCATGGGCTACGGCCTGCCCTGGCCCGAAGCCGCGCTGCCGCGGAGCGTCCCGAAGATAGTCTATTACCTGCGCAAGGAATTGGGCATCACCCACGACCGGCTCGAGTTCCACGGCCACAACGACTTCCACCGCGTCATCGCCAACCCGGTGGCGGCCTGGCTCTACGGCTGCGCCGCGGCCAACGGCTCGCTGTTGGGCATAGGCGAGCGCACCGGCAACTCGCCGGTGGAAGCCTTGTGCATAGACTACACCGCGCTCAAAGGCACGACGGACGGCATGGACCTGACGGTCATCAAAGAGATCGGCGCGTACTTCCGGCAGATGGGCTGGGCGGTTCCGGTCAATTACCCGTTCGTGGGCGATAACTTCAACGTAACGAGTGCGGGGATCCACGCCGACGGCGTCATCAAAAACGAAGAGATATACAATATCTTCGACACCGCCAAAATACTCGACCGGCCGCTCGGCATCGCCGTAACCGACAAATCGGGCGTGGCGGGCGTCGCGCTGTGGCTCAACCAATACCTCGGCTTGGAGGGCGACAAACAGCTAGACAAAAGGCACCCCGGCATCTTGGCCATCGCGGAATGGGTAGAGAAGCAATACGCCGCCCGCCGGACGACGTCCATCTCCAGCGAGGAGATGCTGGAGCAGGCCAAAACGCACATGCCCGACCTGTTCGGCTAAGCCGAGACGGCCCGACGGGGTCACCAACATGCCGACGACCAATCGGGGGGCTGGCGGCGCCGCGAACGGGGTCCGCGTGTTCGTATACGGGACCTTGGCGGACCAGTTCGTCTACCGCGTGATAACCGGCGAGCGGCCGAGGCCGACGCCCGCGGTGCTGGACGGCTATCGCATCGTAACTTCGCTCGAGTCCTTCCCGTACGTCGTCCCCCACCGCGGCTCGCAAGTCGAAGGCATGCTCGTCGCCGGCATAAGCCCGAAAGCCCTCGCGCAAATCGACCAATACGAGGGCGAGGGTAAATTGTACCTTAGGCACAAGGTGGAAGTCAGGACGGCGGAGGGGCTGAAAGAGGCCTTGGTTTACGTCGCGGGCCCGGAGCTCCTGGTGGCGCAGCCGCCCACGGACGTTCAGGTCGCCGACCGCCTGGCGGAATTCATCAAAAGCCGCATCGAGAAGGAACTCGCCGCCGGGATCCGCGCGCCAAACCAGCTCCGTGACTTGGAGGTCCTCGCGCGGGAAGAGCTCCTTGGCGAGGCGGTGGAGGACCTGGTCCGCGAGCACTTCGACCACCCGGGCCTGCCGGCGCTCGCCGTCAAACACCGCCTGGAGGAATCGGGCTTCCCTTCGCTCAAATGGTTGGCGAAGGAGCGGGACGCCGTAAAGTACGCCCCGCATTACCTCCGGCTCATCGTGAAGACGATAATATTCAACCAGCTCGAGGAACGAGTGCGCCGCGACTTCCGCGGCGCCGTCCGCGTCACCGACAAGTATTACGAACGCGCCGTCTCGGCGTTGGCCGCGCTGCAATACGTGGCCGACAACCTCGGGACCATCGGCGAGGTAATGGAATCCTTGGGGGTCGCCGCCTACGACGCCGCGTTGGAGTACGTCGACTACGCCGTAGCGGCGATGTTCATCGCCGACGAACTTTACGGCCGCGACCGGCTGGCGCCGTACGTCGAAAGGATAAAAGAACGCCGGGCGTGCGGCGGCGCGCCGCTGGGATACGAGGCCGAGTTCAGCCCGCTGGGCCGAGACATCGTCGGCGCCGGCCCGGACGAAGACCCGAAGTTCGACGGATTCTACTACTTCGACGATTTCGACCTCGGCGGCCGGCTGTGGAAACTCGGCGGCCACGTCGACAACCACCGCTTCGTAACGCCCCATCGCGGCCGGGTGCGGGGTTTCCTGGAGTTCGCCGTGGGCCGTTATAAAATCCTGGGGGACCTCTCCAAACCGGTCACCGCGAACCCGTTCGTCCTCTCGGATTCGGCCAACGCCGCCGTAGTATTCGCCGAAATAAAACCGCACAGCTTGCACCTCTCTCTGCAACTCGAGGCCGGGCGGCCGCCCGGCGCACCCCCGCCCCCCCGGCACCTGATATGCCTACTCATACTGGGCGGCGACTTAAACCCGGACGAAGAGGGCGTCCTGCGCGAAAGGCGCCTCCACGGCCGCGAGATATACAACGAGTTTACGGGCCTCGACTTCTCCCGCTACAACGAACACCGCGTCCGTCCCGACGACGACCGCCCCGCCCAGGTCATCGAGTACGAGTTCCCCCGGCTGTTCTACGAACACTCGTACGCCGACCTGGTCATGGCCCTCAAGGGGTTCCAGTTCGCGACCAACCCGCCGCCGCTGGACCTGTCCCCCGACTCGCCGCACCTGGCGTACAACCGGGAAATCGAGCGGGAGCTGTTGGCGTGGGCCGAAGCGCCTTACGCCCTCGCCCGGGAAGATATCGACGTCTTCGTCGCCGCGGTCGAAGAAGGGTTGGCGTACGAAACGCGGAACCTCGACGGCCACCCGCCGGCTTTTTGCCGGGAATGGCTGGATAAAATCGAACGCAAGCTCAAGAGTTACAACGCGTTCATCCGGGGCGAGGGTAAGGAGTGGCTGATAGGGTTATGAGGCCGCCGCCGCTGACGTCGCTTCTTTTCGGGGCCGAAGAGCGCGTCGTCAACGAGGTGACGAAGCGGCTGAGGGAGTCGGCGTCGGACCACTATCGGCAGATGGAAACCATAGACCTGCGGCCTCGCATCCAGGCCAATTTCGACGCCTACCGCGAAGCCGTACTGGCGGAAGACGCCGCGCCCTTCAGCGCCTACGTGGCCGACGTCGGCCGAAAGCGGCTTCAACAGGGCTACGGCCTGGAGGAGCTGCTTCTCGTCCTCGACACCATATTCGACGTCGTGTGGGAGGCCGCGGGCACGGCGTGGGAGACACGCGGCGCCCAGGCCTTCGACGACCTCAAGCGCCTGGCGGAAGGAATATCCTGGGGCAAAGACCGGCTGACGACGGTGTACGAAGAAGAGGCGCGCAAGGAACGCGCCGCCCTGCGCCGGCTGAGCGCCGCTTTCGACGAATATTTAAGATTGCGCAAAGGCTCCCCCGACGAGGGGGCGGAAAAGTAAAAAGCGAGGCACGCCGTGAAATGTAAAAATTGCGATTTCGAGCTCGCCGCCGGCTTCCGCTTTTGCCCGTATTGCGGCTTGGCCACCGACGAGAGGTGGGAAAGCCACTTCTTCGCGGCGATATTGGCCGACTTCGGCGGCGACCCGGAAGGCGCCATAGAAAAATACGAGCGCGCGCTGGCCGTCGACCCGGGCAACGACTACGTCCTAGTCCACCTCGGGCAAACGTACTACCACCGCGGCCAACTGCGCCAGGCCATCGCGGCGTTGGAGGCCGCGACGAAGGCCAATCCGCATTCGGCGCCGGCCTATTACTTCCTCGGCCTGTGCTATTATCGCGCGGCCCGCGTCGAGGAAGCGGTCGAGTGCTTCAAAAAAACTCTGGCCCTCGAGCCCGCCGCGATACACGCCTATTACTGGCTGGGCCTCATGTACTACCACATGGGAAAATTGCGAGAGGCGACGGCGGCCTTGGACGAGTTGCTGGCCACCAATCCCGACTTCACCATCGCCTACTACCAACGCGGCCTGGCCAGGGCCCGGTTGGGTTTAAAGAAAGAGTCGGCGGAGGATTTCGTAAAAGTCTTGGTAAAGAATCCGCGCAGCGCCCAGGCGTACGCGCAACTGGGGGAAGCCTACTTCAGCCTGGGCGACAACTACCGCGCCGCGGAGGCGCTCAAGAAAGCGCTCGAGCTCGACCCGGAGGATAAAAAATCGAAAGCCGTACTCGACCTCATCTACAGCAGTTAACGCCACGTTGGCGAAGGGAAAGACTATGGCGCAGACGTTGACTGAAAAAATTTTAAACGCCCACCTCGTGGAGGGGGAACCGCGTCCCGGGGAACAGGTCGCCATAAAAATAGACCACACCCTCACGCAGGACGCGACGGGGACGATGGCATACCTCCAGCTCGAGGCTATGGCGGTGCCGGAAGTCAAGGCCGAGCTCTCCGTCAGCTACGTCGACCACAACACCCTCCAAATGGGTTACGAGAACCCCGACGACCATCGCTACCTTCAAAGCATAGCCGAGAAATACGGCCTCTACTTCTCGCGGGCCGGCAACGGCATCTGCCACCAGGTTCACCTCGAGAGGTTCGGCGCGCCGGGCAAGACGCTTTTGGGCTCCGACAGCCACACCCCCACCGGCGGCGGCCTGGGAATGATCGCCGTCGGCGCGGGCGGCTTGGACGTCGCGGTGGCGATGGCCGGCGGGCCGTTCTGGATGACGTACCCGCGCGTCGCGGGGGTAAAACTTTCCGGCCGCCTTAACGATTGGGTCGCGGCCAAGGACGTCATCCTGACGCTGCTCAAGACGTTGACCACCAAGGGCAACGTCGGGACCGTAATGGAATACTTCGGCCCGGGCGTCGAGACGCTTTCCGTGCCGGAACGCGCCACCGTAACGAACATGGGCGCCGAGCTCGGCGTGACGACCTCCCTTTTCCCCTCCGACCGGGTCACCAAAGCCTTCCTGGAAGCGCAGGGGCGCGGCGACGCGTGGCAGGAGCTGGCCGCGGACCCGGGCGCCGCGTACGACCGCGTCATCGAACTCGACCTCTCCACCGTAGAGCCCATGGCCGCGCAACCGCACAGCCCGGACAACGTCGTCGCGGTGCGCGAAATCGCGGGCCTGAACGTGGACCAGGTATGCATAGGCTCATGCACCAATTCGTCGTACAAGGACCTCGCGACGGTAGCGAAAATCCTCGACGGCAAAACTATAAGCCCCCACGTGAGTTTCATCGCCGCCCCCGGGTCGAAGCAGGTTCTGAGGATGATCGCGGACGACGGCTACCTCGCGAAACTGCTGGCCGCGGGCGCCCGCGTCGCCGAGACGGCCTGCGGCTTCTGCATCGGCATAGGCCACGCGCCGGCCTCGGACGCGGTCTCGGTCCGGACCAACAACCGCAACTTCAAAGGCCGCTCCGGGACGACGTCCGCGCTGGTCTACTTGACAAGCCCGGAGACCGCGGCGGTCGCGGCGTGGAAGGGCGAATTGACGGACCCCCGCGACGCCGGCATACCTTATCCGCGCGTGGCCGTCCCCGACAAGTTTACGATCGACGACGGCCTCATATCCCACGTCCACCACCCGGACGCCGAAATCATACGGGGCCCCAACATCGGCCCGCCTCCGACCAACACGGCCCTTCCCGACGAAATCGACGCCGTGGTTGCGTTGAAGGTGGGCGACAAGATAACCACCGACCACATCATGCCCGCCGGGGCGCGCCTCAAGTATAGGTCCAACGTGGAGGCCTATTCCCGATTCGTATTCGAGGGGGTGGACGCGACGTTCTGCACCCGGGCGAAGGACATCGCGGCGCAGGGGCTGCACAACGTCGTCGTCGCGGGCGAGAGCTACGGCCAAGGCTCGAGCCGGGAACACGCGGCGCTGTGCCCGATGTACCTGGGGGTGAAGGCGGTGCTGGCGAAATCCTTCGAGCGCATCCACGCCGCGAACCTGGTCAACTGCGGCATCCTGCCGCTGACGTTCCGGGACCCCGCCGATTACGAAAGGCTGGACGAGGGCGACCGCCTCCGCTTCGAAAACCTCTACGCCCAGCTCCAACCGGCTAAGCCGTTGACCATTAGAAACGCGACCAAGGGTTACTCCCTCAAGGTCGACCATAACCTGAGCGAACGGCAACTCGCGATCGTCGAGGCCGGCGGCCAACTCAACTATCAATGTTCCAAAGCCTAGGAGATGCGATGTTCGAAAAGGTCAAAATACCCCAGGAAGGCACGAAGATCGAAATCGCGGGCGACCGTCTGCGTGTGCCGGATGACCCCATAATTACGTTCATCGAGGGGGACGGCATCGGCCCGGACATCTGGGCGGCGGCGCGACGCGTCCTGGACGGGGCGGTGCAAAAAAAATACGGCCGCGACCGCAAAATAGTGTGGATGGAGATCTTCGCGGGCGACAAAGCCCAGCGCGTCTACGGCCAGGGCGTCGTCATGCCCGGCGACACGCTTCAGGCCATCCCGGAATTCGTCGTCGCCATCAAAGGGCCGCTGACGACGCCGATCGGCGGCGGCTACCGCAGCCTTAACGTGACCATGCGGCAGAAGCTCAACCTGTACGCGTGCGTGCGGCCCGTGCGGTGGATACCGGGCGTGCCGAGCCCGGTCAAACACCCCGAAAAATTGGACGTCGTCATATTCCGCGAAAACACGGAGGACGTGTACGCCGGCATCGAGTGGCGCGAGGGCACGCCGGAGGCCGCGGAGGTGCTGAATTTTTTGAATACCAAAATGGGCCGCGATATCCGGCTCGACTCCGGCGTCGGCATCAAACCCATCAGCGCAACCGGAACCAAGAACATCGCCCGCAAGGCCCTCCGCTACGCCCGCGACCGGAAGCTGCCCAGCATCACCTTCGTCCACAAGGGCAACATCATGAAATTCACCGAGGGCGCGTTCAAGGATTGGGGCTACGAGCTCGCCCGCGAGGAGTTCGGCGACGCGACCGTCACCGAGGCCGAGGTGGGGGAGAAATACGGCGGCCGGGTCCCGGCGGGGAAAATAGTGGTCAAGGACCGCATCGCCGACGCCATGTTCCAGCAGATCCTGCTCCGGCCGGACGAGTACAGCATCCTCGTGACGCCCAACCTCAACGGCGACTACCTGTCCGACGCCGCCGCGGCCCAGGTCGGCGGCCTGGGAATGGCGCCGGGCGCCAACATGGGCGATTTCGTGGCGCTGTTCGAAGCCACCCACGGCACCGCCCCTAAATACGCGGGCCAGGACAAGGTGAACCCGTCCTCGCTGATCCTCTCCGGCGTCATGATGTTGGAATATCTGGGGTGGCAGGAAGCGGCGGACGCCGTCGTCGACGCCATGGCCAAGACGGTACAAGAAAAAGTCGTGACGTACGACCTGGCCCGCCAATTGGAAGGCGCGCGCGAGGTGAAGACCAGCGAATACGCCGCGCGCATTATAGAGAACCTAAGCTAACGAACCGACACGTGCGAGCCGCGGTACGGCCGCGGCTTTTTTTATTGCCCGCGACGTTCGCCCTTTGTTAAAATTACGCGTGGCTTGATAAACGGGGCCGCCCTTTATACGGCGACCGGGGGGGACGCCGCCTGCTCATTCCTACCGCATTCGCGAACCGGGGGGGGCCGGCGAGGAGGAAGTATGGCTTTTTACTACCAAATAAGGTTGAGCGGCGGCGCCGAAATAGACCTCCACCTGGCCTCCAAAATTCTGGCCGAGGCGCTCGCGGTTTACGAAGACAAAAACGTAATACAACACATCACGTACGGCCCCGAAGCCCGGGGCGCCGCGGTAAGGACGGACCTCGTCGTCAGCGACCAGGAGATCTACCGGCCTAAAGCGCAAGAAGTAGATCTGCTCGTCGCCCTCACCCAAGAAGCGGCGGACCGCTACGCCGCCGACGTAAACAAACAAGGCTACTTGCTCGTGGACCGCGACTCGGTGCGGCGTTCGCCCGAAGGGCCCTTCCGCGTCTACGAACTGCCCTTCGTAGCGGGCGCGCGCGAGCTCGGCGACGTACGGCTCGCGAGTTTCGTCGTGCTGGGCTCGGTCACCGCGTTGTCGCCGGCCCACAACCGGCGCGCGGTGGAGGACGCGCTGTTGGCCCGCGTCCCCCCCGGGACCGAGGAGATACACCGCGCCGCCTTCGAATACGGCTTCAAGAAAATGAAAGAGATGCTCTGAGTATGGCGCGGCGCTTCGACCGATTGAACGAACTGGCGGGCGAGTTCAGCAACTACACGTCGAAATACTTGCAGCAGATCGCCGCCGCCGTGGACGAGCTCACGACCAGGCTCGAGCAAGCCGGCCTGCGCGACGAGGTTCACCTGTGGCAGCCGGCCTGGAACCTCGAGCGCGAGATGGACATCGTCGCCCACTTGGCGCCGGAAGGCCGGGAGCGCATCCGCTACCTCGGGTGTTATTACGGCCTCCAGTACCTCCGCATGAACATCCAAGCGATCGAGGCGCTGCGGGCGGGCGTCGTCCCGGGCGCGAGCCGCGAAGACGTCTACCGCAGATTCTTGACGAACATCGGTTCCAGCTATTCGCAGCTGGTCGTGACCTTCATGCGCAAAGTGCTGGATAACCTCATCGGACCGGAGGAGCCGCCGCCGTTCGTAATTTGCGGCGTGGGCACCCTCACCGACCAGGACGACGTCGACATCGCGGTCGTGGTCGCCGACGAGGAAAACCGGAATGCCCTCAACTCGGTCCTCAGCCGCCTCAGCTCGGTGATGTTGCGGTACGCTACCCGCTTCCACTTCTACCTTTCCGAAAACGTCTCCCCCGAGAGCTTCGCCACTTCGCTCGAGGAATACCGGCAATACGCCGAGACGCACCCGGGGGATTATATAGTCATCTCGGAATTATTAAACGCCGAGCCCCTCTACGGCGACCGCGCCCTTTTCGACCGGCTGCAGCGGGAGATAACCGAACGCTACTACGCCGACAGCGCGGCGGACAAAATCTACCACGAGGGTTTCGTCCGCGGCGCGCTGGGCGACGCCGTCTCCCTCGCGGACCGCGACTTCGAGAACGACCGCATCGTCCCCAAAGACGACGCCCTCCGCGTCATAAAAAGCTTGGTCCACATCAAACGCGCCATCCACGGCCTCCGCGAGCCCAACGTCTGGCACAACCTGAAGCGCCTCACCGACATCGAGCCCTGGAACGCCGAAAAGAACGACGTGCTGGAGGCGGCCTTAATATTCTTCGAAATCCTCCGTTACCTCTACCAACTTCTCGTCGTTCAGGACGAGGCGATCATATTGGATACGCCGGTGATGGCCGAGAACCTGGCGCGCGTCGCCGCCACCATGGGGTACCGCCGCCGGGGCGCCGCAGGCCCCGAGGAAACGCTGCTGGTCCACTACTACGATTCGGTGGATAAGGTCCGGGCCGTAGCCAACGACTTGGCCAAAGAGGTCGAGGAATATTTACGGAACCACTCGGTTTTTCTGGATTTGGCGTCGTCGGCGCCGCGGCGGCGGGGTGAGCTGTTAAATCGGACGTTGGAATTAATACGCTTCCTGGTAAAAGCGGCTTTCTGGGACGACGTATTCGAACTCCTCGTCGCCTCCGATAAAAAACTCCTCCGCGCGCTGGTCGGCGATTTCAACTCCCTCCCGCCCGCCCGGCGCGAACGCCGCGTCAACGAGCTGGTAGGACTGGTCAAACGAAACGCCGAGCTCTTCATGAAGCTTTTGGTATTACTCGGCGAAAACCGCGACGAGGTGGACGCGCGCGAACTGTTCGGCACGCTGGGCACCGCCTTCCTGCGGGAGTTCGAGACTTTCTACAACCCGGCGCGCGAGGCCGCGCACCTGTTCGCGAAGCAGCCGGTCCTGCTCAACCGCTACCTCGCGGAGGTCGACTATGACACGGCCAAGCGCTTCATGGAGCTCACGGCGGGCGAGGTAACCGCGCCGCCGCTCAAGCCGGCTGCGGCGGCGCTGCGCGGCCTGTGCCGGTTGCGGTACTACGGCTCGGCGTACTTGCGCCGCTACCTCCAAGTCATCTTGAAGAAATATCCGGATTGCCTTTACTTGCTCGACGACATGGAGCGGCTGGCCGATAAATCGCAGGGGATATCGGCCGAGGCCGCCATCGTCACTTCCCCCGCCGTCAAGAAGGAACTGCTGGGCGATTACTACGACCTCGAGTTATTGCGCATCGGCCTCATGACCTTAAACGGCGCGACGATCGAAGAGACCAACGCCCGGTACACGGAGTTCTCGGACGACTACTTGAACTTCCTCTTCGACGCGTGCCGCGAGGAGCTGGCGGAAGAATATGGGCGCTGGGTGACGTCCTTCGACGTCATGGCGATTTACGCCGCGGGGGGCCACGCCCGGGAGTGGGCCTTCAACGACGACTACGACCTGATAGTATTGATGGACTCCGAAGACGAAAAACTGCAGGAGTTGGGCGGCGCGGTAATCTCGGCCATGAGCGCCGAAATATGCAAGCGCGGCATGATGCCCCATTACCGCCTGCTGGAACACTTCGGCAGTTACGTAATCCCGGTGAGCCAGTTGGAGGAATTTCTGCGCCGGGGAAGCGAGACCGATTTCATCGAGAAGTCGCAACTTTTGGAATCGCGGCTCGTCGTCGGCACCTCCACCTTCGAGGATGATACCTACGAACGCATTATCAAGCCGTTCGTCTTCGACCGCGCCGACGAGTACATCGGCGACATGAGGGCGGAGATGGCGTCGCGGCAGCAGGCGGTGGGCGACGTCTTCCTTCCCAACAACGTCAAAGAGTGCGTCGGCGGCCTGCGCGACATAGTTATGGCGATCTTGATCTGCAAAGCGCGGTTCGGGATTCGGGACCCGCTCACCTCTCACATCCTGGAAGGCATCGGCCGCGTATACCCCCAGGCCGGCCTCGAGCTCCGGTCGCTGTATAACTCGATGTGCTTCCTCAAAAATTTGCGCGACGTCTACCGCCTTACGGTCTGTCTGGACGACAACCTCGAATTCGAACACGCCGACGTCGTGGGCGAGGTCCTGGGTTTCGACGGCGACGCGCCGGGCGAAAGGGGCCGGCAAGTAAGGGAGGCTTTTGAGCGGACGACGGCCAAAGTCGCGGCCGAAATAAAATCGGTCCTCGCGAAGGTCGCCTAGCCCCCGTTTAAGACAATAAAAGCCGCCCCCGGGCGGCTTCTTTTATAAGGCGGCGGGGCCATCACGCCGCGGCCGCGGCGTACTTCTCGAGCGCCGGCGCCCGGACCTTGTGGCGGTGCAGCCCCACGTCCTCGAGCGTCAGGCCCTGGGCCAGCCCTAGGAGTTGGAAGTAGTATACCGCGGGCGTCTTCAAGCTCTCGTCGTCGAACCGGCGCGCGAGCCGCACCTGCCCCAGGTCGAACTCGTTAAAACACGACGGGCACACCACCCCCAGCACGTCGGCCTCGACCGCGGCCACCGACTTCAGAAGGTCGTACATCATAGCGGCCGGCGCCTCCTCGTCCTGGCACGCCTTGCCGCAACAGAGGATCCACTCGTCGTGCCGCACGGGCGTCGCGCCCAGCGCCGCGACCAGGTCGTCCAGGATGCGGGGGTCGTCGGGGTCGTCCACCTTCATGATGTGCGACGGCTTGAGCAAATGGCAGCCGTAGTGGATGGCGACCTTCAAACCCTCGAGCGGCCGCACCACCGACGCCGCCACGGCCTCCACGCCGACCTCGTCCCGGACAAGCGTCGCGACGTGCCGGATGGTCGACGTGCCTCGGTATTCTTTGCCGACGCGCGCGAGCCGTTTGTTGATTTCGTCCCTCAGGTTCTTGTTGGTATTCAATTGCTGGTAGGTCTCGGAGAGCGTCGCGGTGCAGCCCGAGCAGATGGTGAAGACGTTCAGGCCGGCCTGCTCGGCGACGGCCAGGTTGCGCGCGGCGACGGTGAGCCAGGCCGTCTTGTCGTACGACTTGAAATAAATGGGGTCCGGGCAGCAGGTGAAACCGGGAAGGTCGACGATCTCGACGCCCAGCCTGGGCAGCGTCTTGCGGATGGCGGCCTCCATCTGCGGATACCGCACCGGGATTAGGCACCCGGGGAAGAAGGCAAACCTTTTATGGTTTTCGTCGGCCAAGAATAGTCTTTCCGATTAATTTACTCCAAAATCTTTTTAAGCTCGGTCGTATCGACCGCCTCGAGCGGCGGCAGCCCCAGCTCCTCGCGAAGCTTCTTGGTCATCGCCGTCACGGGAGCGGTTCGGCCGGTCTCGAGCACCATGTTCACGAGGTCCCCCACCTGCGCCTTTTCCGGGTAAATGCCCTGCTGCGCCATGAGGTTCTTGACGGCGATTATGATCTCGACGGGCTTGACGTTCTGCGGGCACCGCTCGTAGCAGTTGTAGCAGTTGGTGCACTGCCAGGCGGGCGAGGCCGGCCCCACGAGCTCGTCGCGGAAGCCGTAGAGGACCTTGAGCATTATCTCGCGCGGGTTGAAGCCCTCGACGTAGCGCGCGCTGGGGCAGTCGCCGACGCACGCCCCGCACTGGTAGCAGTAGTTGACCAGCGTGCCGTCCACGACCCTCTCGACCAACTTCTTGAACTCAAAGTCGATCACGACCGTCGGGCCGTCCCCGGTCTTCTTTTTATTCTTCTTCGGCGGCATCGGCTTTCTTGGGCTTCTCGGGCCGTACGCTGTTGGAGCGGCACTTGGGGCACGCCCGCTCCACGTCGTCGTCGGGAGCGTACTTCTCGACGTACTCGTGGCCGCACCTAAGACACTTGAACTTCGTCTCTTGACTCATCCGCTTCGGCTTTCTTTTTGCGTTTGGCCTCGCGCGCGAGTTTCTTCTCCCACTCCTCGGCCAGGACCTTCTTGGCGTGGGCGATCTCTTCGGCCGTAACCCCTCGGCGCATTTCCTCGACCTCGCGCATGACGCGCGCGAACTTCTGGCCCTCGGCGGCGCTTATCCACTCGAGCTGGAGGCGCTCGGGCCGGATGCCCAGCTTCTCGAGCTTGTCCCAGAGCCGATAGACGCGCTTTACCGTCTGGCGGTTGGCGTCGATGTAGTGGCAGTCGGCGAAGTGGCAGCCCGAGACCAGCACGACGGGCGCCCCTCGCATGAACGCGTACAGGACGAAGTCCTCCGCCACCCGGGCGGAACACATCGTCCGGACGAGGCGCGGCGTCGCCGGATACTGCAGCCGCGACACGCCGGCGTTATCGGCGCCGGCGTACGAACACCAGTTGCAAGCGAAGGTGAACAGCTTTTCCTCCGGGTTCTCCTCCAACAGCGCGTCGATCTGGGCGTAGTATTGGCCGTCGGTGAAGTGGCCCATGGTCACGGC
>CAZLXP010000023.1:0-30415 GCA_964563535.1 uncultured bacterium | reverse complement strand
TCCTTCGCTGCCGAGCGTAGTGGTGGATTTTCTCGGGCGGCCGGCGCGGACGCCGGTGGGCCCGGCGCTCCTCGCCCGGCGCGCGCGCGCCCCCATCGTACCCATGTTCGTCGTCCGCGACGAGGACGGCGATTACCGCGTCGTCGTCTCGCCGCCGCTGGCGGCGTCGACGTCGCGCCAAATAAAAAGGGCGTTGGAGGAGGATACGGCGGCGTGGTCGGCGGCGGTCGCGGCGTGGGTGCGGCGCTGCCCCGAGCAGTGGGTCTGGGTGCACGACCGCTGGCGCCTCCCGGCCGAGGCTTAGACGGCCGGTGGGCATAAAAAATCCCGCAACGTCGTTTCGGCTCGTGCCCACCGATGAAGTGTAATCGTTTAATTTCCTTGACCTTACGTTCGGAATGTGATAAAAATTAATTGGTTAAAAACACATTCTTTCCTTATTCGACTAGTCGAGCCGCTGCTTATGAGTAGAATAAATTCGGCACGGAAACGTGCGATAATCGCGGCTTCGGCCGCGGCACATGTATTAACGGCCAGCGTCGCCCTCGCCCTCGTCGACAAGGCGCCGTTCCCGGTGATGGTCGACTTCGAACGGAACCGGCCCGTCGAGAGCTCGCCGTCCATGGGCGACATAAACGGCGACGGCCGCGACGAAATTATCGTCGGCTGCAAGGACGGCAAGATCTACGCCTTCGACGGCCGGGGTCAACTCGTGCCGGGCTGGCCCGTCACCACCGGCGATAACATAGCCGGCTCGCCCGCCATCGGCGACATAGACGGCGACAAGCGCGACGAAATAATCATCGGTTCCGACGACGGCAATATTTACGCGCTGAACGGCGACGGCTCGGCCGTGCCCGGGTTCCCGGTGGCGACCGGTAGCACGGTCCGGTCGACGGCCGCCGTCGCCGACGTCGACGGCGACATGCGCGACGACATCGTTATCGGCTCGTCCGACGGTAAGGTTTACGCCTTATCGGGGAACGGCACGTCGCTCATCGGGTGGCCGGTGCGGTTGGGCGGCGGCGTGGAATCGTCGCCCGCGGTCGCGGACGTGGACGGCGACGAGCTGCCGGAGGTCGCGGTGGGCGCCGACGACGGCAACGTCTACCTCATAGATAACGACGGCAAAATCGTCCCCGGGTGGCCGGTGGAGACGCGGTATTACGTGCGCTCGTCCCCGGCCATCGGCGACATCGACAACGACGGCTCGCTGGAGATAATCGTCGGCTCCGACGACTTCAACGTCTACGCCTGGAACGCCAACGGGACGCTGGTCGCCGGTTGGCCGGTCGCGACCGAATATAAGATCTCCATCGCGTCGCCGGCGCTGGCGGACCTCGACGGCGACAAGAAGCTCGACGTCATCGTCGGCTCCGGCGATACGATGTTGTACGCCTGGGACGGCGCCGGCTCGCCGCTGGCGGGGTGGCCGGCGCAAACGCAGGGCCGCCTGTATAACTCGTCGCCCTGCGTGGCGGACGTCAACGGCGACGGCAATTTGGACATCGTCGTCGGCGGCGAGGACGTGCACCTTTACGTTTTCGACGGCTCGGGCCGGCAAATCGAGGGTTCGCCGGTGGTGCTGTTGGGGCCGGTTCACTCGTCGCCGGCGGTGGGCGACATCGACGGCGACGGCCTGCTCGAGCTGGCCGTGGCCGATAACACCAGCAACCTCTATTGCTACGATTTACGGGGCAGCGCCGCTTTGGGTCGCGGCGCCCGGTGGAGCGAGTTCCACCAGAGCCATTGGAAGGCCGGCGTCTACGGCTACGTGGGCGGCGCTAGCCAACTGCCCAAGGCCGCCGTCCCCAAGATGGAGGGCGAATACACCGGCGACTTGACGGTGGAATACAAACTCTCGGACCCGCAGCTCGACACCCTCGACATAAAGGTATTGTACTCCGACGACTGGGGCCACACCTGGCACGACGCCACGGTGTCGGGGGCCACCGGTGACCTCGGCCCTCACCGCTACCAGGGCGTCGTGGTGTGGGATTCGGGCGCCGACTTGAAAGGCCCGCTGGAGAAAGGCGGCGAGCGGGACCCGGACGTATTGGCCGACGAGTGGCGGGAATACCGCGAGCAGAAGGACGTCAAGGTCAAAATAATCCCGGTCGACCCCAACGGCTTCGGCACCGCGGGCGAAACTACGCTGCTCCACATAGATAACAACGTGCCGCCGGCCATCGACGTCAAGCCGATTGCGGAAGAGGTCTCTAAAGACGTTTACGTGGATTACGAGATCAAGGACCCGGAGCACGACCTCGTAGCGCTCAAGACCGAATACAGCCTGGACCGGGGCGCGACGTGGAAAGAGGCCACGGTGGACGGCGCGGTGGCCGACATCCGCTCGAGCCGCTATAAGAACAGCCTGACCTGGGAATCGGACAAGGACGTAAAGGGCCTCGACCAACAAGACGTGATGCTCCGGCTTACGCCGTCCGATAACGACCCGGGCGACGCGGGCGTCATCGCCAAGCTCCACGTGGATAACAACGCCATACCTCAAGTGGCGGTGGAGGATGTCGAGGAGGAAGTAGGCGGCGACGTGGCTATCGCGTACGCCTTGTCCGACGAGGAGAGCGACGCGCTGTCGCTTAAGTTGGACTACTCGCTCGACGGCGGCCAAACGTGGAAGCAGGCGACGGTTTCCGGCGCGACCGCGGGCATCGGCCCGGCGGCGTACGAAGGCGACGTCGTATGGAATTCGCGGAAGGACACGTTGGGCGTGGACAAGACCTCGGTCCAGTTCCGCGTCACGCCGCTCGATAACGACGAGGGCAAGGCCGACGCCACCGGCTCGTTCCACCTCGACAACAACGATACGCCTACGGTGGCGATATCGCCGGTGGAGGGCGAGCAGTCGGGGCCGGTGCAGGTCGTCTTCGACATATCGGACCCCGAGGGCGACGCCGTCACGCTCCTGCCGGAATATTACGACGAGGCCGACGCCAAGTGGAAGATCGCGACCATAAGCGGGGCCCTTTCGGACATCGAGCCCAGCGCATACACCGGCAGCTTCGTCTGGGATTCGTACGTCGACATGCTCGGCATCGACGACGCCCAGGTTAAGTTCCGCATCACGCCCTTCGACAACGACGAGGGGCAACCGGTGGAGGCGAAGCCCTTCCACGTGGACGACAACTCGGCGCCGGCGGTTCTGGTCAACGACATTACGACGGAGCAAGAGGCCGACGTCGTCGTGACCTACACCCTCTCGGACCTCGAGCGCGACACGTTGTCGTTCCGCGCCGAGTTCAGCGAGGACGGCGGCGCGACCTGGAAGCCGGCGACCGTTTCCGGCACCAACGCGGGCATCGGCGTCGAGGACTACGTCGGCGACGTTACCTGGCACTCGGGGCAGGATACGCTGCACAAGCACCTTGCCCAGGCGCGCTTCCGCATAATACCTTACGACAATGACGAGGGGCGCCCGGGCGCGACCTCCGACTTCACCGTCGACAACAACAACCCGCCGTCGGCGGAGATCGTGCCGCTCGCGGCCGAACAGACGGGCACCGTCCCGGTGCGGTACCGGCTGCGCGACGACGAGGGCGACTCGCTCTCCATCTTTAGCGAATACTCTAACGACGGCGGCCGCACCTGGACGCCGGCCACCGTCTCCGGCGTGACCGAGGGCATAGGCCGCGGCGGGTACGAGGGCGTCGTCGACTGGAACAGCGCCGCCGACGTCCCGGGCGTCGACCAGGCGGACATCTTCTTCCGCATTACGCCGGCCGACCTCGACGCGGGCGCGCCGGCGGTATCGACCGCCATCCACGTCGACAACTCCACGCCGCCTTCGGTCGTCGTCGCGACGCCGACGGGAGAGCAATACGGCGACATCACGATCGAATACACCATCGCCGACGACGAGAACGACGTCGTCAGCGTCAAGGCGCAGTATAGCGAGGACGGCGGGACGACGTGGTCCCCGGCGACGGTGGAGGGACAGCTCGACGACATTTACTCCTCAGGCTACCTCGGCAGCCTGGTCTGGCGGTCCCAGGAGGACCTGGGCGGCACGGACCAGACGGACATCGCGTTCCGCGTCATCCCCGCCGACAACGACGTCGGCACCGCGGGCCGCACCGAAAACTTCCACCTCGACAATAACGAAATCCCGACCATAAGCGTCGACACGCCCCAGGGCGAGCAGTCGGGCAACGTCGAAATAAGTTACAAGCTCGACGACCCCGAGTCCGACGCGTCGTTAATCGTAACCGAGTACTCCACCGACGACGGCTTCACCTGGCACGAGGCCACCGTCGCGACGACCACGAAGATAGACCCGACGCGTTATTCCGGCGTCGTCATCTGGGACTCCAAGGCCGACTTGCCCGACATGGACCGCGAGGACGTCCGCTTCCGCGTTACGCCCTTCGACAACGACGAGGGCCTCTCCGACGTGACGGGCGCCTTCCACCTGGACAACAATACCGCGCCCGCGGTCAAGGTGCCGCCGATAACGGTGGAGTCGGGCGGCGACGTCGACGTCCCGTTCGACGTGAGCGACGTCGACGCGAGCGACGTGAGCCTTAAGATCGAATACTCGACGGACGGCGGCGCGAGTTGGAACGAGGCGACGGTGGCGGGGGGCGTCGACAACCTGGGCCCGGGCGAATATAACGGCGACGTGCTCTGGAACTCCTTCGCCGACCTCCCGGGGGTGGATAACGCCAACGTCCTGCTGCGCATTACGCCGCTGGACAACGACGCCGGCCAGGGCGTGGTCGTGCAGAGCATCCACGTCGACAACGACGACCCGCCGCGCGTCGTCCTGACCGATATATATGAGGAACAGCACGGCGACGTCACCCTCGAGTATAATATAACCGACGCCGAGAACGACGCCGTAAGCCTCGAGTTCGAGTACTCGAGCGACGGCGGCTCGAGCTGGCACAAGCCCACGCTGGCGGCGCCGGTTACCAACGTCTCGCCCAGCGGCTACGCCGGGGCCGTCGTGTGGCGCTCCGCCCAGGACATTAAGGGCCTGGACTCAAGCCGGGTCATCGTGCGGGCGAAGCCTTCGGACAACGACCCGGGGCTGTCGTACGAGACGGCCGAGTTCCAAGTCGACAATGACGAGCCGCCGACCGTCGAGGTGTCGCCGCCGGGCGACGTGGGGCGCGACCGGGTAACCGTAAATTACCGCATCTCCGACGCCGAGGGCGACCCAGTAAACCTATACTGCGAATACTCGGTCGACGACGGCCTTACCTGGGATGAGGCCACCGTATCCGGCTCGCTCCAGGGGGTGGGCCGGGGAGCCTACGCCGGCTCCCTCAGCTGGAACGCCCGCGAGGACATCGGCGGCGTCGACTCGAGCAAGGTCCTCTTCCGCGTTACGCCGTCGGACGCGGACGAGGGGCCGGCCGTGGCCTCGCGGCCCTTCCGCGTGGACGTGAACGACCCGCCGCGGCTCGAGATCCGCGAGCTCGCCGGCGAACAGGGCGACGAGATCCCCATAGACTACGAGCTCTTCGACGAGGAGGGCGACCCGCTCGCGATAAAGTGCGAGTTCTCCACCGACAACGGCGCGACGTGGCGGCCGGCCACGGTTTCGGGCGACACCTCGGACATCTCGTCGGTGATGTACGCCAACACCGTCGTGTGGCAGGCGCGGCGGGACCTGGGCGCCGTCGACTCGCGCACTATCGCCTTCCGCATCACGCCGTCCGACGTGGACGTCGGCACGCCGGCGCAAGTGACGAACATAAGCGTCGATACCAACCGGCCGCCGGCGGTCCAGGTTACGGTAGGCGCGCCCGACGCCAAGGGCGACGTCCCGGTGAGTTACGTCGTTAGCGACGAGGAGAACGACGCCGTTTCGCTCGTCGTGGAGTTCAGCGAGGACGGCGGCTTCACCTTCGAGCCGGCGACGGTGCAGCCCGGCGTCGCGGCCTTGGCGCCCGGCCAATACCGCGGGACCTTTACCTGGCTCGCGACCCAGGACGCCCGCGGCCGCGACCTCACGGACGCCGTCGTGAGGGTAACGCCCAAGGACAACGACGAGGGCGAGGCGGCCTTCTCCGCGCCGTTCCGCGTCGACAATAACCACGTGCCGCGGGTTACGGTCCGGGCGCCGACGGCTGAGAAGCTGGGCGGCGAGGTGGAGATTCAATATTCGCTCGCGGACGACGAGGGCGACCGTCTGAGCATCGTCGCCGAATACTCCACCGACGGCGGCGTCAGTTGGAAGCCGGCGACCGTCTTCGGCCTGGCCTCGGACATCGGCCCGGACCGCTACGACGGCTCTCTCGTCTGGTCCGTCGGCACCGACGTCCCGGGCCAGGAGCTCAAGGACGTCCGGTTCCGGCTCACCCCCTACGACAGCCAGCAGGGCGAACCCGGGATGTTGCGCGGCCTGTTCGTGGATACGAACGTGCCGCCGCAGGTCGTCGTGAGCGACGTCATCGCCGAGCAGGAGAACGATACCGTCGATATCGACTACTCGATCATCGACAACGAGGGCGACCCGGTAAATCTCAAGTGCGAGTACTCGACGGACGGCGGCTCGACGTGGCGGCCGGCGACGGTGAACACGCCGACGACGCGCCTTTCCGAGTCGAGCTACTTCGGCACGCTGAAGTGGGACGCCGCGCGCGACCTGGGCCGCGGCGCCGAGAAGGACGTAATATTCCGCGTCACCGCCTCGGACGCCGACGCCGGCGAGTCGGCCCAGAACCGGCCGTTCCGCGTCGACCTCAACGCCCCGCCGACGGCCTCGCTCAGCTCGTATACCGAGCAGGAGGACGGCTCCGTCAAGGTCCAGTATAGCGTCCGCGACGACGAGAACGACCCGGTCACGCTTAACGTCTTCTATTCCGAGGACGGCGGCGCGACGTGGTCCCCGGCGACGGTGGAGGGGGACGTTACGGACCTCGCGCCGGCGTCGTACCAGGGGACCTTCACGTGGCAGCGGCTGCGCGACGTCCCGACGATCGTCCCGGGCTCGAGCATCAAGTTGCGCGCGGTCCCCTACGACGAGGACGAAGGCCGCGCCTCCGACATCTCGCTCGACCTCCGGCCTACGGGCGGGGAGTAAAAATATTTCGGGATATAAGGATGGTTAAAAAGTGTCGGGAAGTGAAGGGAAGATAAGGTTTTTACCGAGGCACTACGGCGCGTTTCGGTCGTGGGTTCGCAAATACTTCGCCGAAGAGGTTTTACCAAACGCAGGGAAAGTATTCGACCCCATGGCGGGAAATGCGCCTTTTATACCATATATAGAGAAAAATGGCCTTAAAGGGTATTTCAACGATATTTTGCCTTTTCATTATTACGTCAATAGGGCAAAAGCCGTTGATATTAGGACCGAGTTCGAGAGAAGGAAAGCCGGGTTTTATTTACGAGAACTTTCTATTTTACTACGAGGTCTGAGAAACAAGAAACTCGTTATCTCCGACGATTGGATACACGAGGATATTTTACACGTTCTAACCGGGGCTTGGGTTAAAACAGAGCGCTACGAACCGGGGGTCCGAGCATTATTGCGAGCAGTTATATTATTAACAGTAAGGCCCTATAGTAGCGTTACCGGTTCGGTTTCGAATTCGACGTGGTTTAAAAAAGGAGGTATGTCAACAGGAGAGAATTTAAACGACGTTGTTAATTCGAAAGTAGGCGTTTTCCGCGAATACTATGAAAAAAATTATGAAGGCATTCCGGAAAGGAAAACGACGAATTGTAGGTTTTACAAAGTCGATGCCGCCGACTCGAAGCTTAATATTAAAACGAAATTCGGCGTTATACTTACTTCGCCGCCTTACTGCAATAGATACGAACCGAGGGGTACATTCGGGCCGGAACTCTTTTTTTTAAAGTCCGTTGGCGAAAAGGTAAACGATACGGATATAATAGGAACGACGGTTGTAGGAGATTACACTCAGGAAATATTAGAAGAAGATGAGAAATACATCAGGGGTTGTTCGCCCAAAGCGGCCCGTTTTATTAAGGAGATTCGACTAAGTAAATTACGAGATAGCATGTACTATGCTAAATACTATTATAGATACTATTCAAAGTTGTTTCGAACGCTAGAGAACGCGCAGCATTATTTGGAGGCCAAAGGGCGTTTTTACATCGTAGGCCAAGATAACATACACCGTGGGGATTTAAACGAGATGGGGAAGTTCATTACAGAATATTTCGATCGGAAAAAAAACGCGACGAAAAAACGGTTTACCACTACAATAGTTAAAAAGGAGGCCGTATCGCACCAGGGGCGTCGCAATATTTCGGCGGACCGGCCGCTAGTGGTGAAAAAACACTGGGAATACATTATCGAAGCCGTTAAGAGGGCTTAATGGTAAAAGTTAAAAGAGAAGAGGATTGGGGAACGCTTTTCTACGATACCGACGAGCATAGGTTCATCGTAGATAAAAAAACGGACTACCCCGATTTACCCTACGTATCCCAGCCCGTGGTACTAAATTGTTATTTAACTTTTAAATGTAATATGGCGTGTAAGCACTGCTTAGTGAAAGAGATGAGATCGGAGTTATGCGAAGAGCTTCACGTAACCCGGGAACTAATCCGAAGTATTAACGAATCACCATTCGTGGTAGTAGTGATTACCGGCGGGGAGCCGCTTTTAAAAGAATACGAGGAACCACTATTACGGTTAATAAAAGGGATAAAAGGAAGGGGTATAATCGTTGATACTAACGGAATAACAGAACCCTCAAAAGACCTGATAGAATCGTTCATTAAAAAAAGAGTATTAGTCCGCGTTTCGATTGATGCCGTGAATCCGAATACTGAAATCAAGTTGCGCCGTCGTGGGGATTCGGTTGCAGAGAATAGGTCGTTATATGAAAAGAAAACGAATTTAATTCGAAAACTCGTAAAATCTGGAGTACCGGTCGCCGCGCAATCAGTATTATATAAAACGAACTTCAGATCTTTATTATGGTTGCCGGAAAAGTTAAAATCATGGTCGGTAAATCGGTGGTACGTTCAGAAATTCGTAACTACGAACGGCGCCGGCAAAGATAAAGATTTTATTTTAGGAAACGATAGGTACGAAAAATACCTAACCCGTTTAGAAAAAAAAGCTAAGGATTTAAAGATAGTTTTTTTCGGAAAAAAAGATAGGCGCGACAACTCGGTTTTCTTGTTAACCGGCGACTCTCAAGTATTTACGCAGTGCGAAGAAACAAAGAAGAAAGAAAATATAGGAAGATTGGGAGAAATACGCGATTATTTCGAATTCGTAAGCAGGTCCGAGCATTCGACTAGATATTACGACGTCCCACGGGTTAATGAAAAAAGGAAGGGGAAATGAAAACAGAAGACGGAGGAGCGATGAGGACGATAAACGAGTGGGCAGAAGGGTTTGCTAAATTGTACGAAGTGCCAGATAAATATCGTACCCCGGAAGAAATATGGCTCGGCGCTATGAAACATTGTACCGCTATAGGGGAGGCTATTAGGAAAACCGATTACGATGAGTTAATGAAAGAAGCGGCGCACGCGTTCTGCTGGATTTTAAGTTTCGTAAAGAAATGCAACGGTGGTAATGATACTATTTTTTATTGCAAACCGGGTTTAAACGAGATGGTTTATTTAAAGTACCCGCATCGTTGCGGGCGTTGTCACGGAATCCCTTGCACTTGCGATGCAAAAAAACAGGATGAAATAAAAGATAAAGCGACGCGATTTCGGGAGGCCTACCAGGAACTAAAATCCGAGAATCTAGAAAAATATACTATAGATAGGTGGTTACTCGATTTCGAAAAAATATACGGCGTCCAAAATTATTTACAGAGGATGGACGACATAGGGTTTCATTTCTTAGAGGAAGTTGGAGAAGAAGCTACAGCTGTATGTAAATTAGTCCAGTTGAAAGGAGTTATTGATGGCGAAACTCCAATAGAAGGTGTAAATGCAGAATTTTTAAAATACCTAGGCGATTTAGGGAAATTAATAGATTATTATGATAATATTCCTAAAGACGACGAAAAAAAGCCTAAGTTAATTTTTAATTCGCGAGAACCCGAAGTAGTTAAAAACCGGGTCGTTGAAGCTAAGGCGGAAATGATAAGCGAGCTCGCTGACACTTTCTCTTGGTTTTGCGGTATTTTAACCAAATTAAAATATTTCGAGAAAAAATACCGTGGTAATTATGATTTAGAAGAGAGATTGCAAGCCGAATACGATTGCCGCGAAGGCGCGTGTATAAAATGCCCTACTTGTAGAAAACCAAAATGTGAATGCGTATTTTTCCCTACGAAATAGGGGGTAACCGTGGTAAAAAAGAAGATTAGGAAAATACGTAAACCGAGGAAAAGGATTTCTAAGGACGATTATTATTTAAATATAGCTCGTGAAGTCGCGGGGCGGAGTACTTGTACGAGGAGGATTTACGGGGCAGTAATCGTTAATAAGGACCAAATAATTGCTACGGGTTACGCCGGCCCACCTCGGGGAACAGCTAACTGCTCTGATTTAGGAGCTTGTTTACGTAGGGAATTGGGTATCCCCAGGGGGCAGAATTACGAAATATGTAGGGGTGTCCATGCTGAGCAGAATGCCATTATCCATGCTTCGCGTTTAGAAATGTTAGGGGGGACGCTTTATCTTGTGGGTTTAGAATCCGGTTCGGACATCGTTGATGATAAGGCGGAGCCTTGTCTTATATGTAAGAGGATGATAATAAATAGCGGTATAAAACGCGTCGTCGTTTTAAAGCCGTCCAGAAGAAAACGTGCGTTTCTAGTGAAAACTTGGATTAAACGTAATTTAAACGAGTTTAAAAAAGTAGGCAGGAAAATAGTTTTTAATATGCCGCGTTTTTTTAAGTAGGCTTTGGGCGGCCGTAAGGCCGCCTTTTTGACATCCGGTTATCCCGAGTAATAAATTAATGCTCGCCGCCGGCCTCGAGATGAGCGTCCAGTGCGCGAAGTGCGACGGGCCGGTACCGCCCTCCGGCCCGCCTTTCTAAGTCGCGACGAAAAGGAGAAAACGAATGCTCTACGCCGCGTTCGAAGTCAACATCAAGTGCCCGAAGTGCGACGGGCCCGTCCCGCTCAACGGCCCGTGGGAAGTGGCGCACTGCGACCGCTGCCAGGCCGACGTCGAAATCCCCCACGACTACTGGCTCGACATCTTCCGGGACGCCGACGGCGAGATGCGGTCCGGCGAGACGAAGGAGGGCGAGGGGTCCAATTCGCAAATATTCGGCACGTTCCAGACGACGATGATGTACGGCCGCCTTAAGCCGTATTGCCCGGAGTGCAAGGCCGAGCTGGACGTGGACCCGGCCAAGGCGCCGTACGTCGTCAAGTGCCCGAAATGCGGCCGCGAGATGCCCGTCGCGCCGGTGCCGGCGTGGCTCAAGGAGGCGTACCCGCCGGCGACGGTGCTGGTCGGCGGCTCGCTCCAGGGCAAGGAGGAGGGGGGCGATAAGGCGCCGCTCGAGCCGATTGCGTTCAGCTGCATCAAGTGCGGCGGCGCGTTGATGGTGGACGGCTCGGACCGCGTCGTGCCGTGCCAGTATTGCGGCGTCAAGGTATACCTGCCGGACGACCTCTGGCTCCGGCTGCACCCGGCTAAGGTCAAGGAGCGCTGGCGCGTCGGCTTCGACGAGAAGGTCAAGCCGCCCAAGGGCGAGGACGAGTAGAAGTAGATAACAGCGCCGCGGGCGTTTGCCGTTGACGAACCGCGCTTTTCGTGCTAATTTATTCGTCGCGGAGAGGTGGCCGAGTTGGCCGAAGGCGAGCGCCTTTAAAAACCTTGTAATCGCGAATTCCGGTTTACAAGGAAAGGCCGGTAATGAACCGTTTAAATTGGCGTTTATTAACGTTAATTTTTGTTATATACGTATTTACTTGGCCGGTTTACGCGACTGGAGACGAGAATAACCCATCCGAGAAATGGTCGGAAACGGAGTGGAATAAACATATCATCGCGACCGGGCTCGGCGTACCCCTAAACGGATCGTTGTTTTTAATGTACGGCCGACCTATTTCCGACCGCGTTGTCTTAAGCAACCACTTCACTTATTTTAACCGTGATTGGATGGTCTTGCTGGAAGAAGGGGACTGGACGAGTCGAACCGGTTATTACGGCCTCGTTTTACAATATTACCCCTTCGCCGCCCCGGGCCAATACCGGGGGTATTACATAGGCGGCGATACCGGGTTGGCGGTCAGCAAACAGACGTATAAACCACTAAGCAAATCCGATATCTTTTTTTTCGGGTTTTTAGACGGTTATTTCTTGGGCTACACGTTTCCGATTACGCGCGGGTTTCACCTGGATTGTATGTTGGGTGGGGGATGGGCGCCCGTTAGTAATGAGGTCGTTATCGAAGGCCACACCAACGAAAGCGATTTCTATCCCCTGGCTAACTTTATGTTGGCCTATCGCTGGTGATTACCAAGAGCCAGGCGATTTGCCCTTGACTGAGGGCGTCGTATTACGGTAATAACGAATTGCGGAGAGGTGGCCGAGTTGGCCGAAGGCGAGCGCCTGCTAAGCGCTTGTAGTGGCTAAAACCGCTACCCCGGGTTCGAATCCCGGCCTCTCCGCCAATTAAAAACTACTTCCGTTTTTCATCGGCCCCCACGGTGCATAGGTTTGCGCATTACCGGCGAAACCAACTCGAGTTAATATAGATATCGGGTCGGGGTAGGTTCGCACGCAAACCCGGCGGTAAAGGAGAAGGTAAAATGCCAAACGGGAGATTGGAGTTGCTAACGGATAAGAATAGCGTCCTGGCGCTGGTGGACTACCAGCCGGCGATGTTTAGGGGCGTAGGTTCCGGCGATAAGACAATAATCAAGAACGCCGCCGTGGGTGCCGCGAAAGCGGCGAGCATTCTGGGAATCCCCGTCGTCCTGTCGTCCATTAATCCCAAATTAAACGGGGAGTTCATTCCTGAAATTACCGGCCTGTTCCCGGACCGGGAAGTATTCGCGCGCAAGATACCCAGTTTCGATGCTTTCGAAGATGGAAGAAACTGGGATGCCGTCAAAATAACCGGTAGGAAGAAACTGGTCGTTTCCGGGTTGTGGACCAGCATGTGCTTCGCCTATTCCGCGCTGCATGCCTTAAAAGAGGGCCTCGAGGTCTACGGGTTAATCGACGCCGCCGGTGACTCCACGCCCATGGCGCATAAATATGGAATCGAGAGGATGTTGCAGGCCGGGGTCATTCCGATTACCCTTGAGTCGTTGGTGTCCGAATGGATGCACGACTGGGGTAATCCCAAAGCGGGGGAGCTCGTTAAGGAGGTTTATTCCAAATACGGGGCGATGATAGGACTGTAGGCCCGAGCGAAGCTCTGCCCCCCCGGAAATCGGCGCCCCGGCCGCCGTTTGAAGTTGACGACGCCGGCCTATATTAGCTTTTAAACCCGCGGCGAGGTGGCCGAGTTGGCCGAAGGCGAGCGCCTGCTAAGCGCTTGTAGTGGCTAAAACCGCTACCCCGGGTTCGAATCCCGGCCTCTCCGCCATAATTTCTTTCGTTATTAAGAGGTGGCGATATGCCGGTAAATAAATTTACGGCAGTTTACGAGCGGGACGGGGAGTGGTGGATCGCGTACGTCGAGGAGCTACCGGGCGCCAATACGCAGGGCGCTACGTTGGACGAAGCGCGCGAGAACCTGAAGGAGGCCGTGTCTTTATTACTCGAAGCTAACCGCGAGTTAGTGGAGAAAGAAATTAACGATCGCGAGGTCGTAAAGGAAGAACTGGTTGTCGAATATTGAAACGGCGGGCGTTCCTTCGGCATCTTGGCAAGAACCGTTGTTATATTATCCGCGAGGGCCGGAGACACTCTATTTTTTATAATCCCGAATCGAAAAAGACTTCTTCGGTTCCGCGGCACTCGGAATTATCGGCTAAGTTAACGTTTAAAATTTGTAAGGACCTCGGTATCCTGTTACCGAAACAAGAATAGTCGCTCGCGGTTTTCAGCGGTTTGAGGAACCGCTTTAACTAGTTCAGAGGATTGAGGCCCCGGGGGTTCGAATCCCGCCCTCTCCGCCAATTAGGAAATTAGGCGGTTCGTGCCGTAAGTTTTCCACTACGCTCACTCCCCATAACATAAGATTCTCGTAAGGACGGGTCGTCTGAAATCGGTGCTTGCGGTTGTAGCACAGTCGCGAGTAGTCGCTGACCCTCCGCGCCGTCGGTTTCTTTCGGCCGGAAGGCGTAGCGTAGCGGCGCTTCGGCTCCTCTACGCTCGTCGCCACGGAGCCAGCCGATACCGTTAGAAGGTAGGGCATCATGTCAGCCATCAAGGCCTTCATCGAGAGACACGCGGTATTGACGTACTTCGTTCTGACGTTCGCCATCTCCTGGAGCGGTTTCATCCTGGCGGTTGGCGGTCCGAGCGGCTTCCCGGGAGCCCCGGAGGAATTCGAAACGCTGTTGCCGTTCGTGGCCTGGGCGATGCTCGCGGGCCCCAGCGTATCGGGCCTCCTGTTGGCCGGCCTCCTTTCCGGAAGGGCGGGCCTGCGCGAGCTTATCTCCCGGTTGTTCAAGTGGCGGGTGGGCGTTCGCTGGTACGCGCTCGCGCTCCTGCCCGGCTTCCTCTTGCCGGCGGCGGTACTCTTTGCGCTTTCGCAAAACTCCTCGATATTCACTGCCGATGACAAAGCCGCTCTTGTGCTGTCCGGTATGGTCGCGGGGATTTCGATAGTCCTCGAGGAGATAGGCTGGACGGGATTCGCCGTGCCGCGGTTAAGGCGGCGGTATAGTATCCTCACTACCGGCCTTATCGTGGGCGTTCTATGGGGAGCGTGGCACTTCCTTCAGGGCCTCTGGATAAGCGGCACGTACTCCGGAACGCTTCCTCTGGCCCTCTTTTTGCCCCTGAGTATCTTGTCCGGAATAGCGCAACTGACGGCCTATAGGATACTACTGGTTTGGGTCTATGACCGCACCGGGAGCCTGCTCGTGACGACGCTCATGCACGCAAGTCTTACCATAAGCACGGTTTTCATCTTCAGACCTCTGGGGACAGGCGCGTCCTTCTTGATCAATGGCTGGGTGTTGGCCGCGGCGTTTTGGGCCTTCGTGGCCGCGGTCGCCGCGGCCAACCGCGGACGGCTCTCGAGAAAAACGCTCAGTGAGAATCGGAGGTAACGTTAAACCATGGTACGAACGAACTCCCGCGGCGCGGTCCGCCAGCCGACCTGGCAGCGCGTCATCCTGCTGTGCGTCCTCGGCTACGAGGGGGCCGGCTGCCTGTCGGGCGGCGGCCTTCTCGTCGCGGCGCCGGACGGACGACTCATGGACATGCGCGTCGAAATAATGCACGGCTTCTTCCCCGACTTCCTGG
Organism: uncultured bacterium; assembly: GCA_964563535.1. Classification (GTDB taxonomy): domain Bacteria; phylum RBG-13-66-14; class B26-G2; order WVWN01; family WVWN01; genus WVWN01. The sequence goes on along the minus strand of CAZLXP010000023.1, from coordinate 15,118 downwards.
TCCCTGGCCTTATCCTGATCGGATTTGGAATCCTGACCACGGCCGCCTTTGTCGCCGTCTTGCGCCGGACCCGGTACGATTGGTTGCTGGCCGGCCTCGCCCTGGGCGGCCTCGCGGTGTGGTTCCTCGTCGAAATCGCCGTTCTGCGCGAACTCCACTGGCTCCACGCCATGTGGGGTCTTCCCGTCCTTGCGGGCGGCCTGGCCGCTCTCCCGCTGGTTCCTTCCCGCCGGGCCGCCCAGGACTGCTCCCGAGGCGGGTAATTTGAGAACGGATGGTGCCTCGCTCGCGCAACACGCGTAGGCGAGGAATCCAAAGTTAAAAGAGGTCAACGATGGTACGAAAGGTCTTGCTGGTCTGCGGCATCCTCGCTTCGCTGCTTTACGTCGTTACTGACGTGCTGGCGAGCTGGCGGTATGAGGGCTACAGCTACGCCGGTCAGAATTACAGCGAGTTGCTGGCCACCGAAGCTCCGACGAGATCCGTCATGCTTTTAGCGAGCGTCGCGTATAACCTGCTGGTGGCGGCCTTCGCGGCGGGGGTCTGGATATCGGCGAGCCCGAAACGCACTGCCCGCATCACAGGTGCTATAATGGTCGGATACGCGATACTCAGCATGGTGACGCCGTTGTTCTTCCCGATGGATATACGCGGGGCGGCGGTGACGCCGCGCGGCGGCCTCCACGGTCCCATGACGGCCGTGATGTCGCTGTTCATTCTGCTTTCCATGGGCTTCGGCGCCTTCCTGCTCGGAAGGCGGTTCCGCTTTTACTCGTTCGCGACAATCGTTATAGTCCTCCTGTTTGGCGCGTTGACAGGCTTGCAGATTCCCCGGCTTGCCGCAGGGGAATCCACGCCGTGGATGGGGCTTACGGAGCGTGTCAACATCTACGCTACCATGCTATGGTTCGCGGTGCTAGCCATCATCCTCTTACGGGCGGAAAAGCGGCCAAGCTCAGTCGATGGTAGCGATGGCTAACGATACATACATGATTTGGGGAGTTGCCTTCGAAAAAGACTATACTTTTGGCGGCGTTAATATCTGTGCTTTGTTATCGTATCCGGGCAAGAACGAAGGAGTCTATAAATATGGAATTTCGATTATTAAGTAAGGTATTTAAAAATGGGGAGTTAATCCCCGATCTCTACAGCAATACTCGCCTAGGGAAAAATATTTCTCCCCCTTTAAATTGGGAAAACCCTCCCGAGCGGACCAAATATTTTGCATTAATTGTCGAAGATGTGGATGCCCCGATAGTCGGCATAATTTCACATTGGGTTTTATATAATATTCCCTCTGAAAAGAGAGAATTACGGGAAGGCATTCCCCAACAAGAGTCTTTTTCCGACGGGACAATTCAAGGTAAGAACTTTTTTAATCGAAACGCATATATGGGACCGAATCCTCCTTTCGGGACTCACCGTTATTGTTTTAGAATATTCGCCTTAGATGCGAAGATAAAGCTAAATCCGAAAATGACTCGTAAAAAACTTTTAAAAGCCATAGAGCAACATGTTTTGGGGCAAGCCCAGTTAATGAGTTTATATTCGAAAAAATGATTCTAAGCTCTCTTGCGCGTCCAGTCGGACGACTTGATACTTGAAGACAGAGCAAGGATCGCCCATCCCGCGGCGGCTAACAACCAAGTATGAACCCCTATGATTTTCCTTGCGGCCTTCGCCCGCTAAAAACTTGCAATCGTCCTTTTCGCTTCCGCTTCAAGGCGAGAGGGGCGGAAGGGGGGCGGGGTGAATTCCGCCCGCCGAGCCAATCGCGCGCAAAATCAGTTCGGATTTTTTCAAATACGCGCCGCCGGAAACGTTCAACGACGAGGCGCTATGCGGCGCCTCTTTTTTATGTTATTTATTGGCTGAGGCTCCGGGGAGATGAAGAAGCTAAAATTATTATCTTGGAACGTTAACGGCCTGCGCGCCGCGTATAAAAAAGGTTTCCTGGAGTGGTTCCTCCGCGAGCAACCCGATGTCCTGTGTCTCCAGGAGACGAGGGTCGCGGCCGACCAGGTCCCGGCGGAATTAGTAGCGGTGGAAGGGTACGGCACGCACTTCGTCGCCGCCTCGCGCGGGGGCTATAGCGGCGTCGCGCTCTACACCCGCCTCGAGGCCAAAGAGGTTCGCGACGGCTTCGGCGTCAAGAGGTTCGACCGCGAAGGCCGGACGCAGGTCCTCGCGTACGGCGACTTCGTCCTATTCAACGTTTACTTTCCCAACGGCAAGGCCTCCAAGGAGCGGCTCCGGTTCAAGATGGCGTTCTACGACGCCTTCCTCGAGCACGTCGACGGCCTCAAGGCCAAAGGCGAGAGGATAATAATCTGCGGCGACGTCAACACCGCCCACGAGGAGGTCGACCTCGCCCGGCCCAAGGAGAACGCGAAGGTTTCGGGGTTCCTGCCCCGGGAGCGCGCCTGGCTCGACAAGCTGGTCGCGCGCGGCTTCGTCGATACGTTCCGCATGTTCAACCGCGAGCCGGGGCAATATACCTGGTGGGATTTAAAAACGCGCGCCCGCGAGCGGAACGTCGGCTGGCGCATCGACTACTTCTTCGTGAGCGAGAATTTAACCGGCAACGTTACCGCGGCGTATATACTGCCGGAGGTTATGGGCTCGGACCACTGCCCGATAGGGTTGGAGGTGTTACTCGATAATCCCTGAATCCGATACCGACCCCGGGTCGACTTTAACTAATCGCGAGGTGGGCACGAGGCGGGTGAGAAGAAAGCTCCTTAGAATTGGCTTAGCGGTGGGCGTCGCTGCGGCGGTCCTCGCGTATTTTTTAATCGTCGTCCCTCGCATCATATACGGCTGCGCCGGCGTAAGGACTAAGACGGTGGCCGTGGATTTCGGCGACCTCGACGGCGCCGTCGTGGTGGACGTCGGCACGGGGTGCGAGAACTTATACCTCGAGCCGGCGTCGCTTAAATTATACGTCACCGACTGCTGGGGAAACGTTCACCTCGTCGACGGGCCGTCGCGGGAGGCGCTTAGGGTCGTGAAGTCGGCTAAAGTGGGGGATGGGAAAGCGTCCGGCATCGACCGGGGCCCGGGCGGTTTCCTCTACGTCGCGGCGCGTGACGACGACCGCCTCGGCGCAGGGGGCGGGATATTCCGGGTCGACCGGGGGTTGGAAAGCGCCGTAAAAATCGCGGGCGATTTCGCCGGGTTGAACGGCCTCGCGTCGGACGGCCGCGGCGACCTGTATTTCGCCGTCAGCAATATGAGTTTCGTTAATGGGAAAGGGGCGATCTATAAAATAGCGCGGCGCCCGGGCGGCGGCTACGACGAGCCGGAGGTGTTTTTACGCGACTTGCGTTGCGTCGACGGCGTGTATTACGACGCCCGCGAAAGTCGGGTATGTTTTACCGACGCGTTTGACGGCGTGTCGACGGTCGAGCCGGGGTTCAGGCCGAACTTTACGGACGTGACGAACGTGTTGGCCAAGAGAGGGGTATTCGATTTCTTCGACGGCCTGTGTACCGACGCGGCCGGCAACTTTTGGCTCGCGGACCCCTGCGGTTTCTTGAAACGTTTTAACGCCGGGACGCGCGAGCTCACGAGGTATAAAATCAGCGGCTGCGGCCGGCCGTCGTCGTGCCGCGTCCGCTCGGAGGGCGGCGAGGAAGTCATATACGTAACCGAGTTGAAGAGGGCCGGCGGCCTGGCTGGTTTCCTCTCGAAAAGATGCGACGGCCGCGGCGTCGTCGTAATACCGTTGAAAGAACTTACGGCCTTAAAATAGGCGCCGGCGTAGAAGCGGCAGGTATGTTAGAAATTATACGCGCAGCGTCCGAGGGCGAGTTGGCGCGGGTCCGCGAGCTTTTTTTGGAGTACGCGGCCTCGCTCGGCTTCGAGCTCTGTTTCCAGCGTTTCGACGACGAGCTAGCGGCTTTGCCGGGTGACTACGCGCCGCCCGGAGGGTGCCTCCTGTTGGCGGAGGACGAGGGACGGGCGGCCGGCTGCGTCGCGCTCCGGGCGCTCGAGCCGGGGATATGCGAGATGAAGCGGCTCTACGTCCGGCCCGCCTATCGCGGCCGCGGCCTGGGACGCAAACTGGCGGAAGCGATAATCGACGAGGGGCGCCGCCTCGGCTACGAGCGCTTGCGCCTCGACACGATACCCGCGATGAAGGAAGCGAACGCCCTCTACGACGCCCTCGGCTTCCGCGAGATCGAGCCTTACCGCTACAACCCGCTTGCGGGCGCGCGCTATATGGAGCTGGATTTGCGGTGAACGGGGGCCGGGCCATAACCGAAATTATCCGGGCGCGCTCGTCGTCGCGCAGTTACGACGGCCGGCCGCTCGAGGCCGAGGACCGCGCGCGGCTGGGGGAGTCCGTCGCGGCGCTCGGGCCCGGGCCGTTCGGCGGCCGCGTCCGCCTCGAGCTGGTGGAAGCCTCGGAAGGCGACCGCGCCGAGCTGAAGGGACTCGGGACGTATGGCATGGTGAGGGGCGCGCGGACCTTCCTGGCGGGCGCGACTAAGCACGGCCCTATGGACTTGGAGGACTACGGCTACGTCTTCGAGCGCGGCATCCTGGAGGCCACCGCGCTGGGGCTGGGGACGTGCTGGCTCGGCGCGTCGTTTCACCGCTCGGCCTTCGCCCGCGCCATAAACCTGGCCGAGGACGAAATCCTGCCGGCGGTCAGCCCGGTGGGCTACGTCGCGACGCGGCGGACCGCCGTCGACGCGGCGACGCGCTTCTTCGCCCGGGCGAAGCGGCGCAAACCGTGGGAACAAATTTTCTTCGACGGCGAGTTCGGTAGGCCGCTGAGCCGCGAGGCCGCGGGCCCATACGCCGACGTTTTGGAGATGGTCCGCCTCGCGCCGTCGGCTTCCAACCGCCAGCCTTGGCGCATAGTGAAAGAGGCGGGCCGGAACGTCTTCCACCTCTTCTTGCGCCGGACGGCCGGCTATAGCACGGTAACAAACAACGTCGGCGCCGGCGACCTCCAGCGTTTGGATATGGGGATCGCGTGCTGCCACTTTGAACTTACGGCTCGAGAGCTCGGCCTGGCGGGAAAGTGGGAGGTGCTCGAGCCGCCTCGACTCGAGCTCCCGGAGCGGACGACGTACGTCGCGAGTTGGCGTTAAGCGAAAAATATTCTTGACAGCCGCGGCGGTATAATTTATAGTATATAGGTAACTTGAAGACATAGGCCGCCGGGAGGCTGCGTGAGGGAAACGGGCTATCATGAAAATAAACCCCGCCTCGTTAACGCGCTGTGCGTTAGGGGGCGGGGTAAATGTTTGACCCGTTATCGCGAAAAGAGGGGTATATGAAAAGAAATACTGAAGCCGAATCGGAGATGTCGCACCAGATAGCTATTAGAAAAGCAATAGTTACCGCTATTAAAGAAGGCTGTTCTTACTTGTGGACCATACTTAGTAAAACGCGCGGCGCCGATCCGAGATTAGTTAACGCAACATTAAAAACAATGGAGGAAGAGGGTAAAATAGTTATAAAGAATGAAGAATATAGGTTAACCGAAACTTACATTACCCCGAATTGGGCGAAGGCAAGAGCGCAAACGGCGAACAAATTAGTTTCTTTGCCTAAGGCGGACCCGTTAACAAGCCAATGGTGGTTTGATATCGGTACTTGTACCGTTTTATCGAAAGCCGTTTGGGGGTATGTTTCCGAAAATCCGGTAGCTTTTTTAGGAACGCCTATATTAGCGTATTATTATTCCGTTGCGACTGGTATGCCTTGCACAGTTTTAGACGGAGATAACACTATTCTATCCCATTTAGGGTATCCGGATTGCGTCGAAGTAGTCCAGTACGATGTCGCAAACCCTTTACCTAAAAGCTGCCTGAGAAAGTACTATGCGGTTGTGACAGACCCCCCGTGGTACCCTCACGTATCGAATCCGTTCATTATGCGGGCACGAGCATTAGCCGTGCCGGAAGCTTGGTTGTTTTGTGTAATACCTGGTGCTTTAACGAGACCCGGCGTTGAAACTGAACGCAGTGAGTTGATAACCGACCTTATTAATAAATGCTATTCGATAAAAGGGATAAACAATGATGCCGTTTCTTACATAGTCCCTGATTTCGAGGCCGCAGCTTACGTAGATATAGAAGGCTTCGGTAAGATACCGTGGCGGATCGCGGACCTTTTGATAGCGAATTTCCCGGAAGAATGGCGATCAGAAGAACCCGATCCTCCGCTTCCCCAATTAGGTATTAAAGACTTTTTTCTTAATCTGGAAAAACCCAGGGTGTTCCTAAGAAAAGAAGCTGCCGAGCATTCTAAAGGCCCGATAATCGAAGAAGTAGAAGATTTCGGAGCTACGGTAAGTACGCGCGGGGTCGCGATTAAAGACGTAGGTTTGTGGAATAGCGAAAAGAGAGGATTTAAAATTAGGGACCCAAATATCGTCGAAAGAGTTTTGGGTTTATGGGCGCACGGGATTTCGTTCGAACAAGCTTTTGACGAGATTAAAGACGTTGCTAACGCGAAGGTAATACTAGATGCTTTAGATAAGGAACTAGGTTTATGGACTTCGGAGGGGAGGTTCGATTCATTAAGGTATTCTAAGCGTTTAGATGAAGCACATTTAAATAGTATTTCCTCTAAATGGGCGGCGGTACCTTCCGGCAGGGAATTCCTGGTTAAGCGGGATCCGTTTAGGTTAGAATTCCAAAGGGGTCGCGATAGGATAATATGGTCGAATGCTTTTAAATGCTTGGCGGCAAAAACCCAGATTTTCCCCGTGGAACACAGCTATTTAGTTAGGAGGAGATTGACTCATAGCTTAACCGTTAGCCAATTAGCTTTGACAATAGCTAAAGCTTTCGGCCTCGACAACGGGCTTACCGAAGCAGTCGCCTTAGGGCACGACGTAGGACACACCCCTTTTGGCCATCCCGGGGAAGAAGCAATTAATGATCTTTTTAACGATATAGAAAAAAGATTGGGGGGATTCTCGCATTACGAACACGGAGTAGACGTTCTTCGTTGGTTGGAAACCGCTTATATTTCTCCGGGCGGGGGTGGTTGTGCGGGACTCGTTTTAAATATGGATGTATATGAAGGTGTATTTAAACATACATACAGGCGGTCCGAAGGGCATAATGCCCAATCGTTGTTATGTAGAACTTCAAAACATACTGTTGATATAGATTCCCAAAATAAATCGCTGTTTAAGGACGACTTCTGCCATTTGGAGGGGCAGGCGGTAAGGAAAGCAGATAAGATTTCGTATTTAGTAGAGGATCTTGAAGATGGCATAAGAGCGGGAGTATTATCTTTAAAAGATTTAACGTCTTGCCGTTTATTTTCTCGTTTACCGATAGATATGAAGGTTTCCGAAGGTGAGACCGAATTGAGTCGTTTTATTTCCCAGCGCCGGGCTATTCTAAGTGTTATTATGAGAGATATGCTAGAAGAAACAGATAGGAGTCTACGCGGTGTAAATTCGATAGAAGACGTTAGAAAAGCCTCGGACTACTGCGTCAAGAATAGCTATGAGATAGAAACGGATATACGTGAAGTATGGTATAAACTACAGAAAGGGAAATTGCACAAGGATAAACGGGTGCAAACAGCCAACCTCCGTGCATCAAACGTAATAAAAGAGTTAATACTACTATTCACTTTTTGTCCAGATATTATCGACTCCGATTTTAGGGAATCTTTTCTTGCGGTTGAACAGATGACTCCTTATTTGAAATACTACGAAGAGATAAACCCTCGCCGCGATATTGTCAAAATACGGCGGGAATACGGCTATAAGTATTACTCGAATACAGCACGCGATAAGAATATTAAAGGAAATAGGGGAGCTTTTATTGTCCCTTTAAGGAATTTAATAATTTCTAAGGATTACGTCGTTTCCATGACCGACGAAAAAGCCCTCCAGCTTTACCGGGAATTTTTAGGCGGACATGTCCCTATTCGTTAACCATTCGCGGTAATCAATATTTAGTTCCTTAATGTCCCCATTATTATAACCTGTTGTATCGGATTTTCCCTAAATTATAAAGGCCGCCTCTCCCGAGGCGGCTTTTTTTTCGGGTAGCTTTGGCGCGGGTTTACTTGCCCTCTTCCTTCTTCTGCTTCCGCCAGAACGGAACGTAGACCAGGAACGCGACGCCGGCCTTTTCCCCTTGTGTCGGCGCCGGCATTTATATTATTTTGCGGGAAAATCGATGGGTACGCGGAAGGACAACCTTAAACGCGCGGCGGCGCCCCGGCGGCCCGAAAGGCTGTGGAACGCCAACTTCGCGCTGTTGTGGCAAGGCCAGTTCGTCTCCGCGCTCGGCGACACCGCCTATAGCATCGCCCTCGGCTTCTGGGTCCTCGCGGCCACCGGCTCGACGGCGCTGATGGGGGCCCTTATGGCGGCGACGGTGTTGCCGCGGGTGCTCGTCTCGCCGTTCGCCGGCGTCCTCGTCGACCGCGGCGACCGGAAGTGGATGCTGGTCGCGGCGGACGCGGTGCGGGGCGTCGTCGTCGTCGCCGTCGCGGCCGCGGCCTTCGCCGGCGTAGTCGAGGTCTGGATGGTCTTCGCCGCCGGCGTCGTCCTCGGGATATGCGGCGCCTTCTTCAACCCTGCGGTCAGCTCTTCCATGCCCGACGTCGTACCCCGGGCCAAACTCGTCAAGGCCAACTCGCTGTTCCAACTCATCTGGACCGGCTCCGGCATCCCGGGGTATTCCATCGGCGGCTTTCTGTATCAATTCTTGGGGGCGGCGCTGTTGTTCCTGGCGAACGGCGTTTCATATTTGGTCTCGGCGGCGACGCTCGTATTCGTAAGGATTCCCAAAATCGAGCACGCCAAGGCGGAGTTCAGATTTTTCGACGACACCAAGGCCGGCTTGTCTTTCACCTGGAAGGTCGCGGCGTTAAGATATATGCTCATATTGTTCTCGGCGTTAAATTTCTTCGCGACCATGGGCATAATGCTCGTCCTGCCGCTGTTCGAGCGGACGCCGCGCCTCGGCCCTGCCCGTTACGGCGTCGTCCTTGCCGGCATCACCGGCGGCATGTTCGCGGGTTACATCCTCACCTCCGTCGTGAACATCAGACCGCCGCGCCGTTTCCTCGTCTTCTACGCCTCGAGCCTCATTACCGGCGTCGCGCTGGCCGTCTTCCCGCTGTACCTCTACTTCCCGCTGATGTTCGCGTTGGGCGCGGTCTTCGGCCTTTTCAACGCCGTCTTGAACGCGCTCATCATGGCGGTCTTGCAAATGACGACGCCGCAAGACATGCGGGGCAAAGTCTTCGGCGTATTGGGCACCCTTGCCGGCGGCCTGACGCCCCTCGCGATGGCGCTGGGCGGCGTGCTGGCGGAATTCATACCCATCCGCCTTTTGATCTCCGGCTCGTTTATATTGACGTTCCTGTGCTTCCTGCCGCTGGCGTTCTCGTCGGCGGTGCGGCGCTACGTCAACTTCGACCCGGACCGCGACACGTTGGCGTCGGTGGCGTAGGGAATCTCCCCGGGCGGAGCGGCCGCTTCGCGCTGCCTTAATAAACGAGGAGTGAAAATGAAACCTCGCAGTCTGGTTACGGTTATATTGGGCGCGGCGCTGGTGGCCTTCGGCGCGTTCCTGATAACCGCCGGCGGCGGCGCTTGGGCGTTTATTCCGCTGCTCGTCGGCGCCTCGCTCGTCTACCTCGGGTGGGCCGGCGGCCGCGTCGCCACCCTCGTCTTCGGCCACGCCTGCATCGTCGTCGGCTGTTTCATGATAGCGTGGGGGATATACTTGCTTCCCGCGTCGAAACCCACGCTGGCGCACATTTTCGGGCGCCCCCTCTTCTGGGGAATGATCGCCGTATTCGGCGGCATCTGCGCCAACTACCACGGCTTCTGCCGGTGCATCCGCAAGGCCAAGGACGGGCCGGCCGGCGACGTTAAGCGCTGACACGCGGCCTTTCTTTTTGCTTTCGCGGCTTAGTGTGCTATAATTTTTACGAGGAGCTTGCCGTGAAGACGTTCGTCCTGTTAGCGCTCTCAGCGGCCGCGGCGGCCGCGGCCTTCGCCGCCGGCGAAATTACCATCAAGGACGCGAGCTATCGCACCCTCGCCTACATCGCGGGCGACGGGACCGTGAAGGACGGCTCCTACCGGACCATCGGCTACATCGGCGCCGACGGGGCCGTCAAGGACTCGAGCTACCGGACGCTGGGCTACTTCGACGGCGCGACGGTCAAGGACGGCTCGTATCGGACGCTCGGCTACTACGACGACGGGACGATGAAGGATGCCTCCTACCGCACGTACGGCTACGTCGAGGGCGGCGCGGTTAAGTTTTCGTCTTATCGGACCTTCGCCTACTACGAGGCCGACGACGTCCCTTTTAAGGACGTCGAGGCCTACGTCGTCGCCTGGGCTTTCTTCTTCAGCGATATGACCGCGACGGATTAGGGGGCGGCGCCCGGTGAATAAAGTAGGTTCGCAGTATAATGCTTTATCTCACCACAAAGCTTTTAACCCAAGCGTTTTAGGATATAACCTGGGTTCTGGCGATGGGTAAAAATAGTCTTATAGATTGGGACGTCATAGGACCCCAAGAATTTACGGAGGTTTGCGAGGCCGTATTGAGGTATTTGGGTTTCTCAGCCCCCGTAATTTTAGATGGAACTGGAGACAAGGGTAGAGATATTTTATGTGAGTTGAGTGTACCTTTAGGCGATAGCTATTCTGTTACTACGAAATGGGTTGTACAATGTAAGCATTATAAGGGACGTATCTCGAAGACGATGTTAAACGAAGATCTGGTTAAAGCAAAGGAGCATCGGCCGGATTTTTGGTTATTAATGACGTCTTCGAAGATCCCCGCTTCTGTTTTTGATTGGCTTAAATCGGTTGAAAGAAATGATTTTAATTTTCGGATTATTATTATGGAAGGTTCGGAAATCGGGCGGTTCTTACTCGAAGATGTGGATTTAAACCCTGGGTTGGTAAAAAAGTTATTCGGGAATAAAGGAGAAATATTTTTAAAAAAAGTAATGGCGCTTATGGGGAGGAATAATTATACGGAAGCTTTATCGCAGATTCGAGGTTCTACTTACCGTGGTAATGCTCGGCTGTTATATCTTGAAGCATGTTGCCTATCGAAGTTAGCTTCGTTTTCGGAGAAAGACCGTACTTCGTATTTAGAAACTGCTTTTATGAAATTGGAGGAAGCTTTTAAATGTGGATACGTTAAAGAAGTCAATCACGTTTTTGGTTGGCCCCAGGGTAAGACCTTCCAAGAAATATATCGCGACCCCGAACTAGAATTTTTAAGGAACTGGGACGAAGACCAGTTCGTACGACTCCTCGATTCCTACGGTTATTCGGAAGTAACCGCCGGGGCTGGGTGTTTCGTTGAAAATACCCTCGTAGCGGTGAACCGAGGTACTACGAAAAAAATATGTTTATTGAATCCCGGGGATATTATTGAAACGATTTATAGTCCTTTTATTGGAGAAACGGTTAATCGGGTTTTTAAGTCTTTTGCTAATCGTTTCGTTTCTATTAACGGCGCGGTCGATTGTACGTTAGACCAGCCTTTCTTAACTAATTCCGGCTGGAAGAAAGCCGGCGATTTATATTACGGTGATATTCTTTTAAAGCGATTCGGGTTTGAACCGGTTTTGAGTTTAAACTACTACGAAACCGACTTGGTTGTTTTTATGCTAAATATGGAGAAAGGGGCGACTTTTTATGCTAACGGATTCGTTGTTCATAATAAAGAGGGAGCTTAATTAACCTTATTAGGGGCTGTTTATTTAAGTAAATGTGTAACCTTTGGCGGCCGGGTCTAAAAGACCCGGCCCTACGTCTATCGCGACGCCCCCGTCGGGCGCCTTTTTTGTTATAATAAATCGCGATGGCGGTCGACGTAATAGGCATACACCCCTACGGCGTGGACCTGGGCATCCCGGACCGCACGCCGCCGCTGGGCCTTTTGTGGCTCGCGGCCGTGTTGGAACGGGACGGCTACGCGGTCGCCGTCTACGACGAGCAGGTCGCCGCGGAAAGCCTCGACGACTTCCTCGCGGCAACTAAGCCCAAGCTCGCGCTCCTCAGCGGGACCTCGCACGGCCGCTTCCGCGCCTTCGACTACGCCGCGACCATTAAGCGATTCGACCCCGCGATAACGGTCGCGTACGGCGGCCCCCACGCCTCCTTCACCGCGCCGGAGACGCTGGCGCGCGTCGCCGACGTTGACCTGATAGGCCACGGCGAGGGCGAGGAGACCTGCCTGGAGCTCGCGGCCTGGAGGGTCCGCGGCGGCGGCCGGCCCGAGGACCTGCATAAGATTAAAGGTATCACGTATCGCGACGACGGCGGCCTCGCGACGACGCCCGCGCGCGCGCGCATATCGGACCTGGATTATATCCCGCTGCCGGCGCGCCACCTCGTCCCAATGGCGCGCTACCGCCTGAAAATGGACCTCCTCGACCTCCCCGGCACGATAATTATGACCTCGCGCGGCTGCCCGATATGCTGCGCCTTCTGCTCGGAGTCGTTCTTCTTCGGCAAGCAATACTACACCCGTGGCGCTCACGGCATCGTCGACGAGGTGGAGCAGCTCATGACGCGTTACGGCGTCCGCGGCCTCGTCATCTTCGACAGCACCTTCTCGCTCAAACGCAAGCACGTCAAAGATTTCTGCGACGAGCTCGAGCGCCGGGGGATAGATGTCCCGTGGCAGTGTCAGGTCCGCGTCGATACCGTCGACAAGGAACTCCTCGCGAAGATGCAGCGCGCCGGCTGCTACACGATATGTTTCGGCGTCGAGTCCGGCGACCAGGAGATGTTGGACCGCATCAGCAAGGGCATCACCCTCGCGCGCGCCGTCGACGTTATGAAGTGGGCCGAGGAGCTGGGGCTCTATACCAAGGTCTCGTTCAGCCTCGGCCACCCGGCTGAGACGTACGAGCAGGCCAAGAAGACCAACAGGTTCGCCCGCGCGTACGCGCGCTACATGACGTTCCGCGGCTACAACCCGGGCGTCCGCATCTACCCGGGGACGCGCGTCGAGGCGTACGCCCGCGAGCACGGCCTGATGCCGCCCGGCTTCGACTGGGCCGCGCCCTACGAAAACGTCGAGAACGAGAAGCTCTTCAAATTGAAAGACAACGTGCCGCTGCTGTTGCAGCCGCATCTCGGCGTGAGGGAGCTCCGGCGCCTGCGGCTGCGTTTTTTGCTTGGATATGTGCTCACGCCGGGGTATATTTTTACGAAGGGGGTCCGCGCGGTCCGCGTCGGCGAGGTGCGGCGGTTGTGGCGGGGTTTCCTGCGCGGCCTGGGCTTCAAGGTGCGGCGAGAGGAGGACCGCGTCCGCGACGTCCCGCTGGGGGCGCCGTCGGCCGGCCATAAATAAAAAGAAGGAAGAGGTCTTAACGGGAGGAAGTATGAGGGTAGGCATACTCGCGGTCTACCCGCGTGACCCGGACCTAGGTTATTTCGAGAAGATGCCGCCGCTGGGGATGCTCTGGCTCGGCGGCGAGCTTCTTCGGGCCGGCTATGGCGTCGAGTTTATCGACGAACAAGTCGGCGAACGCGAGCCGGCTCACGTGGCCGAGGAAATGCGGCCGCCCCTCGCGTTGGTGGGCGGCACGAGCCACAGCCGCTTCGCCTCCTTCGACGTAGCTTCCCGCATAAAGGAAGTATCCCCCCACACGACCGTTGTTTACGGCGGCCCGCACGCCACGTTCGCCGCCGACGACACCCTCCAAAACGTCCCCGCCATAGACTTAGTAGTCCGCGGCGAGGGCGAGGAGAGCTGCCGCGAGCTCGCGGCGTGGGCCGCCGCGGGGGCGCGTGTCGGGGGTCTGCGGAAAATAAAAGGTATCTCATACCGCGACGACGGCAGAATCTTCCATAACCCGCCGCGGCCGCAGATAAAAGATTTGGACGCGCTGGGCCCGCCGGCGCGGGCCCTCGTGCCGATGGCCCGGTACGGGATGACGATGGATTACCTCGACGACGCGCCGGGCGCGTCGATAATGACCGCCCGGGGTTGTCCCATCGGCTGCACGTTCTGCTCGGCGTCGGCGATGTTCGGCCCGAGCTACCGGACCCGCTCGCCGGCCGCGGTCGTGGACGAGGTCGAGGATTTGATAACCAATTACGGCGCCCGGGGCATAAAAATCTTCGACAGCACGTTCACGCTAAGCCGGCGCCACGTCGAGGCGTTCTGCGCCGAGCTAAGACGCCGGGCGATTAATATACCTTGGGAATGCGAGATTCGCGTCGACAACGTCGATAAGGAATTACTCGCCCAAATGCGGGAGGCCGGCTGCTATTACGTCGACGTCGGCGTGGAATCGGGCTCGCAGCGCGTCCTGGACTACTGCGTCCGCAAGAGGACAACGGTGGAGGCGGCCGAGAACGTACTCCGCTGGTCGAAGGAGCTCGGCCTGTTGACGAAAGTGTTCTTTACCCTCGGCCACCCGGGCGAGACGTACGAAGAGGCGAAGGAGACCAACCGCTTTATCCGCCGCAACCGGAAATATATCCGCATCCCGGCCTACCACGCCGGCGTCAAGATTTACCCCGGGACGTACGTCGAAAGCTACGCGCGCGAGAACGACTTGCTGCCGCCCGGCTTCAAGTGGTCGGGGCCGTACGTGAACGAGGGCCAGCGGCGCCTCTTCCGCGCGCCGGACAATATCCCGATACTGCTTCAACCGGGGCTCGGCCTCGACGAGCTGCGGCGGCTGAGAATCGGTTTTATCTTAACGCGCACGTCGTCGCCGCGGTTCATCTTCGAGAAAATAAAGGCCATACTCAAAGCCGGGGCAACGGCTAAGTATTTTGAGATAGTAAAAAAGGGCCTCGTAGGCCGGGGCGCTAGCGCTTGACTTGGGCCGTTTTTATCTGTTAAAATAATGTGCGAAAGCGCCCGTGGCTCAACTGGATAGAGCAACGGACTACGGATCCGTGGGTTGGGGGTTCGAATCCCTCCGGGCGCGAACGCGAGGGCCGCGAAAGGCCCTCGTTGCGTATATGCGAAAGCTGCCAGCTCTTATGGCCGGGGTGCTCGCGCTGGGGGCGGCGTGCAGCAACGTCGGCGACAGGCCGCCGGTGGGCGACGGCGGCGAGCCGATGTACTTCCCCAACGGCGACGGCTCGCGCTGGACCTACGCCTGCCAGCGT
>CAZLXP010000022.1:0-31795 GCA_964563535.1 uncultured bacterium | reverse complement strand
TCGCCCACGGCGTCGTCTCCAAGGTGGAATCTTTCACCGGCCAGGTGACCGCGACCACCAACCCGCCGCCGGTGCGGACGTCGGGCGGCGGCGGTGGGAGCGGCGGCGGCGGCTCGAGCTGCGCGTGCGCGTGCGCCTGCGCCGGGTGCGCGTGTGCCTGCGCGGGCGGCGGCCGCTAGCGACGGCCCCGGGCCGGTTACGATAAAGACCGGGTTGATATGGGTATCGGAAAAAAGGTTTACCAAAAATTTTTGGCGAAGCGGGCCCCGCTCGCGGCGGGGATATATCACCTCCGGCGACAGGACGCCGAGGCCCAGGTTCGCCTTCATCTGCGCTTAAATCCGGGCGGCGACGGCATCCTGATGATAAACGCGGCCCGCATCGTGCACCTCAACCAGACCGGCGCCGAGATGGCCCGCTATATCCTTGAGGAGTGGCCCGACAACCGCATCCTCAAGACGATGGCGAAGCGCTACCGGGTCGGGAGGAAAAAGCTGGCGGAAGACCTCCGCCGCCTGCGCGAGACCATCGAGATGATGGCCCGCGGCGACGAGCGCTGCCCGATATCGTACCTGGGCGCCGAGCGCGTCGACCCGTTCACCATCGAGGTCGAGACCCCTTATCGTATGGACCTCGCCTTGACGTATGGGTGCGACAACGCCTGCGCCCATTGTTACAACGAGAGGCCGCGCGCCGGCGAGACGTTGAGCACCGAGGAGTTCAAGCGCGTCATCGCGAAGGTGTGGGGGCTCGGCATCCCCCACGTCGTCTTCACCGGCGGCGAGCCGACCCAACACCCGGACCTGCTCGAGTTGGTCGAGTACGCCGAGGAATTGGGCGTCATCACCGGCCTGTTGACCAACGGCCGCAAGTTGAAGGACCCCGAATATATGAACGCGTTGGCCGCGGCCGGCCTCGACCACGTCCAGATAACCATCCACTCCTCCGTGCCCAAAGTTCACGACAAGATGGTGGGGGCGGAGGGCGCTTTCGACGAGACCGTCGCCGGCATCCGGAACGCCGTCGCCAGCCCGGTGTACCTGCTGACCAATACGACGCTTACCACCGAAAACGTCGACGACGTGGAAGAGCTGGTGGCGTTTTTGGCGTCGCTGGGCGTGGAGCAGGTGGCGGCCAACGGCATAATCAACTCCGGCGGGGCCCGCGACGTCGACGTCGGCATTCCGGAGAGCGGCCTCGGCCCCATCCTAAGCCGCTTCACCGCTGCGTGCGCCGCCAACGACATGACCTTCGTGTGGTATACGCCGACGCAGTACTGCCGGTTCAACCCGCTGACGATGGACCTCGGCGTCAAGCAGTGCACCGCGGCCAAATATAATATGTGCGTCGAACCCAACGGCGACGTCATACCCTGCCAGTCGTTCTACCAACCGCTGGGGAACATCCTCGACGACGATTGGGACGCGATCTTCAATAACGAATTGGCCAGGGGCATTCGCGGGCGAGACTACGCGCCGGCGAAGTGCCGCGAGTGTCCCGACTTCGAGATATGCGGCGCCGGGTGTCCGCTGGCGGTAAAATACGACCGCGTCTTCTGCTGCGCGGACGCCGCGTCTAACCCGGCGTAGCGGGAGGGGGCATAAAAGTCGACGACGGAGCCGGCCCGTACCTGACGCCCGAGGAGGAGGCGCGCCAGGCCGCGTGGTACGCGGCGCACCGACGAGAGCTCTACCGCCAACTGGGCTTCCGACGTTTCGGCCGTATTTTGGATGTGGGTTGCGGGAGCGGCGTCGTGACGGCGGAATTGGCGCGGCGCGCCAGGAAGGTCGCGGTGGGCCTCGACCGGCGGCTCGAGCCGTTGGAGGCGGCTTCCCGGCGCGGGAGCGGCGCGGCCTTCGTAGCGGGCGACGCCGCGGCTTTGCCTTTTCGCGACGGCGTATTCGACGGCGTGACCGCGGCGTTCGTATTTGTCTGGCTCCGGGACGCGGCTGCGTTCCTTAAAGAGGCGTCGCGGGTCTTGAACCCGGGGGGCATATTTGCCGCGTTGGCGGAACCCGATTACGAAGGGGCGGTAGACTACCCGGCCGCGGCGTCCACGCGCGATGACGTCGTCGAAGCCGTGCGGCGCCGGGGCGGCGACGCCGCCGCGGGTCGGAAACTCCCGGCGTTGTTGAGCGGCGCGGGCTTTGAGGTATTCAGATTCGGCGTGTTGAATTCGGCGTGGACGCCCGCGCGTTGGGCCGAAGAGGAACGGGAGGAGTTCGAGCTTTTGGAGAAGTTAGTCGCGGCTACGACGAGCGACCGGCGCCTGCGCGCGGCGGCGCGAGGCCGGCGCGAGGCGATATTAAAAGGGGAACGATGTTACTTTTTACCGATATTTTACGCGGCGGCGCGGAAAGGCCGTTGAGGAGTTAACGTTTCCAAACCAAGGCGAGGTAGTCTATGGCGACGTTGCTTTTCGTGATATTCCGGTTGGTTCACTTAATAATGCTTCCTCACCCGCAGAGCGAGTTGCTCATTTTTTGTCAACTGTTGGCGGTGGATACCGTCACGGCCGCAATTATCCTACACGCGTTTTTGACGCGTCGGGCGAGGAAAGAATAAAAGCCCCGTGCGGGGCGGCTTAGCTATACCGCAGACGCCGGCGCCGCCGACGGAACGCTTGCGCGTTCGGTTACGGTGCCGGCTCGCCTTTCAATGTCCAGGATGACGCGGCCGTAATTTTCAACCGCACGTATTCGCCGACTCGACCCGGGCCGGCGAAATTGACGATTTTATTCTCGCTCAGCCTGGCGGCGTATGCCCCCGCGTTTTTGGCGCTCAAGCCCTCTACCAACGCGACCTTTTCGGCGCCGACCATCTTCTCATTTATCTCGAGCGATATCTCCCGTTGCCGCCCGGCGACGGTTTGCAGGCGGTGGACTTTCTCGTGCCGCGGCACGTCGTCGGCGAGCGCGGCGGCGGCCGTCCCGGGTCGAGGCGAGTACATGAAGACGTAGGCGCCGTCGTATCGCACGCGTTCGACCAGCCGTAACGTCTCGTCGAAATCGGCTTCGGTTTCGCCCGGGAAACCTACCAGCAGGTCCGTCGTCAGGCAAATCCCCGGTATCGCTTTGCGGACCGTCGCGACTATGTCGAGGTAGCGGCTCGCGTCGTAACCCCGATTCATAGCGCGCAATATCGCGTCCGAACCGCTCTGCAGCGGCAGGTGGAGATGCCGGGCGACGTTGCGGCATCCGGCGAGCGCGGCTACGGTCCGGTCGTCGAAGTCGCGGGGGTGGTTGGTAATATAGCGGAGGAAGACGCCGTCGCACAACCGGTCTACTTCCGCGAGGAGGCCGGCGAACGTTACGCCGCCGCGGCGGTAGGAGTTTACGTTTTGCCCTATGAGGGTTATGTCTTTAAAACCGGCGCCGACGAGTTCTTCTACCTCGCGGCGGATGTCGTCAACCGGCCGGCAGACTTCGGGCCCCCGGGCGTACGGCACGACGCAGTACGAGCAGAAGTTGTCGCAGCCGCGCATGATCGACACGTTCGCCCGAGGCCAAGCCATACGCCGCAGCGGGGCGTCGCCGGCCGGCGGCGGTTCCGGCGTCCCCCGCATCTTCGCGACCGTCGCCGGGACCGCCTCCAGGTCCGTCGTCCCGAAGGTAAAATCGACGTGGGGGCAGGCGTTCTCGACGAACCCTTTCTCGACCGCGGGCCAGCAGCCGCCCACGCCTATGACCACGTGCGGGTTCTTCTTTTTATATCGGGCGAGCGACGTAATGCGCCCCAGCGCCCGGGCCGTCGCCGATTGGCGGACGGCGCAGGTATATACCAGTATCACGTCGGCGACATCGCCCTCGGCCGCGGCCTCGTAGCCGGCTTTTTCCATGATGCCGGCTAACTTCTCGCCGTCGTAGTCGTTCATCTGGCAGCCGTAGACGATGAGCTCGTACGTCGCCATATCTTTTTTACCGCGCACCGGGTTTGAAGCCGGCCGCCGGCCGCGCATGCGGCACGATTTATTCCCGCATCGCAGGCGTCCTCGGTCGCCGCTAGCGGATGCGGAAATACCACGACGTTATATCGGCGCGGTAGAACGCCATAACCAACGTCGCCGCCAGGACGGCGAAGCCGAATGCGGTTTCGGCGCCCGCGCCGAACGTGCGGCGCGCGACCAACCGGAAGGCCAAAGCCGCGACCGCCGCGGCCGCCAGGACGAACAACGCGCTCTGCCACCCCAGGAATACGCCGGCCAGCGCTACGACGGCCAGCTGGCGTTCGGTCCCGCGCGCGTTTTCGTAAAACAGCCCGCGCCCCGGCCGGGTTATTAGCAATAACCCTCCGCCCAAAAGGCCCCCGGCGACCGCGCTGGCGGGGGTCGGCGGCCCCGGCAGGAACGATACCGCCAAGCCGGCCGCAAGCGCCGGGAAGTAAAGTTGCGGCACCAGGACGCCGTAGCGAAAATCCAGCCCATAATTCAAAAGAAAGAAAAAGCAGAACAGGAGCGTCGTCGCGAAGGCGAAGGAAAAACCATAGTAGTAGAAAACCAACGCCGAGACGGCGCCGCTCGCCGCCTCTAAGAGGACGGGGTTTTTGCGATAGGGGAAACCGCAGCCCGGGCACCGGCCTCGAAGCAACGGGTACCATAATAACGGCAGCATCCATATGCGCCGTTCCGCCCGGCCGCAGGAGGGGCAAGCGGGCGGCAACGTAACGCGGAAGCGGCCGCCCGGCGCCCGACGCACGATGAGGTGATAGAAGTTGCCTACGAACGCGCCTACGAAAAACGCCGCCGCGACCCCTACGATTTGGAGACAGCGCCCCATTACGAACGAATATTAAGAAATGTAGGGCCGGCCGACAAGCCCTTTCGCCCTTTAAAATTCCTGCGTTATCGAGACGTGGATTTTTCCGTCGAGCGGATTGTCGCCGGCGGCTAGGCCGTAGTCGACGCCGTAGGTGCCCACGGCCGTGGCGGCCCTGAAGCCGCCGCCGTAACCGACGCTGAAACCCTCGTCGAACGTCTTCCGGGTTTTGAGGTGGCGATACGCCGCGTCGACGAAGACGACTAAGCGGCTGCCGCGGCCCGTCAGGAAGCGGTATTCGACCGTGGCCAGCGCGTGGCGGTCCGTCAAAAATTGTTCTTCTTTGAAACCGCGGAGGTCGGCGTAGCCGCCCAGCGGGTAGACTTCGTCCAAGCTCGGCCGCTGCGATACGAAGCCCTGCGCCCGGGCGCGCGCGGCGAGGACCTGGCGGCCGCGGCTCGTGGGCCAGAAGCGCCACGCATCCAACTCCAGGCGCGGCACCCGTTCGCGGAAGCCGTCGGCCAGGTATTCCTTTACGCCGAACTCGAGGCGCCCGTACGCCTGCCACCCCCGGCGGGGGTTGTCGAAGTAGTCCCGGCTGTCGTACGTCGCCCAGGTGAAGACCTTATACTTGCGGTTCGCGTTTTCTTTCCATACCCGGTCGTAACCGCCGCCGGCGGCCACGGTCAGGTCCAAAAGGGGATGGGTGCCGAAGGCGAGTTCGCCGCCGGCCTTGCGGTACTCGGCCCGTTCTTGGTAAGCGCCGCCGGGTTGGGCGAATAAGTCGACCCCCGCGATCCAGGGTTCGTAGTACGTCGCCGCGGCGTCCGTGGAAGCGAGGGCCAGGCGGCGGTAGCGCGCGGAGAAGTCGCGGCCGGTGCCGGCGAGGTTGGCGAGGCGCGCGTCCATCTCGCCTATCAGGGCCGCGGCTTTTTCTTCCTCCTTCGGCTCGTACGCCAGCACGCCGGTTACGCGGTAGGTGGGCCGTTCGACGACCGCTACGCGGAGGCGGCCCGTTTCGGCGTCCACCAGCTCGACGACCGGTTCGGACGCGAAGTACTTGAGGTTGTATATGCGGCGGGCACTCTTACGCAACCGGGCGATGTCGTAGGGTTCGCCGGGTAGGACCAGGAGTTCGCGCCGGATGACGTCGTCGCGGGTGCGGCGGTTTCCGACGACGTCTACGGCGCCGACGGTCACCATCAGGCCGGGTTCGACGATTATGTCGAAATCTATCTCCTTATAAGGTTCGGCTATCTCGAACGCGCGGGGCCGCGCCGACGGCGTCGCGTAACCGCGTTCGCGATAGTAGTCCATCACGGCGAGGAGGTCGCGGGCAAGGGCGCCCTCTTTCAACGGCTTCCCGGCGCGGGTCTCGAGTTTTTCGCGGATGGCCTGCTCGTCGCCGCGGCCGACGCCGGGGAGGCCGATTTCGCCGGCGGTATACCTCTCGCCGGCGCGTACGGCGACGGTTACGTTGACCCGGCCCTCGCCGGCGTCGGTTACGGCGTATTCGGCTTCGGCGCGCAGGTAGCCGCGGGCCGCCAGTTCCGCGAGCAGCGCCGCGAGACCTTCCCTCAGGTCGGGCGGCGACGGCGGCTCGCCCGCGGCGAACGGGATGAACGCCGCCACCTGGCCGCGGCTGAGCGGCGACGCGTTATCCACGTCGAATATCGCGACCCGGTACCGCGTGCCCTCCGAGATAATCAGCGTCGGCGGCCGGCCCTCTTCCGTTATCAGCTCGACGGCGGCGTCCAAATAGCCGGCGCGGAGGTAAAGCTTTTCGACGGCGGCCACGTCGACGGAGCCGTCACTGCTCGCGGCCGCCTTTATTTCCGCGTCGCCGAAGGCGACGTTTCCGTCGATCGCCAGCTCGCCGGCGGTTTGCGCGGCCGCCGTTGACGCGAGCAGGATTACTATCGTCCAGGTTCTCAACGTTAGAAGTAGATATTCACGTCGATTTGGCCCCGGTGCTCGGTTATATCCTCGTCGGGCCTTTTCTCGCCGTCGTACGCGAAGACCAGCGTCACGTATTGCCCCACCCCTTTATTGACGCTCGCCTCCCATTTGTGGGTTACGCCCGGGATGCGCAGGAGGAGGGTTTCGGACCCGACGTAGCCGGAGACGTCGTATCGCAACCATTCGTACCATGCGTTGGCCACGCCGGATTCGGTCAGCCGGTACGTAACTTCGGGTTTCACTTTGGCGCCCTTGAGATGGGTAGGTGCGCCGTTGAAATCTTCGCGCCGCCGCGAGATCTCGCCGCGCGTTTTGAGGTCCACCCGCGGGGTCAGGTTGTAAGTCGGCTCGAGGCCGTATATCATTTCCAAGGCCGTAGTATTCCGGGGATAGCGCGTATTCTCCTCCGTTATCGATTGCCATTCCCGAACGCGCTCGACATCGGCCTGGACCGTCAGCCGGCGGATAGGTTCGCCGACGATTTCGGCGTACCGCGACGTGCGCCAACTGCGTCGTTGGCGCGAGGCGACGGTCCGGTCGAGGTCGTCTTTGACGGAATAGCGCACCCGGCCCGTCAGTCGTCGGTTGACGGGTAATATCGTAAAGGTATACCGTTGTTCCAGGCTGCTGTCCAGCGCGTCCGCCGCCAGCAGGTCTTGGAGGGCGGCCACGGCGAGGCGCCGCGGCGACGTGGAGCTGTTCCGCGCGTGGACGTAAAGGTCCGCGGCCGCGGCGTCCAGCCAGCGGTTGCGGTCGCCGCCTTCGCGACGCACGTCGTTGAAGCGGTAGGGGCGGAGGTCGACGGTGGCGGTGAGGTCCGGCTCGAGGACGCGGTAGGCGCGGCCGGTATAGCGGTATTTTTTTACGTAGTAGGCCTCCGGGTCGTCCGGGTCGTAAATGTAGATGTAGCGGTTAGGGTTTTTAGGGTCGCGTACGCGGCGGTAGTCGCCGTCGCCGTCCTCCGCGATTTCGAATATTTCTTCGCGCTCGAATTCCCGGACGCTGTTCAGTTCGTAGCGCGTCCTCAGCGCCAACGCGCGCTCCAGCGGCGTATAGTATAGCTCCACCAGCGAGAGGTCGGAGTCGACGTCGGCCTCGTCCGCCGCGAAGAAATCTTTTTTTATCTTGGTATATTCGGCGTTAAGGTTGAGCAACCCCGGGTCATCGTAGGTGGCGGCGGCGCGCTCCTCGTTCCGGCGGTAGTGGGGGACGAAGGCGCGGTCGACGACCTTTTGGCCGCGCCCGGCGGTATGGCCCAGGTGTACGTTCCACCCGGCCCCGGGTTGCACGCCCGTCCCGACCTCGAGGTCTTGCTCCAGCTTCCCCTCGTCCGCGACGCCGTCTGCGTCGTAGTCGGCGCGGCGCTTTTTATCGTGAACGCGGACGAACGGGCTGAGCCGCCAGAACGAGTACGAGATTTCCCCGTCCTGTTCGCGCCGGGTATTTTCGTCGACCGTGAATACGCTTTTGGGTATCGATTCGCCGTCCCCGAGGGTTGCGCCGGTGTCGCGTTGGCCGCGACGTCGCACGTGGTTGAAATCGTACGTCACGCGCGGCCAGCGTTCGGGCTCCCAGCTGAGGGCGGCCCCGGTTCGTTGGCCGTGCTGGTTCATATAGCCGTTCGCCGAGAGGCCGACGTACCGCTGGCGGATGGAGCCGTAACTCGCCGATACCGTAAGCGGCGCGATGGGCCGCTCCGTGACGGTGGTCTCGTACAGGTTATATCCGGGCGGGTGGGTGAGGCCGGCGACCTCGTCCTCCAGGTCCCATCGCTTAAGGAAAGCGACGTCGTCCTCGCGCCCCAGGTTGCGGAAGCGGGTGTCTCTCTTCTCGACGACGTGGCGGACGTCGAGCTGGCCCGCCGGTCGGAATAACTCCAGCGCGTCAAGACGGACGGTAGCGGCCGCAGTACCGGCGAGGCCGGTGTTATCGCCGTCGTTTAGAGCGGAGAAGGTGTTGGGGTCGAGGTCGCTCGTCGCCCCCTCGGCCTCGACGGTCAGGAGGCGCGACGGCGCGAAGAGGGTGTTGGCGTCGAAAAGGCTGTGGCGTTTCGGGAACGGAAGCAGAATCGTCCTCGGCATGTAGTCGCCGTTGCCCGGGCCCACGTAGAGGTAGACGTACTTTCCCAACCCCGGGTCCCATTGCCGGACGTATTCGCCCAATCCCTGGCCGACGTACTCGTAAATTATATCGCCGTTCTCGTCGAGCGCGACGACGCGCGCGCGTTCCGGGTCGTCGCCGGCGCCTTCGAGTAACTTGCGGTAGGTGGGGTAATCCGCCAACCCGTAGAAATCGCGGGCGCGGTTGTCTTCCTCGTGCAGGTACAACGCGCCGACGGTGACGGCGTCGTTCAGGAAGCGGCCTTCAGTTTCGCCGCCGAAGAAGTTGCGTTGGTATTCTTCGGTCGTATATTGGAAGTCGACGACGACGCGGTCCTCAGCCGTGATGGGCCGGCGGACGGTGAAGGTAACCGTCGCCAGGTCGTAGTCGACGACGTAGTCGTTGTTTTCGCCCTCTTTCAACTTGACGCCGTTCAGCCATACGGTTTCGGTACCCGGGAGTATTAGAATTTCGTCGTCGTCGCGGGCGGAGAGCTGATAGGGGCCCTGGACGCCGTCGGCGCCGTAGAACTCGTTGGTGGCGAAGCGGCCGCGCGCCCGGGCGCCGTAGGCCGCGGCCTCCCACGTCGGGTAGAACGCTTCGCCCTTGATGCCCGTCAGGCGTCGTTGGTAATCGGCGAAGCGCCGGCCGCCGATCGCGGCGTCGTAATCCCCCAAGGTCGCCGCCCAGTGCCGCCCTTCGACGCGGACGCTTATTTTATCCACGGCCTCGATTTCCTCGGTGGCCCCCCCTTCCTCCAGCGGCAAGTCCTGGTCCGAGATTTCCCCCGTGATTTTCACGTCGCCGACGTTTCCCCTTATGGACAGGCGGAGGGATTGGTCGAAGTCGGTTCCTTCGACGTTCCCGCTCGAGACCGTGAAGGTCTTGGAGCCGGTTACGTCGAGCTGCGACGGCGCGGCCGCGGCCTCCTCCAGCCGCTCGAGCGCCTCGGCCTCTTTCTCGCCTTCGAGCGCGGCGCGGTAGTCCTCGGTCTGCAGGAAGGGGAGGTATTCGTACGCCACGACCATGGGGCCGGCGTACGGCGGCGGCGCGATTACGGTGATGGTCCCGGCGTCGTAGTCGACGCGGTAGTCGCGGCCCCGCTCCCAACGTTGGTCGCCGACGCGGACGGTCTCGGAGCCCACGAAGAGGAATTTGTGGGGTAATTTATAAACGGCGTCGGCCGCGACTTCCGGTATTTGGAAAGACTCGCGCGCGGCGGCGAGGGTCTCGTGCCACCGCGGTCCTTCCTCGGCGGCCGCGGCCGGCGCGGCGGCGGCCCATAGGCCGACGAGGAGAAGTCCCCAGCTGTAATATCTCGCCATTATATAAAAACGCCCCCTCCCGGGGGTGAGGGCGCTGTTTAGGCCGCGACCGCACCGCGGTTTTCGGATTTACGGTTCGTTCGGCGCCGGCGCCGGAATTCGCGGCGGCTTCTCGAGCCGGCCCGGTTGGCGGTAGAGCACTTCCAATACCTTTATTACGTTATTATACGTATCCGCTACATATAATTTCCCGTCCGGGCCGAAGGCGAGGCCCCCCGGGTGGTCGAAATCCTTTTTGCCGCCCCCTAGTTTTCCGTAGTCGAATAGGTAGCGGCCGTCGGCGTCGAATACGGCTACGCGGTCGTTTCCGGTATCGGATACGAACACGTTGCCGAACCGGTCGAGGCACACGCCGGAGGGATTCCTTAGGTCCTCGCCGCCGGCCTCCGTTATCAAGGCGACGGGATTGCCGAAGCGGTCGAAGCGCTGGAGCCGGGAGTTGCCCGCGTCGGCCACGACGACGCCCCCGCTTTCGTCCACCGCCACGGCCGCCGGCAGGTTGAGTTTCCCCAGCTCGGCCCCGTAGTAACCGACCTCCAACGTTATTTCGCCGAGGGCGTTTATCCTCTTCACGTTGTGGTTGCCGGCATCCGCGGCCCACAAGTTCCCCAGGTTATCGACGGCCAGGCCCGCGGGGCGTTCGAAGCCCGTCGATATCTTCCGCGTCTGGCCGTACGATTTGAGGTATTTTCCGTAGATATCGTATTGGTGTATCAGCCCCCGCTCGCGGTCGCTCACGTATACGTAGAGTTCCTGGTCGGCCGCGATGCCGTACGGCGAGACGAGCCCTTCCCCTGTCCACCCGAAACGGCCGAACGACATGTCGAAGTCGCCTTCGGCGAAGAACCGCTGGATTCGAATGTTCCGGCTGTCGACGACGTAGAGCCGGCGCGCGCCGTCGAAAGCTACGGCCGTGGGCTCGTTGAATTGGCCGTCGCCGCGGCCCGCTTCGCCGATAACGGCCACGGCCCGTAATCCGTCGGGTATCGTAGGCTGGTCGCCGCCTATAATCACCGCGGCCGCCGGCGATGTTAAGGCCGTCGCCACGACTAAGGTGACGACGGCTTGTGTCCGCTCGATAATAGTCTTTATAGGCCGAACCACGCGTTTTTCGGTCGTTTTAGAACAAGTAACCGACGGCGAAGCGGCTCCGGTCGCCGTAAACGCCCTCGGGTACGCGGCCGTAGTCGAAGCTGAGGCCCTTGTAGGCGAAGCCGAAGCCCAACGTCAAGCCCGTGATTTCGCCCACCCTGTCGCGGTAATATCCGGCCCGCACCGCTACCATCTTTGCGTAGATATATTCCGCGCCGCCCGAGTAGACCGCCTGGTCGAATTCCTCGCTCAAACGGTCGTCGAGGTTCATCAGTTGTTTCGAGCCGTCGGTGGCCAAGGTTAGGTCGTTGAGGTCGGTGGAAAATACTTTGTAAGCCAGGCCGAGGCGGACCGTTCGCGGCGGCGACCAGCTTGCTTCGACCGGTTGTTTCTCTTTGTTGAAGCGTGTACCCGTCTCGTTGGTCCCGAGTTTGTTGAAAGCCAGGCCGCCGCTTAGACCTTTGAGGGGCGTTTGGTATAATACGCCGGCGTTGAACAACAATTGTTGGTCGACGCCGCCGGGGAGGTCCGTAAGGTGTTCGTAGGCGAACGTCAAACCCGCGCCTACGCCCAGGCCTTTGCGAATTGGGTAGCTCCAATATAGGGAAGGCGCGGCCCCGTACATGTGCATGATGCCTATGGTGCGTCCTTCCGGGTCCAACATGTCGCTTTTACCGGCGTCGCTATAAATCACGTCCATGCATACGGTGCCGTATTTGCCGGTCCGGTAGCCGAACGCGACGTAGTCGTAGAACATGTCGTTAAGCCCGCCGGTGCCGCGGGGCTCGTGCATGACGGTGACGCCGTTTTTCTCCTGGAGAGCCAGGCCGCCCGGGTTGTAATACGAGGCGTTCACGTCGTCGGCTAAGCCCGTAAAAGCTTTGCCTAAGCCGCCGGGCCGCGAGCCCGGTTCGATGAGTAGCCATAAGAATAGCGGGATGTCTTCAGTTTCGGCCCACGTCGACACGGCCGCGGCTGCGCTGGCGGTTACTAATATTATTATTACTTTCCTCATTTCGTGACCCCCTTACGGTTTGGATTATAACGTCGGCCTGCGCGAAAATCAAGCTTAAAAGGCGACCCCTTGGCCGGCGGCCATCCCTCCAATCCGACTGCTCGCGGCCTTAGTCACTCGACGTTTTTCGGAACGGGGCCGCGCGTCGGCGCGGCCGCCAACCCGTTGCGGACGCTCGACCGCTTTTCGCCGGAGCGTGGCCATATCATAAATAACGTTTTATTCGGCGTCAAGGCTTATCGCTCGCGCGGAGGGAGTTGCGGCTCCGCGCCGACTCGAGCCGGTAATTAGTTTGGTCGGCGATTGGCCTCAACCTATGGGCGGGCTTCGGCGCCGGGGTCATATATATTTAATTATGGATTATGATTGACTTGCCCCGCGCCGGGTGATATTTTTGACGGCGCCAGCGTTCGGAGGTTTGATATGAGCCATTTATGGGAAACGGACCCGGAAGTAGCGGCGGCGGTACTCGGCGAGATACGGCGCCAGAGCGAGACCCTCGAGCTTATCGCGAGCGAAAACTTCGTCAGCGAGGCCGTGCTCGAGGCCGTAGGCTCCGTCATGACCAATAAGTACGCCGAAGGGTACCCGGGGCGCCGTTACTACGGCGGCTGCCAGTACGTGGACATAGGCGAAACGCTCGCCGTCGAGCGCGCCAAGCAACTCTTCGGCGCCGAACACGTGAACGCCCAGCCGCATTCCGGGACGCAGGCCAATATGGCGGTTTACTTCACCGTGATGGAGCCGGGCGATACGATGCTCGGCATGAACCTCAGCCACGGCGGCCACCTCAGCCACGGCCACCCCATAAACTTCTCGGGCCGATACTTCCACGTCGTGCAATACGGCGTGCGCGAGGACACCGAGACCGTGGACTTCGACGCGCTGCGGAAGTTGGCGCAGGAGCACAAACCCAAGCTGATGATGGTGGGCGCGAGCGCGTACCCGCGGACGCTCGATTTCACGAAATTCCGGGAGATATGCGACGAGGTGGGGGCGGTGATGGTCGCGGATATCGCGCACATCGCGGGGCTGGTCGCGACGGGGCTCCACCCCACGCCGGTGGGCGTGGCCGACTACATCACCACCACCACCCACAAGACGCTGCGGGGCCCTCGCGCGGGATTGATTATGTGCAAAGAGGAGTTGGCCAAGGACCTCGACCGCGTCGTCTTCCCCGGCATCCAGGGCGGCCCGCTCATGCACGTCATCGCCGCCAAGGCGGTGTGCCTGGCCGAGGCGCTGAAACCCGAGTTCAAGGATTACCAGAAGCAAATCGTCGCCAACGCCGCGACGCTGGCGGCCCGCCTCGCCCGAAACGGCCTGCGCATCGTCTCCGGCGGGACCGACACCCACCTCATGCTGGTGGACCTCAGGCCCTTCGGGCTGACGGGCAAGGTGGCCGAAAAGCGCCTGGAGGAAGCCGGCGTCACCGTGAACAAGAACACCATCCCCTTCGACCCCCAGAAACCGTTCGTGACCTCCGGCATCCGCATCGGGACGCCGGCGCTGACGACGCGCGGCATGAAGGAACCGGAAATGGAGGCCATCGGCGACATGATCGCGAAGGTCCTCCAGAACGTCGAAGACGACGCCGTCGCAGCCGAGGTCCGGGACGAGGTTCGCGTTTTATGCGCGCGCTTCCCGCTGTATGCCGAGATGAAGGCGCGGTATATGGCGGAGGCGAAGAGGCGGGGGATGGCGGTATGAGGATTGCTTTCGCGGCCGACCATCGCGGCTATTCGTTGAAGGAGTATTTGAAGGGTGTCGCGGTCGAGCTGGGGCACGACGTCGTCGACTTCGGCACCGACAACGAGGAATCCTGCGACTACGTGGATTTCGGCCGGGCCGCCGCGGAGGCCGTGGCGCGGGGCGGCGCCGAGCGCGGCGTTTTGATATGCGCCACCGGCCTCGGCATGTCGATGGCGGCCAACAAGGTCCCCGGCATCCGGGCGGCGCTGTGTTGGACGATTTATATGGCCCGGCTGACGCGCGCCCACAACGACGCTAACGTCCTGGTCCTCTCGGGCGACCAGACCGGCTTCCAATACGCCCGGGAAATTTTGACCGCCTGGCTCGAGACGCCGTTCGAGGGCGGCCGCCACGAACGGCGCGTGAATAAGATAAAAGCCATAGAAGAGGATTACGCCAAATAAAAAAGCCGGCTGCGAAACCGGCTCAAAAAACTTCACGGCACCTTTCCCGCCGTTCCCGCGGCGCCGCCCACAACCCCCGCACCTAATTAATATATACCCCCTAGTGCCTTGGTCGCCGTTTACGAGGGTCGCTTCCCGTTGTTATATTAAAAGCTTCCGTATCTTGGGGTATATCCCTTTGGAATAAAAAACCCGACTTGAAGTCCAGGGGCTCCGGCGTAAAAGAAAGAGATTTCCCCGTAAAGCGTTCAGCCCTGTCGCCCCTCCCGCTTTGAAATGAATTCTTTGACGGGCGCCAGCGGGATGCGCTCACGGCATTCATACTTGAAGGGGCGCTGGCAGCGGGGGAAGGGCGAGTTGGCGTAGCAGGGGGCGCACTCCAGCTCGGCGGCGACGGCCGTGGCCGTTCCGTCGCGAGGGAGAAGGGCGCCGGGGTTGGTGGGCGCGAAGAGCGCGAGGGTCGGCCTTTGGAGTGCTACGCCGACGTGCATGGCCAGCGTATCGACGGTTATGAGGTAGGCGGCCTCCTCGATGACGCGGGCGCTCTCGAACACGTCGGTTTTCCCGGCGAGGTTTACTACCCGCCCGTCGCCCGTTTTGGCGGCGATGGCCGCGCACCGTTCCTTGTCGTGCGGGCCGCCGATGATTACCACCTGGCGCTCCGTCTCTTTCTTTATGAAATCGGCGATTTCGACGAAGAAGTATTCGGGCGGCAATTTCGCGGATACCGTCTCGCGCGGGTTCCGGCCGCCGGAGGGTGCCAGCGCGACGTATTTTTTCTTATGCTTCACGCCGGTAATCTCCGAAGCTTTAGGCACGCCCCTCGGGATGACGAAGTCGAGTTGCAAGTTGTCTCGGGCGCAGCCCGCCGCCTCGGCCACTTCGGCGTAGTTTTCCGCGACGTATTTATTGCCGTTCGGTTGCCAGGTCGCGCCGCCGGCCAGGTACCGGGGGAGTTTGGGCCCGGCGAACGGCGCGTATACGGGCGTGCGGCTCAGTTTTAGAAGGCGAGCCAGCGCCGGCCACGGTTGGAACAGCACGACTTTATCGGCCCCGCAATTTTTGATGTGCCTAAAAAGTTTATACGTCGCGACCGGGTTCGGCTTGAGGGCCGCTTTTTCGTCCGCGAACATATACGCGTCCGCGCCCGGAACGGCGCCGGCGACGTCGACGTTGGCGCGCCCCGTTAAAAGGATCAGGTCCGCGTCCGGGAAGCCGCGCCGCAAGGCGCGGAGGGCGGGCGTCGTCAGCAACAGGTCGCCCGCGGCGTGCGTTTTTACCGCCAGTAACCTCATCGCGCCCCTAGCTAAGGCCGGGGAGTAGTCCCGCTACCGGAAGCGCCACCCGGCGCCGGCGTAGAAACCGTCGAGGCCGGTTCCGTATTTATAACCGGCGAACTCGTGCTCGTGGAATTGGTGGTCGTAGTTGTATTCCGTAATAAAGAATAGGTTATCGCCGACGTTGATTTGCAGGCCGGCGTAAAAAACCCAATCGAAGGAAAATTGCTGGAACCAGCCCGTCGTCAACAGAGCGCCCCCCTTGCCTTTGTGGAGTATGGCGTTCGAGACCTGGTCGTCGATGTCCATTAACGCCAGGTTGCCGCCCACGCCCGCCGCGGCGTACGGCGTCAGCGGCCAGTGGGGGAAGGCCACGTATTTGAGCGCGATTTTGTAATCCACGTTTTGGAAGCCGTAGGAGATCCGTTCCTCGATAAGCACCGGTTCCGTCACGAGGGGCGCCATCTTGGGGAAAGTAGAATAATCGTATTTCAGGGCCGTCTGGCGGCGGGGCGCTTGTTCTTGCGTTATTTTAAGCGACGTGGCGAGGTAAGGGGCGATGAAAAAATCGAACGCTACGCCAAAGGCCGAGAGCGTTCCGAAGTCGTCGAGGGGCTCGTTCAGGCCGACGGCGGCGGCCCGCCCGCTGATATCCGGCGCCGCGTCGTAAGACGGCCCCCGCGCCACGCCGCCGTATATGCTAAGCGCCGGGTAGACCCACGCCGGCAGGTAGCTTTGGCTCGGCGGGGGCTCTTCTTCCGTCTCCTCCTGGCCCTGGCCGAAAACGGCGGCCGAGGCCGCCAGGACGCCGGCGACGCATACGGATAACGGGAATTTATTCACGGATGGCAATCCATAACATACGCCGGCGGCGGGGTCAAGCGGATACGATTCTTTAATTTTGGCTTGACAGTCCCAGCGCCTTTGAATACAATCCGGCCTAAATGGAGCCAAGTCGTTACGAGCGCGTTCGCGCGGTGTTGGCCTTAGCTCGCGTTCCCGGCATCGGCAGCGTTTTTTTCCGCCGGTTGCTCGAAGCCTTCGGCGCGCCGGCCGCGGCCTTTGCGAAAACGCCCGACGACCTCGCGGCCGTGGAGGGCATCGGCGACGAGA
This sequence comes from uncultured bacterium, assembly GCA_964563535.1. Taxonomy (GTDB): domain Bacteria; phylum RBG-13-66-14; class B26-G2; order WVWN01; family WVWN01; genus WVWN01. The sequence continues at coordinate 15,004 of CAZLXP010000022.1, read as the reverse complement.
GGGCGCGAGCCATAGTTTCCTTCGACCGATGGAAGGAGGTCGACGACGAGATAGCGCGGGCCGAGGCTTTGGGGTTGAATTATCTGTTATGGGAGGACGACGACTACCCGGAGCTGCTCGCCTCCATATACGACCCGCCCCCGGTATTATACTACAAAGGCGCGTGGGAGCGATGGCCGACGCTCGCCGTAGCGGCGGTGGGGACCCGGCGCCCGACCGATTACGGCCAACGGGCGACGGCCTATATATGCGAATCGCTGGCGGAAGCCGGCGTCGCGATCGTGAGCGGTATGGCCCGCGGCATAGACACCTGCGCCCACCGGGCCGCGCTCAAGGCCGGCGGCGTTACGGTCGCGGTGCTCGGTTGCGGCGCCGACGTCGTATACCCGCCGGAGAACGAGCGCTTATACGACGAGATCTGCGAGAAGGGCCTTATAATTTCGGAGTTTCCGCCGGCCGCCCCCCCGGAGGCGCAGAACTTCCCGCGCCGCAACCGGATAATAAGCGGCCTCGCCGCCGGCGTTGTGGTGGTGGAGGCCGGCGAGCACAGCGGCGCCCTCATCACCGGTTATCACGCCGCGGACCAGGGCCGCGAGGTCTTCGCGGTCCCCGGCAGTATTTTCTCGCCCGCCAGCGACGGCTGCCGTCTGCTCATCGCGGGCGGCGCCAAGCCGGTCGGTTCGGCCCGGGAAATCCTCGAGGAGATAGCGCCCCAATTCGCGGCCGCGGGCGAACGCCCGGGGCCGGGGCCGTCGGCGGACGTGGCGTCGCTCGGCCCGGACGAGCGGGAACTCTTGACGTACGTCGGCGGCCAACCGGTGCCGGCGGACGACCTCGCGGCGCGCGCGGGGTGGGCCCCGGCTCGAGCCGCGGCCGCGCTCCTGGGCCTCGAAATCGCCGGCCTGGTCGAAAAACTCCCGGGCAACAACTATCGGCGCATCTACTTGTGAGAGAGTCTCTATGGGAAAAAAGCTCGTAATCGTCGAGTCCGCCGCCAAGGTCAAAACCATCGCCGGGATACTCGGCAAAGGTTACGCCGTAAAGTCGTGCCAGGGCCACGTGATGGACCTCCCCAAGTCCGCCCTCGGCGTCGAAATATCGAAAGATTTCGAGCCGACGTACGTCTCGACGCCGGCGCAGGAGAAAATATTAAAAAGCCTGGTCAAAGCCGCCGCCGGCGCGGAGGTCGTCTATTTGGCCACGGACCCCGACCGCGAGGGAGAAGCCATCGCGTACCACCTCTCGCAGCAGGTAAACGGCGACCGCGCGCGCCGCATATCTTTCAACGAGATAACGCGCGAGGCGGTGAAAACGGCCGTGGCCGAACCCCGCGAGCTCGACCTCCGTCTGGTCGCCGCCCAGCAGGCCCGCCGCATCCTCGACCGGCTGGTCGGCTACCAGGTCAGCCCCATATTGTGGAAGAAGGTCGCCACCGGCCTTTCCGCCGGCCGCGTGCAATCGGTGGCCGTCCGGTTGATTTGCGAGCGCGAGGAAAAGATCGAAAGTTTCGTCGCCGACGAATACTGGACCATAAGCGCCGCGTGCGAGACGGCCGCCGGCGAGCGCTTCGCCGCCTCGCTGGTCTCTATAGACGGCGCGACGTTGATGGCGCCCGGCCGGCTGCAGAAGTACGGCCGGCGCCTCGCCGGCGAAGGGGAAGCCCTGGCCGAACGCGAGAAAATTCTGCGGCAGCGGTTCGTGGTGGCGGCTTTCGAACGCGGCGAGAAGCGTCGCTCGCCCGTGCCGCCGTTTACGACCAGCAAACTGCAGCAGGCCGGGGCCAGAAGGTTCGGCTTTACCGGTAAGAAGACGATGGCGGTGGCGCAGACGCTTTACGAGGGGGTGGACATCGGCGCCGGCGACCGCGTCGGCCTTATCACCTACATGCGGACGGATTCGGTGCGCGTCGCCGCGTCCGCGGCCTCCGCGTGCCGCAAGTACGTCGAGGGTCAATTCGGCGCCGACTACCTTCCGGCCAAACCCCGCTTTTATCGCTCGCGGCGCGGAGCCCAGGAGGCCCACGAGGCCATCCGCCCTACCGACGTGACGCGGGCCCCCGAGGCGTTGAAGGAGCATCTCACTACCGACCAGTTCAGATTGTATGACCTCATCTACCGGACGTTCCTGGCGTCGCAGATGGCGGACGCCGTCTTCGATACCGCGACGGCGACGGTCGAGGGCGGCGGCTACGTCTTCCGCGCGCTGGCGCAGACGCTTCGCTTCCCGGGTTTCTTGAAGGTGACGCCGCGCGAAGACGAGGTCGAAGCTTCGCTGCCGTCGCTCGCGGCCGGGGAAGAGGTCGCGTTGGTCGACGTCGCGGCCGAGCAGCACTTCACTAAGCCGCCGCCCCGCTACAACGACGCGTCGTTGGTCCAGGCGCTGGAGGAGTACGGCATCGGCCGCCCGAGCACCTACGCGCCCACGGTCGCGACCATCATCGACCGCAAATACGTCGAGCGGCGCCAGCGGGCGTTCTATCCCACCGAGCTCGGCAAACTGGTGAACGCGCTTTTGGTGGCGTCGTTCCCGGATATTTTCGACGTCCAGTTCACGGCCAAAGTGGAATCGCAGCTCGACGCCGTCGAGGAAGGCCGGGCGGAGTGGACCGCGGTTTTGGAAGAGTTCTACGGGCCGTTCGCCGCGGACCTGGCGCAGGCGGCGGCGGTTATGGACGCGGTGCGGGACGAGGCCGCCGAGCGCACAGACGTGGATTGCCCCAAGTGCGGCGCCAAGATGGAAGTGCGGTGGGGACGGTTCGGGAAGTACCTGCGATGCGGGAGTTACCCCGATTGCGGCGAGACCATGAGCTTCGAGCGCGACGACGAGGGCAACGTGGTCCCGGTTCGGCCGGAGGCGAGCGGCGAAACGTGCGAGAAGTGCGGCGGCGCGATGGTGTTTAAGCGCGGCCGATACGGCGAGTTTCTCGCCTGCGAAAAATATCCCGAGTGCAAGAACACCCGGCCCATCCGGAAAAAAGTCGACGCCGCGTGCCCCCGGTGCGGCGGCGAGGTAGTCGAACGGCGCGGCAAGCGCGGCCGCCGCTTTTACGGTTGCGCCAACTACCCGGCGTGCGACTTCACCGCCAACGCCGTCCCGGTTAAGGAAGAGTGCCCGGCCTGCGGCGCGCCGTACCTCTTGCAGGGGAAGCGCGGTACGTATTGCGCACAAAAAGGTTGTAAATATCGTGGCCCCCGGAAAGAGGACTGACGTTTTGCCCGAGCATCGCGACAACGGCCACGGCGTGTCGGAGCTGCCCTCCGGCCAACCGGCCCGGCGCCTCGCCCTCGCGGTGGCCCTTACTACCGTCGTCCTGGCCGGCGAGATCGTCGGCGGGATATGGTCCGGCAGCCTGGCGTTGCTCTCCGACGCCGCGCACGTCTTTATGGACGTCTTCGCGTTGGCGCTGTCGCTGGTGGCGCTGCTCTTGGCCCGGCGTCCCGCGGACGAGCGGCGAACGTACGGTTGGCACCGCGCCGAGGTCTTCGCGGCGCTGATCAACGGCCTGACCCTCATAGCCGTCGCGGCGTTCATATTCGTCAAGGCCGTATCCCGGTTAATGGCGCCGCCGCCCGTGAAGGGGGTGGGCCTTCTGGTCATCGCCGCCGCCGGCCTGGTCGCGAACGCCGCCGTCGCGCTCCTGCTCCGGCGGCACGTCGGCGCCGACTTGAATATCCGCGGCGCTTTTCTCCACGTTATAGGCGACGCGTTGGCGTCGGCCGCCGTCATCGTCGGCGCGCTGCTGGTTATCTTCGCCGGGTGGTACGCCGTCGACCCCCTCCTGGCGCTGGCGATAGGCGGGTTGCTTTTATGGGGCGCCGGCCGCCTGGTGCGGGACGGGGTGCGCATCCTCTTCGAGGGCACGCCGCCCGGCGTAAAGCCGCGCGACGTTGCCGCGGCGCTGGCGGCCGTAGAGGGCGTAACGTCGGTTCACGACCTCCACGTGTGGGCGCTGTGTTCGCATATTACGAACCTTTCGGCGCACCTCGTCGTATGCGAGGGCGCCGGGGACGCTGTTCGCCGCGTCGCCGAGGAGACGCTGGCGGCGGAATTCAAAATCAAGCATACTACGCTCCAGCTCGAAGAAGAACCGTATTCCCCGCGTTCGGAAGAGGTGTTTTGCGAGAATTTGAATCACTGACGCCGGCCGCGGCGTCGTCCTCTTTGTCTTCGGGGCGCTGCGGCGCCTTTTATGGTGTTTATGGCCGCGCCGAAAAAATTTAGCGGCGGCCGCCGCGACCTCCTGGCGGCGGAAGTGCCTTTGGCCGCGCCTAAGCCGGGCGGCGACGGCGACCTCAACGCGGCGGTGTGCTTTCCCAACAGCTATCGCGTCGGGATGGCCAGCCTGGGCTACCAGCTCGTATGGGGCGCGTTCGCCGCCCACCCGGCGTTCCGGGCGCAGCGGCATTTCGCGAGCTATAGAGGGAAACCGCCCCGCGGCGTCGTCCGGGACGCGGGGAGTCTGGAGTACGGGGCGCCCCTGTCTCGAGCCGACGTCGTCGCGTTCTCCGTCTATTACGAACCCGACTACCCGCGCGTTTACGGGATGATGGCCGGCGCCGGCGTCCGGCCCTGGGCCGTCGAGCGCGGCGAGTTCGACCCGTACGTATTAATGGGCGGGCCCGCGGTTACCGCCAACCCGGAGCCGCTGGCGCCTTTCGCCGACGCCGTCGTGCTGGGCGACGCGGAGGAATCGCTGGCCGCGGTTTTGGACCTGATGGCGGCCAATGCCGGCACGCCCCGCGGCGACGTGCTGGCATCTATGGCTCGCGTGCCGGGCGTTTACGTGCCCGCGTTATACCGCGTATTATACGGGGGCCCGGGCTCGCCGCCGGCCGTAGTGCCGGAGGAGGGCGCGCCCGCGACGGTCGCGGCTTCCCGGGTGGAAGACCTCACGCCGTACCGGGGCGGCTCGTGGCTCGCGACGCCGTACGGCGAATTCGGGAAATTACTTTTGCTCGAGCCTATCCGCGGTTGCGGCCGCGCGTGTTCTTTTTGCCAGACCGGCGCCGTAAGCGCGCCGCCGCGCCGACGCGAGCTGTCGTCCCTTGGCCCCGTCGTGGACGAGGCGTCGGGGAAGGTTAACAAGGTGGGGTTGGTGGGCGCGGCCGTGGCCGACTACGATGACGTCGTCGCGCTGGCCGGCGATATCGTCGCGCGCGGCATGTTGCTCAGCGTTAGCTCGCTCGCGCTCGCGGCCCGCCATACCCCCGCGGTCTTGAGGGCCCTCGGCGCCTCGGGCCAGCGGAGCGTCGCGCTGGCGCCGGAGGCCGCGACGGCCGAGATGTGCGCCCGGCTCGGTAAGCCGCTGGCGCCCGGGCGGCTGGAGGAATGTCTGGAGGTAGCGGCCGAGGCGGGCCTTTCTAAAATAAAACTTTATTATATCGTTGGGGCGCCGGGCGAAACCCCGGCGGACGTCGCCGCCGTAGGCGACCAACTGGCCGCGCTGAAGCGCCGTTTTAAAGCCGTGGCGTTCGAAGCCCGGGTGAATCCGTTAGTGCCGAAGCCGCGAACCGCTATGGCCGACGCGCCGTTTGTCTCTCGGCGCGAATTCCGCGACCTCGTCGCCGTTATTAAAACTAAGGCGCGGGGCGTGAGCGTCGTGGCGGGAAGTTGGCGCGAGGCCGCGATGCAGCGCGACCTGGGGCGCGCGGGCCGGGACGCGTCGCGGTGGGTCGCCCGCGCGGCCGAAAAGGGTGAATAAAAACCCCCCGCATTTATACCGGGCCGCGGCGTTTTGACTTGAAATATACGCCGGGAAGTGGTAATTTTGCTTCGGGCCGTTTCGACGGCGGGCTTATGAAGACTGAGCGGGAAAACGACGTGGAAGAAATCCTTTCGGCCGCCGACACCGCGGAAGCGGTCGCCCGGATGGCGAGCGAAATCGTCGAGGAGAACGCCGGGACGGACGAGCTGGCCGTCGTCGGCATCCATACCGGCGGCGTGCCTTTGGCCGAGCGGCTCGTCGCGTCGCTCGAGCGCTTGGGGGCGAAGCCGGCCGCCACCGGGACCGTGGATATAACCCTTTATCGGGACGACCTCTCGCAGATCGGGCCGGCGCCGATCGTGCGTTCGACCGACATCACGTTTGACGTGGCCGGCATGACGGTGGTGCTCGTGGACGACGTCATCCTTACGGGGAGGACCGTGCGCGCGGCCATCGATAACCTTATGGACCTGGGGAGGCCCCGGCGCATCGAGTTGGCGGTTTTGATCGACCGCGGCGGCCGCGAGCTCCCCATGCAGCCGGACTTCGTCGGCAAGCGCGTCCGCGTCGAGCGGGACCGCATAATCGAGGTCGTCTTCGGCGACGACGGCGACCGCGTGATAACGTATCCCTGCCGCGCCGGCCGACGTTAGGGCCGGCTTTTTTAGGGGCGAACGTGGCTCTGCAGTCGAAAGACCTTTTGGGAATCCAGGCGCTAAGCGAGGGCGAGCTCCGCGTCATATTGGATACCGCGGCCAACTTCCAAACCATCGCCGCGCGGCCCGTTAAGAAGGTGCCGGCGCTCCGCGGAAAGACGGTGGCCAACCTTTTTTACGAACCCTCCACCCGGACGCGGCTGTCGTTCGAGCTCGCCGCCAAGCGCCTTTCGGCCGATTTCATAAACATTACGGCGGCGACGTCTTCGGCCGCCACGGGCGAAACCCTCACCGACACCGCCAAGACGGTGGAGGCGATGCAGGTCGATTTTCTGGTGGTGCGCCACTCGATGGCCGGCGCGGCCCACCAGCTCGCCCGCCAAGTCCAGTGTTCCGTCATCAACGCCGGCGACGGCCCCCACGAACACCCTACCCAAACGTTGGTGGACCTCTTTACGATTTGGGAACACAAGAAGCGCTTCGAGGGGCTTAAAGTTGCGATCGTGGGCGACCATCCCCGAAGCCCGGCGACGATATCGAACATATACGGCCTGAAGAAGATGGGCGCCGAGGTCACGCTCGTCGGCCCGTCGACCTTGATCCCGCCCGGCGTCGAACAATTCCGCGTGAGGGTCGCGACGCGCCTCGAGGAGGGCATCGCCGGGGCGGACGTAATCCTCTTGTCGCGGGTTGAGATCACCGACGCCAATCGCTTGCAGATACCGTCGCTCCGGGAGTACGCCCGCTTCTATTGTTTGACGTCGCGGCGCCTCGCGCTGGCCGCGGAGGACGCCCTCGTTTTGCACTCCGGCTCCATGAACCGCGGCGTCGAAATTTCGCCCGAAGTCGCGGACTACGCGTTCCCGCTCGTGGTCCAACAGGTGACGAACGGCATCGCGGTCCGCATGGCCGTCCTCTATTTGCTCGCCGGCGAACGCGAATGAAACTCCTTTTGCGAAACGGCCGGGTCATAGACCCCTCGCGCAACGTCGACCGGGTGTGCGACCTTTTGCTAGCCGACGGCGTCGTGGCGGCGTGCGACGTGGGGCTAAACGTCCCCGCAGGCGCCGACGTATACGACGCGGCCGGTAAATGGGTGATACCCGGCGCCGTCGACCTCAACGTTCACTTCGCGGAACCGGCGCGGGCCGACCGGGAGACGGTGGCGAGTTTGTCGCGGGCGGCGGCGGCGGGCGGCGTCACGGCGGCGGTGTGCCGTCCTTGCGACGACGTGCCGTTGGATAACATCCCGCTGGCCGAGTTCCTGTTGAGCAAAAATCGACGGGAGGGTTTGGTGCGGCTCAGGCCGGTGGCGGCGTTGACCCGCGGCCGCAAAGGCGAAACGCTGACCGACGTCGGCGACCTCGTCACGGGCGGCGCGGTGGCGGTGGGCGACGACCGCCCGGTGATGAACTCCCAGGTCATGCGGCGCGGCCTGGAGTACGCCCGGAGCTTCGCCGTCCCGGTGATAACTTTTCCGGAGGACGAATCGCTGGCGGCGGGGGGCGTGATGAACGAGGGCTTCGTTTCCACGACGCTGGGCTTGAAGGGGGTTCCGTGGTCGGCGGAAGAGGTTATGGTCATCCGCGACATTATCTTGGCGCGCATGACGCGGTGGCACGTGCATATTTCGCCGGTTACGGTCGCGGGCGCCGTGGAGCTCATCCGGCGGGCCAAGGCGGACGGCATTAAAGTGACGTGCGATACGTCGCCGCACTATTTCTGGCTGACGGAGCGGGCGGTGGAAGGTTACAACACGTTCGCCAAAGTGTCGCCCCCGCTGCGCGGCGACCGCGACGTCGACGCCGTAAAAGCGGGCCTGGCGGACGGGACCATCGACGCCGTCGCCTCGCACCACGTCCCGCTCTCCGTCGTCGACAAGGACGTCGAGTTCAACGACGCCGCGTTCGGCGTCTCAGGGCTCGAGACGTTCGTGGCCCTCGGTTATACGGCGTTAGTGGCGGCGGCCGTCGTGTCCGCGGCCGATTTCGTGCGGCTTATTTCCACGGGCCCGGCGAAATTGTTCGGCCTGGCGGGCGGTTCGCTGGCGGTGGGGGCGCCGGCGGACGTCGTCGTGCTCGACCCGGAGAAGGCGTCCGTAATCAGGGCGGCGTCGTTCTTTTCCCGCGGCAAGAATACGCCGTTCGAGGGTTTGACGGCGGCGGGGTGGCCGGTTTTAACGGTCGTCGGCGGGAACGTCGTCATGAAGGACGGGCGGTTGGCGTCGCCGCCGAACCCGGCGCTGGCGCCGTAAGATTTCGGAGAAGAGAATAAAAAACCCCGGCCGAGGCCGGGGTTTTTCGTTTATTCGTCCCGGGTCGTTACCGCACGACGACCATACGCTTGGTGGCGGAGAAGTTCGGCGTCTCGAGGCGATAGAGGTAGACGCCGGCGGGAACGCTCTGGCCGTTGTCGTTGACCAGGTTCCAGTTGACGTTGACGACGCCGGCCGGCCGAGCGCCGACCTCAAACGTTTTAATCTCGCGCCCCGAGAGGTCGTAGACGCGGAGCTCGATGTTGTCGGTGGCGACGGGGAGGCCGAAGCTTATGGTAGTCGAAACGTTGGCCGGGTTGGGGTAGTTCTGGCTCAGCGCGAACGCTTTGGGTACGGCCTTGGTATCGACGCTGATGGGCCCGACGATTATGGGCTCGGCGCGCGTGACGGCCTCGAGCTTATAGCGATAGCGGCCCTCGCCGACGCCGTCGACGTACTCGTACGGGCCGCGGCCTACGATTAACTCTTCGTTAATCTTCGCCCACGACGCGTTTTCGGCCGCCGATGCGCCGCCCCCGCGGAGCGCCTCGTCGCTGCCTTCGCCCGTCACGTCGAGGCGATACAGGTTGAAGCCGAGGAGTTCGCCGTCGTGCTGCGCCCTCCACGATAGCCGTACGCCGCCGTCGACCCGGCGAGCCACGAAGTCGGATATTTTGACGTCCTCCCCCGACAGGAGGGTGCACTGGCCCCAATAGCCGAGGTAGCCGTCTTTCGTGGCCGTGACGTACATCGTACCCTCGCCGGTGAGTTTCCGCGTCGGCTCGAGCTCGACTACGCCTTCGCTGTTGGTGGCGCCGGCGCAGTAGACGTCGTCCTTTTTGTAAAGGCCGACCAGCGCCCCTTCCACCGGCGCCCGCCCCGTATCGGTAACCGTGACGACGAACTTTTTCCCCGGTTCGGGAATGAACGTCGTCGGGTGCGTCGCCGTCAAGGTCTTATCGGGCTTTTTCATCCAGATTTTGGTGAAGGGGTCGCCGTTCCACATATACATGAAGACGTTCTGCATATACGGGGAGGAGGCCCCGTATATCTCGATGAGCTTGACGTTGGCGTAGTTCGTGACGCGGCCGCAGTTGAGGACGCCCTTGTCGTAGATGGCCTTGTACATCTCCTTCATATAGTCGTGGTTGGGGACGGTATACGAGGGGTCGGAGGCGCTGTTGGCGGCGACGCCGGCCTTGCCGGCGGCGTTCAGGTTCGACTCCACGAAGCATTCGGCGCCGTAGGCGAAGTTGCCGTTCAAGCAGCAGACGTCGAGCCAAATGGACGTTTTATCGCCGTTGGCGAGGCCGTGGACTTCGCTGGTGGAATAGTATTCGCTGTAAGTGTTCCAACCGGTCCAGGCGGTCTCGCTGCCGTGGCCGCGATAGGAGGCGATGTTCATGCCGGCGTTGATATAGTTCGTGACGTCCGTGTTGCGCTTGCCCTGCGAACCGTAGCACTTCGTGAAGTTCGGCTTGAATAGCGAGTAGTTGTAATTGTAGACCTCTTCGCAGCACCCCTCGTATTTGCCGGGGGCTCCTTCAAGGTGGGCGACGAGCAGCGCGTTGTTGAGCCAGTCGCTTCCGAGGTCCGGTTCTTTCTGGTATTTTATGTTCTTCTGGATAAAGTACGTGAGCTTGGCGCCGTCCTTGGTGCTATACCGGCCGACGTTGACGTCGGGGTAGGGGTCCGGTTGGCCCCCGGTCAAGCAGGAGTACCAGTAATCCGACACCATGCTGTAGCCGGGCCAATAGCCCGCGGCCACGTAATCGATGTCGCCGACGAGCAATACGTATTTCAGGACCGCCGGCGTCGTCTTGTCGTAGACCTGCTGGATGTAGTTCTTAATGCTCTCTTTGCTTGTCCCGGTTTCGGTCGTGGTGACTACCAGCGTGTAGACGCCCATCTTGTTGTAGAACTCGGCCAGCGCCTCGGCCTCGTCTTTGAAATCCGGGTAGCAGATGAAGAGATGTTCCGGATACTCGAGGTTGCCGCCGGCGTCCATGCCGTGGTGGCCGGCCTTGTAGTTGATGACCCCCGCCCGGTAGAGCGGTTCGAAGTCGGGGTCGCGATACCCGGTGACGCGGAGGGTGTTGACGGTGTCCTGGCCGTAGTAACTCAGTTTGACCGTGATTCTCTTGGCGACCTTGAGTTCGCCTGTGGCCGGGTTCCACCGGAACGGATGCACCCGCAGCGGTATGACCCGTATGTCGCGGAAGATCGACGGCGTGCCCAACTCGACTTTCGTCGCGGGATAGCTCGAGCCGCTCTGGTAGTACTTGTCGTCGCGGACGAACGGCAGCTGGTAATCGACGTCCGTCGCCGGCGTTTGGAACGGCCAGACGTTGTACCCGCCGAGCGTAACCTCTTCCCACGCCACGATGTCTACGCCGACCTGGCGGTCGCCCGGGATCATCACCGTATCGTTTAAGGCGGGCAGCTCGGGGAGGCCGATTTTGTCCGTCGTCCCCCGGCTCCCCAGGACGACGCGGTCGTACGCGACGCCGCCGGCGCTCTCTTTCTGTCGGATGAAACCTCCCAGCGAGAAGTCGATTACGGTTTCGGACGACGTATCCGATATTACTTTGGCCGCCGCGGTCGGCGACCCGGTTCCGCCGAGGAACACGACCTCGGCCCACGCGACGGATACCGCCGCGAAAACCAAACACGTAAAAAACGTTAGCGGTTTTTTCATGCGCTCTCCCCTTGGTTTGGACTCTTACGCCTTGAAAACGTTAAACCGTCTTCGTAGTAAAATGACTCACCTTTCCACTCTTGCTCTACATATTAAATGCTAACCGTATCGGGGCCGGTTGTCAAGTTAAATATTATTAACCTCTCACCGCCGGCCGGCGGCCAGGATTTCAGCCAGCGCGGCCTCGACCGTCGCCTTTATTTCGTCTCGGCGCTTTTCGGTTTTGGCCTCGAAGCGCAGCACGAGCGCGGGTTGGGTATTGGAAGCCCGGACGAGCCCCCAGCCGCCGTCGAAGAGGATGCGGGCGCCGTCCACGTCTATAATTTCGTGGTCGGCGAAGCGGGCTTTTATTTCGTCGACGGCGCGGAATTTTAGATCGTCGGGGCAGTCGACGCGAATCTCGGGCGTATCGTAATACGCGGGGAGCCGGTCGGCGAGCTCGCTGAGCGGCGCGTCGGCGTTGGCGAGGAGTTCGGCGAGGCGAAGGGCGGCGTATAGCGCGTCGTCGTAGCCGAGGTAGCGGTCGGCGAAGTAAAGGTGGCCGCTCATCTCGCCGGCGAGGAGCGCGTGCTCTTCCCTTATCTTGGCCTCGATCAGCGAGTGGCCCGTCTTCCACATCACCGGCGTGCCGCCGCGGGCCGTTATCTCCTCCGGCAGCGCTTGCGAGCATTTTACTTCGAAGATGACTTTGGCGCCGGGGTGGGCCGCGAGGACCGGCGCCGCGTAGAGGGCGAGGAGCCTGTCGCCCCAAATTATGCGGCCGCGGTCGTCTACCGCGCCCATGCGGTCGGCGTCGCCGTCGAAGGCTACGCCGGCCGCGGCTCCCGTTTCGGTTACCCGCGCCGCGAGCGACGCCATATTCTCCGGGACGGTCGGGTCGGGCCAATGGTGGGGGAACGTGCCGTCCAATTCGCAAAACAGCCCTTCGGCGTCGCACCCCGCGTCCCGCAACAGCTCCGGCATAAGCAGCGCCGCCGTGCCGTTGCCGCCGTCGGCGACGATTTTCACCCGGCGCGTAATCCGTATGCCCTCGAGGAGGGCGCGGCGATAATCGCCGAGGACGTCGCGTCGGCGGTACGTTCCGTCGCCGGCGGCGAAGGCGCCGCGGTTTATAATTTCCGCGACGCGTTTGATCTCGCGGCCGTAGATGGTCCCGCGGCCGCAACTTATTTTGAAGCCGTTGAATTGGGGCGGGTTGTGGCTGCCGGTGACCATGACGCCGCCCTCGCCCGGCGCGTATCGGCGCGTCGCGAAGTAGAACGCGGGCGTGGGGGCCGTGCCGAGGTCCACGACGTCTACGCCCGCGGCGAGCAGCGCGTCCGACACCAACGTCGCGAAGTGCTCGCTCGACGGCCGGTTGTCGCGGCAGACGAACGCCGTCTTCTTTCGGCGTTGAACCAGGTACGTTCCCACGCCGCGGCCGACGGCGGCGACGACGTCGTCCGTCAACTCGTCGCCGACGGTGCCGCGGATGTCGTATTCGCGAAATATGTTTTGGGGTATCACCGCCGAACTCCTTTTGAGTTATGGTCTCAGTATACCAAATAATTTCGCGCGCCGTAACCGCCAAGTGGGCGGCCGACGGCGTTAAGCGTATTGTAAAGGCGCCGGCTTTGTGTTAATAATGCGTGAGCGAAACGTTCACCCAGGAGGTGCGAGTTGAAAGGGTTTTTAAAATCGAACGCGATGGTTTTGATTTGGTGTGCGGTCGCCGTTTTGGCCGGCTGCGCCAAGAAGGCCGAGGGCCCGGCGACGGCCGCGGAGACCGCGGCCGGGGCCGGCGCGCCCGCGGCGCCGACGGAAGACCTTCGCGGCGCGTTCGAGGCTAAGGTCGCAGAAGTTGACGCGTACATGAAAGCCCACGACGTGAAGAATACGGCCGCCGAAGAGCTCGCCGCCAAGCTCGGGGGGTTTCAAAAGGACTTCGACGGCCTCGCCGCTAAGGCGGTCGACGACCCGGAATCGGCGGCGCGGTTTAAACTCGCCGCCGAAGCTATGGCGCTTTACGTGAAAAGCCTGCGCGCCCCGGCCGGCGATATGAGCTCGCTGGAGTTAGCTATCGACGCCGAAGCGAAGTGGACCGAAGCGAAAAAAGCGGCGCCGGCGGAAGCGAAGCCTTAGCTCGAACGGCGCGTTTGGAATAACGCGCGTTACGCTCGCGACACGCGGCGTCGGTTCGCGGGCAACTTTCGCGCGGCGGCCGTGCGGCCTACGTGTCGTCGCCGCGATGCGGACGTGTGACCGCGGGGGGGCAGGGGTACGGCTAAGACGAGCGGCGTTATCGTTTGGCGGCCGCGCGGGGTAGCGGAAAAAAATATCCGCGTCCCCGTTCGGCCGCGCATTTTTTGCTTGACACCCAATATGTTGTGGTGTAGAATTACATGGACATACGATATATGGGCTTTGAAGATTTCATATCACTTTGCGCGGTTTGTCATATGGGTATGATTTTGCCGGTAAGAGGGCGTCGTGTTGTGCGGGTGCGGGTGCGCGCGGTCCGGGAAGCCGTGACGTTATGGCCATAGGAGCAGGCCGGAAGTCGGCGCGCGTTAGGGCGCGGCTGGAAGCGCGCGCGTTGTTGAACGAGATGGGCGTGCGCGGCTCGCACGCGGAGAAAATAATTATTGAAGCGTTAGACGAGCTCGAGGATTTGGGCAACTTCGGCGGCGAGGTCTTGGAAGCGGTGGTGAGGGCCAAAGCCAAGGAGGCGGAGGCCGTCTGGGAACGCAACGTGCCGGCGGCCCGGGGCGACGAGTGGGAAGAGCCCGAGATCGAACTGACGGACAACGCCCTCGAGGTCTTGAAGCGGCGCTACCTCCGCCGCGACGCGGAAGGGAACCCGCTCGAGGAACCGCGCGAGATGTTCTGGCGCGTGGCATGGGCGGTCGCCGAAGCGGAGCGGATGTATAACCCCATGGCGGACCTCGAGCCCGGGGCGCGGGAGTTCTTCGGCATTATGGCGCGGCGGGAGTTCATGCCTAACTCTCCGACGTTGATGAACGCCGGTCGCGAGCTCGGCCAACTGGCGGCGTGTTTCGTGCTGCCGGTCGAAGACTCGATGGAATCCATTTTCGAAGCCATCAAAGACACGGCCCTCATCCATAAAAGCGGCGGCGGCACCGGTTTTTCGTTCTCCCGCCTTCGCCCCAAAAACGACGTTGTCATGTCCACCAAAGGCATCTCCAGCGGGCCGATATCTTTCATGCAGGTCTTCGACGCGGCGACGGAAGCCATAAAGCAGGGCGGGACCCGCCGCGGCGCCAATATGGGCATCCTGCGCGTCGACCACCCCGATATCATGGAGTTTATAACGTGCAAGGCCGACGAGAACCGGCTCAACAACTTCAATATCTCGGTGGCGCTGACCGACCAATTCATGGCCGCGCTGGCCGCGGAAGAGACCTACCCGCTCGTCAACCCGCGAACCGGCGAGGAGGCGGGTCGGCTGCCGGCGGCTAGGGTCTTCCACAAGGTCGTCGAGATGGCTCACCGCAACGGCGAGCCGGGCGTAATTTTTATCGACCGCGTCAACGCCGGCAACCCCACCCCCCACGTCGGCGCGATCGAATCTACCAATCCGTGCGGCGAGCAACCGCTCCTCCCTTACGAGTCGTGCAACCTCGGCTCCGTCAACCTCGGTTTGATGGTGCGGGAGGAAAAGGGCCGCCAGGTCGTCGATTGGGAAAGGCTCG